>JADGOX010000141.1 GCA_017882745.1 Mycobacteriaceae bacterium | reverse complement strand
TGCGCACTGACTGCGGCGGCAAGGCCCACCGGACCGGCACCGGCGATGTAGCCGTAGGCCGAGCCGGGTCGATCGGGGTTCACGTTCAGGCAGATGCAGGTCTTGCGCTCCTTGCACTTGCGGCAGCGGCCACACGCAATGTTGAAGGGCACCGAGCACAGGTCTCCCACCTTGATGAACTCGACATCACGGCCGGCCTCAATCACCTCACCGGTGATCTCGTGGCCGAGAGCAAGTCCTGCCGGGGCAGTCGTCCGCCCGCGCACCATGTGCTGGTCGCTGCCGCAGATGTTGGTGGACACCACCTTCAGGATGACGCCGTGCTCAACCTTGCGGCCGACATTGGCCCGGTTGACGCCGGGCCCATCGACGATCTCCAACCTCGGATAAGGCGTGTCCTGCACCGCTACTCTGCCCGGTTCGAGATACGCGACTGCTCTGTTCCCTGCCATAGCGTCTGAGCCTCGGCCGCATGTCCGGTTCCCAGAGCCGCCCCTTCCAGCCGACGGAAGGGAGCTTCATTGCGTTGGTCAGCCGCCGTGGAGATTACGCTGCACCACCCGCGCCAGGAGCTCCCCTAGGGTGCGTGTTTCGCTCGGGCTGAGCGCACCCAGGGCAGCGGCCATCGCGCGGTCAGCCGCAGGTACGGCACCGGCGAAATGGACGCGGCCCGACGCGGTCAGCGTCACCAAACGCATCCGACGGTCCTGCGGATCAGCGAGTCGCACGACGTGACCGGCGCGCTGGAGGTCGTCGACCAAGGCCACGACCTGGCTCGGATCGAGGCCGAGGAACTCCGCCAGCTCACGCTGGGAGATGCCTTCGGCGCGTTCGGCGAGCAGCGACAACACGGAGTACTGGCGCACACGCAAATCCCACGGCTGCAGTGCGGCATTAGTGCTGCGGACGGCCATCCCGCTCGCGCGTGACAGCAGGAAACCCACGTCCTCGGCGAGGCGAGGCGTGTCGTGATCAGCACTCATCGGACCACTTCCCTCACACGAAGCCAATGATGAACTCAATCGTTGACATCAGCAACTATAGACTCTTACTGTGGTCCTCGGCGCTGGCACGGGCGCCACCGACGTTGAGGAGCAGCAGTGGACCTCGCAAACAAGGTAGCCGTCGTCACGGGAAGCGGACGGGGCCTCGGGCTCGCTTACGCCCAAGACCTGGCCGCGGCGGGCGCACGCGTGGTTGTCAACGACGTGGATGCCGAGGTCGCCGATGCCGCGGTGGCCAGCATCACCGATGCGAGCGGGCAGGCCGTGGCCGTGGTGGCCCCGGTTGGCAGCTCCGAGACCGCACAGCTCCTGGTCGACACCGCGGTCTCCACCTACGGTCAGCTCGACGTGCTCGTGACCAACGCCGGGGTGCTGCGGGACACTGTGGTCTGGAAGATGACCGACGATGACTTCGACACTGTCATCAACGTCCATCTGCGGGGCACCTTCACCTGCGTGCGCGCCGCGGCCGTCCGAATGCGCGAGCAGGCCACCGGCGGCCGGATCATCTGCATCGGCTCACCGACCGGCCAGCGCGGAAACTTCGGGCAGACCAACTACGCCGCCGCGAAGGCCGGCATCGTCGGCATGGTCCGCACCTGGTCGATGGAGTTGGCCCGCGCGAATATCACCGTCAACGCCGTCATCCCCGTGGCCGCCACCGCGATGACCGAAACCGTCCCCTTCTTCAAGCCCTACGTCGATGCGGCCCGACGCGGCGAGGTAATGCCGCCATTCGCCCGTCGGGCACTCGCGTTCGGCACCCCGCAGGACGCGGCCGGCGTCATCACCTTCCTGGCCTCCGACTCCGCAGCCGGCATCACCGGCCAAGCCGTTGGCGTGGGCGGTGACCGGGTGACGGTGTGGTCGCATCCCGAGCAGGTGGTTGCGGGATTTGCCGACGGCGGGTGGTCGGCCGATGCCCTCGCCGACGTGTGGGCCACCACCTTCGGGCCGCACGAGCAGACCGTTGGCGAGAAGTTCCCCACTCCCCCGGAGGCTTGAGTCCCATGACCCGCTATGAGTCCGCCATCGACGTCAGCTCCCTCGTCGCAATCGACATGCACGCACACATCGAGGTCGACAGCCACGGCCACGCGTCGCTGGACGACGAACTGATGGCCGCGTCGGCGAAGTACTTCAACAGCGACGACGAGCGCACCCCGACCGTCGACCAGGTGGCGGAGTATTTCCGCGAGCGGAAGATGGCCGCTGTCGTGTTCACCGTCGACGCCGGCACCGCCACCGGGTGGCCGGCGATCTCCAGCGAAGAGGTGACTGAGGGCGCGGCCCGCAACAACGACGTTCTCATCCCGTTCGGATCCGTCGACCCCCTGCAGGGGGTCGATGCTGTGGAACAGGCACGGCGTCTCGTCACCGAGCACGGTGTCCGCGGGTTCAAGTTTCACCCGAGCATGCAGGCCTTCGACCCGAACGACCGCGCGTTCTATCCGCTCTACGCGGCCATCAGTGAGCTGGGTGTACCGGCCCTGTTCCACACCGGCCAGACCGGCATCGGCGCAGGCATGCCCGGCGGGCACGGCATCAAGCTGCGCTACTCCGACCCCATGCTCCTCGACGACGTGGCTGCCGACTTCCCGCAGCTCACGATCATCATGGCGCACCCCTCGGTGCCGTGGCAGGACGCCGCGATCTCGGTGGCCACCCACAAGGCCAACGTGTTCATCGATCTCTCCGGCTGGTCGCCGAAGTACTTCCCGCCGCAACTGGTACGGGCAGTCAACGGACTCCTCAAGCACAAGGTGCTCTACGGCTCAGACTTCCCACTACTCAGCCCCGACCGGTGGATGACCGACTTCGCGGCGCTGGAGATCAAGGACGCGGTACGCCCGCTCGTGCTCAAAGACAATGCCGTCCGTCTGCTCGGCCTGCCCGGATGAGCCGTACGGAACCACCAGGAGAACATGTGACCACCACCGTCGCCACCGTCCACGACCTGGCCCCATTGTCCGGACAACACCTGGGGTACAGCGCCTGGGTCGAGGTAACCCAGGAGCGGGTGAACACCTTCGCCGATGCGACCGACGATCACCAGTGGATCCACGTCGACGTCGAGCGTGCGACGAGGGAGAGCCCCTTCGGTGGGCCCATCGCGCACGGGTACCTCACGTTGTCTCTCCTCATCCCGCTGTGGTCGGAGATCCTCACCGTCGAGACCATGGGCGTGGCTGTGAACTACGGGCTCAACAAGGTGCGCTTTCCCGCGCCGGTCCCCGTGGGCTCGAGGATCCGCCTGGGCGCCACTCTTGCGTCGGTGGAGGAGATCACCGGTGGCGTGCAGGTCACGGTCGACTGCGTGATCGAAGCCGAGAACGCCGACAAGCCCGTGTGCATCGCCCAACCGGTGTTGCGCTTCTACGCCTGAGCCTCGATCCACCGATGAGCCGTATCGACAGTGGTCGTTTTGGGGCTGGCCGCTGATCTGGTGGGCTGGGTGCACCGGACGGCGGCGAGGTGGCCTTGGCCGAGGGACTCTGGAACGACTGTCGCGACTTCTGGGCGTCGGCGCATGCCGGCGAACCCGCAGCGAGCCCCACCCCCGACGCACCCAACGGCGGGGAGTCCATCGAGCACCTGCTGGGCAGGGTGGCGAGCTTCAGTCGGCGACACAATCGAGCTCTTACACAACTCCGTAATGTGTGTCTACTATTGACAATTATCCTCGAGTTGTATGCAATGGCGACGCAGGCAAGATGCTTGTCATGGTGAGGAGAGGTCGATGCTTGACATCAGCGAATCCGAGCTGCCCGCGCGGGTAGCGATTCCGTCGGAGAGTGAGGCTGCCGCGGCCCGGCGGAGCGTGCCCGATCCGGGGATTTCGCTGCCGCGCATCGCGGCACCCACCACGCTTGTCTGGGTCGTCTCGTTTACCGTGTGGATCGCGGCCACCTACGTCGTATTGGGCGACTTCAGCAGATGGTGGCTGTGGCTGACGATCCCGACGCACGCATTTGTCACCTTCTCGATGTTCACCGTGCTGCACGAATCGACGCACCACGCAGCGGGCCGAATGGGGTGGGTCAACGAGCTACTGGGTCGCGTGTCGGTGCCGTTCGTCGCCGCCTGGGGCACATACCCGCTGATCAGGTACATCCACATCGAGCATCACCTGAACACCAATGAGGACATCTACACCGATCCCGACGCGTGGTCCGAGCACGGCCCCGCATGGCAGCTACCGCTGCGGTGGATGACCCAGGACGTGTGGTACTTCCGGTTCTACCTGTCGCGCATGGCGCGGCGCCCCCGCAAGGAGGTCATCGGCCTGCTGGCCAACTTGGCTGCGGTGATCGCCATCATGACCACGCTTGTCATGATGGGCCACGGGTGGGAACTGGTACTGATCTACCTGATTCCGCAGCGGCTCGGGCTCGGCCTCTTGGCCTGGTGGTTCGACTGGCTGCCACATCACGATCTGGGCGTGACCGCAAAGGTCAACCGCTTCCACGCGACGCGTATCCGCGTCGGCTGGGAGCGGCTGATGAATCCGCTGATGTTCTACCAGAACTACCACCTGGTTCATCACATCCATCCGACCATCCCGTTCTACCGCTACGTCCAGGCCTGGCAGCGAACCGAGGCCGACTACCTGGACCGCGGCGTGCCCATCGCCACCGCGTGGGGCAGCGAGTTGACCCCGGCGGAGTACCTGGCGTGGCGTGAGATCACGAAGCACGACGGCGACATCG
>JADGOX010000140.1 GCA_017882745.1 Mycobacteriaceae bacterium | reverse complement strand
GACCGGTTGGGACGTCATCCTTGGCGTCCTGCTCGTCATTGCCGGCTTCATCGTCCTCGGCGACACCGTGTTGGCCACGGTGGTGTCGGTACTACTCCTTGGCTGGCTGACCCTTGTGTCGGGCATCTTCGCGCTCGCCGCAGCCCTGTTCCGCATTGGCAGGCCCGGCTTCTGGTCCGCCGCCCTGAGCGGTGGGCTGCTGACAGTCCTGGGGCTGATGATTCTGCGCAACGTCGGGGTGGCTGCCCTGACCTTGACACTGATCGCCGGTGCTCTCTTCCTGGTCAGCGGGGTCACGAGACTCGTGGTCGCCGTCGAGAACCACGCTCATCGGTGGGTGCTGCTCTTCGGTGGCCTCGTGTCCACCGCGCTGGGCCTCATCGTCCTGTTC
This sequence comes from Mycobacteriaceae bacterium, assembly GCA_017882745.1. Classification (GTDB taxonomy): domain Bacteria; phylum Actinomycetota; class Actinomycetes; order Mycobacteriales; family Mycobacteriaceae; genus X156. The sequence goes on along the minus strand of JADGOX010000140.1, from coordinate 6,168 downwards.
AACATCGTGGCGGCGACCTACACGCTGCTCGGCATCCTGCTCGGCGTGCAGTTGCTGGTCGACGGACTGATGATCATGCTGATCGGGCGAGCACACGTGACGGCGGTGCCCGCCTCAATCGACGTCTGACGCTCACATCTGCTTGGCGACGATGTCCTCGGCCAAGGGCGCGACCGTGCCGATGATGCCGGCCACCGTCGCCTCGGGCACCCCCGCGGAACTGAGGGCCTCGCTCAGGTGGGTGGCGACAAGGTCGAACTGCCGTTGGGTGATGCCCCTGCCCCGGTGCACGTCGCGCATCGTCGCGCCTCGGTAGGGTTCCGGGCCGCCGAGCGCGGCGCTGAAGAACTCGACCTGCTTTCCCTTCAACCGCCCCATGTTCACCCCGGTGAAAGCTCCCGCCAGCTCGGGGTCGGCCAGCACCCGCACGTAGAAATCCTCCACGACGACCTCGATCGACTCCTGGCCACCGATCTGGTCAAACACGGGCACCTGCTCGGAGAGTGCGGTCATGGGGCCACCTCATTCACTTGTTCGTGCCTCGATTGATGACGGTTCCAAGAACACACGCGGATCGTTACGACGTGATCAGGTCCGGGTTACGTCACCGAGAACGCCGACCACGGTCCGGCCGCGTCTCATGCCACCGTCGGGCAGTGCTCGCGGATCGAAGTCATCGTGAGTGTCGCCGTCTCAGTGGTTCCTCTGTGAGGAGTCGGAAACGATCACGAAACACCTCGCGGTGTTCGGATACCTGACCGTTACGCGCGAGACACTGCCCAGATACCGCTCGCCCCTTGAATGGTTCACGACCCGCTCATGCGAGCGGGGCGCATCTAGGGTTCCGCCGCAGCCGCCGCGCTGAGGGTCTGGTCCAAGAGATGCAGGCGGTATCGCGCAGCACGTGCGAGTCCGTTCCACGGCGGGAGAAAAGCCCGGGAGGCCGATATCGGCCCGGGGCTGCGCCCATAGCTCGGGCCTTCGCACATCGGAGGCCGGATCATGACTACGACAACACCGCGGACGGCGACCACCGGCAAGGACGGTGACACGTCCGACCTTGCCAGCTTCGGATACGGCCAGCAGCTGCACCGCAGCATCGGCTCCTTCGGCTCCTTCGCCGCAGGATTCTCCTTCGTCTCGATCCTGACCACGGTCTTCCAGCTCTTTGCCTTCGGGTTCTCCTTCGGTGGCCCGTCCTTCTTCTGGACGTGGCCGATCGTCTTCGTCGGCCAGCTGCTGGTGGCCCTCTGCTTCGCTGAGCTCGCTGCCCGCTACCCGATTTCGGGGTGCATCTACCAGTGGGCCACCCGGCTCGGTGGACACCTGTGGGGCTGGATGGCCGGGTGGCTGATGCTCGTCGCCCAGGTCGTGACCGTCGCAGGTGCCGCCATCGCACTACAGGTGGTCCTGCCCGCCATCTGGTCGGGCTTCCAGCTCTTCGGCGGGGACCCCTCCCTGTCCTCCACGACCGGCTCGACGAACGCAGTACTGCTGGGCGTGATCCTGCTGGTGGTCACCACCGCGATCAACTCCGTCGGGGTGCGCGTCATGTCGATCATCAACTCGACCGGCGTCGTCTGTGAGCTCGTCGGCGTAACACTGCTCTGCATCGCCTTGTTCGCCCACGCCAAGCGGGGCCCCGGGATCGTGCTGCACACCGCTGGCATCGGTGGGCAGGGCGCCGGCTACCTCTGGTCCTTCGCGATCTCAGGCTTGATGGCCGCCTACGTCCTGGTCGGCTTCGACAGCGCCGGCGAGCTCTCGGAGGAGACGAAGAACCCGCGGAGAACTGCCCCGCGGACCATCCTGCGTGCGGTCGTCGTCTCCGGCGTCGGCGGCGCGTTCATGCTGCTCGCCACCATGATGGCCGCGAACAGCGTGGACGACGGCAGCTTGGGCGACCCGACGCAGGGCCTGCCGTCGGTCCTGCTCTCCCGGCTCGGCGACACCCTCGGGCGCGTCTTCCTGGTTGACGTCGTGATCGCTGTCTCCGTCTGCACGCTCGCCATCCAGACCGCGACGACGCGGATGCTGTTCTCGATGGCACGCGACCGAGTGCTCCCGTTCTCGACGGCACTGGCCAAGGTCAACCCGCGCACCGGAACCCCGATCCGTCCCGCGATCGTCGTCGGTGTGCTGGTGTCGGTGCTGCTGCTGGTCAACGTGGGTAACCCGGCGCTGTTCACCACCCTGGCAAGCGTCTGCATCATGCTGCTCTACATCGCCTACCTGATGGTGACGACACCTCTGCTGCTCCGTCGCCTCAGGGGCTGGCCGGCCGGAGACTCGGCGACACCGGCCCAGGAGAAGCTCTTCTCGCTCGGCCGGTGGGGAATCGTGGTGAACGTTCTCGCCGTTCTGTGGGGCTTGGTCATGGTGATCAACCTGGGCTGGCCCCGCTCCGCCGTTTTCGACCCGGCGGGTGGGAACTGGTACCTGAAGTGGTTCGCCGAGCTCTTCCTGGCCGGTGCGCTCGTGGTGGGCGCCCTCGCCTATCTGCACCAGCGCCAGGAGAACCGTCGCGAGGCGGCTGCACTCGACCCCGTACCCGCCCTCGGCTTCGCGGGTCAGCTCGCATGAGCGCGCTACTGAGCCACGACGTCCCCGGCGGCGCCGCATGGTCCGTCGCTGTGCGGGCTGGGCGGGAAGTGAGACTGACCGCACTCGGCGACGGCGCCAGCTGCTCGACCCTGATCTACTCCGACAAAGACGTCGACCGACTGAACATCCCGGACACCCTCAAAGCCCAGATGTCGGCACGCGTACACGCACCGATGGTGCTGATGTCGGACCGCGGAACGGCACTGGTGTCGGTGACCGGGTCTTCACTGGACTGGCACGACTGCCTTGGCGGACACTCGCTGGACTCACATGTTTCCGCGTTCGGCCCTTCCTCCTACGCCACCGATCGGAACGGGTGGCGTCAGTCGGCCCGTTCCGGGCTGCTCTCGGAGCTGACCAAGCACGGCCGCTCGGCCGCCGAGCTGCACGCCTGCGTGAACTTCTTCGCGAAGGTCGCCACCACCGACCAGGGGACCCTCGCGTTCGTCCCCGACCACTCGGTGGCTGGGGACTGGGTCAGCCTGCGCACCGAGCAGGACATCCTGCTCGTCTGCTCGACCTCGCCGCACCCGCTCGATGCCCGTTGGGCGCCACCACCCGTGCGGGTCGAGATCTTCCCCGCCGAACCGTATGACGCGAACGACCCCTCGATGACCTTCCGATCCGAGAGCGCCCGCGCGCTCATCGCCGCCAAGGAGGCACTCACGTGACCCACGCGCCCGCCTTGCCCACCATCGAGAGCCCGCTGAAGGCCACCGATTCCGTCCTGGACCAGATCGTCGAAGCCGGTGACGGGTTCGTCGGGGTGATCCCCGCAGGCGGCTCGTTCCGCATCACCGACCTCGCCGGCAACCAAGCGGCCGACACGCTCCTCTACGACGCGGCTGAGCTGGACAACCGCTACAGCGCTATGGACACCATCCGCGAGCAAGGCGCTGCGTACCTGACCGCCGGTTCACGCCTGCTCTCGACAAACCTGGACGTGCTGGCAACGATCACCGCCGACACCTGCGGTCGCCACGACACCGTGGGCGGCGCCTGTTCGCAGGAGTCCAACGTCGTCCGCTACGGCATGCACACCCGGCACCAGCACGCGTGCCGGGAGACCTTCCTCCGCTACGGCTCACAGGTCGGCATCGGCGCGGCACAGCTTGGGCACAACATCAACTTCTTCATGAACGTGCCGATGACCGGGGACGGCGGATTGACCTTCGCCGACGGCGTGAGTGCCCCGGGCAAGTACGTGGAGCTCCGGGCTGAACGCGACATCATCGTGCTGATCAGCAACTGCCCGCAGCTGAACAACCCGTGCAACGGCTGGGACCCGACACCGATTCGGCTCCTGGGCTGGTGGTCGGAATGACCGCCCTCATGACTGCCACCGCGACCGTCGTCTCCGCCGGAGTGCAGACCACGGTGCAGGACCTGACCGGACGGAGCGGTCTGTGGGACGTGGGCGTGCCTCCGTCAGGGGCGTGGGACGACCTGTCCTTCGCCTTGGCCAACCTGGCCGTAGGCAACGCGCCCGACGCTGCTGGACTCGAGGCCGTCATGGCCGGGCCCGTCCTGCGGTTCTCTCGACGGGCACTGGTGTGCGTGACGGGTGCGGCGCAGGCACCGACCGTCGACGGACGGCCGATCCGGCCCGGCACTGTCACCGTCGTCCAGGCTGGATCGGAGCTCGACCTCGGACCGTGCGGGGCGCCTGGCCTGCGGACCTACCTTGCCGTCGACGGTGGTATCACCGTCCCCGATGAGCTCGGCAGTCGCTCAACCTTCCTGCTGGGCGGGTTCGGAGGTCTCCAGGGGCGTGCCCTGACCGCCGGGGACGAGCTGCCTCTCGGGCGCGTCGAGAACGGAACTGCGCCCTTGGACGTCACGCCGCTGCTGCCGGAGATGACCGGCGACTGGCAGCTGCACGTGCTGGCCGGTCCGCACGGCGCGCCAGAACACCTCACCGAGGACGGCGTCGCCGCACTGTTCGCGGCGACGTGGGAAGTGGACCACCGCGCCGACCGCACCGGGGTTCGGCTGCTCGGTCCAGCCCCGCAGTGGGCGCGGAGTGACGGGGGCGAGGCAGGGCTGCACCCGTCCAATATTCACGACTCGGCCTACCCGGTCGGCGGAATCATGCTCTCCGGAGACACCCCGGTGATCGTGGGACCGGACGGTCCGAGTCTGGGTGGTTTCGTCGTCCCCTGCGTGGTCGTGCGTGCCGACCGGTGGAAGCTCGCACAGTTAAGGCCGGGCGACAGCGTCCGGCTGGTGCCGGTGTCGCCAGCCGAAGCGGATGCTCTCAACAGTGAGCGCCGGCGCTTGCTCGACGACCCACGTGCAGCGGTCGCCGCCCACTTCGACGCCGCCCTCACCGAGACCCGGACAGCGGCACACGCGGTTCCCGCCGCACCGCACGCCGGTTCGACATCACTGCGGCCCGAGGTTCTCGCGACCCTCGCGGCGAGCAGGCACTCACCAGCCGTCACGGTCACGCGTGCGGGTGACCACCACCTGCTCGTCGAGGCAGGTCCGCCGATACTCGATCTCACCGTCCGCATGTGGGTGCGTCTGCTCGCGGAGGCACTGCGCGAGCAGAACCTGCCCGGGGTGCGCGAGATCGTCGAGGGCGTCCGCTCGATGTTGGTCGCTGTCGACGAGGCCGTGCTGCCACTGGCCACCCTCGCCGCCGCGTTGACCGGGCTCGCCGCGGAGGTTCCGGATCCGCGGTCGGTCACCTTGGCGGTCCGGGAGGTGACGCTGCCGATCGCCTTCGACCATCCGCTGGCCCATGAGGCGATGGCCCGTTACGAACGTTCCGTGCGCCCCGACGCACCGTGGTGCCCGGACAACGTCGAGTTCATCCGGCGCATCAATGACCTCGACGACCGGGCCGAGGTGTTCGACGTCGTCAAGCAGGCAACCTATCTGGTTGTCGGTCTCGGTGACGTCTACCTCGGCGCGCCCGTGGCCGTCCCTCTCGACCCACGCCATCGGCTGGTCACCACCAAGTACGACCCGGCCCGAACGTGGACGCCGCGCAACGCCGTCGGTATCGGTGGGGTGTACCTCTGCGTCTACGGCATGGAGGGGCCCGGTGGCTACCAGCTCGTGGGGCGCACCGTGCCGGTCTGGCGGCACGTCCCGGGCTCGGACGAGAAGCCCTGGCTGCTGCGTCAGTTCGACCAGCTGCGCTTTCGCCCGGTCTCGGCTGAGGAACTCGAGTCACTGCGCGCGGACATCGACGCCGGACGCGCCGGACTCGAGGTCACCCCGTGCAGCTTCTCCCTCGCCGAGGTCGACGCCCTCGAGGCGGCACACGAAGCAGAGATAGCTGAGCTGCGGGCACGGCGACAAGCAGCCTTTCACGCCGAGCGCACGAGATGGGGAACCCGATGAGCGCCCTGCTGTCCGGAAACACCGCACTCGATGCACTGGCGGAGGCACGGCGCGTCGACCAGCCGGCGTTCATCACGCTGCTGGATGAGATTCGCGTCCGCGGCCTGGCCGAGGCTGCGCCCGCGGGCCGGCTGACGGGGGTCCCGTTCGCCGTCAAGGACAACATCGACGTGGCCGGGGTCCCGACCACCGCCGCCTGCCCGTCGCTGT
>JADGOX010000139.1 GCA_017882745.1 Mycobacteriaceae bacterium | reverse complement strand
TCAGTGACTACGGGCGCCCGAACGGGTTCCTGGAACGCCAGATCCGGCGCTGGGGCGGACAATGGGAAGCGAGCCGAACCACCGAGGTTTCCGCGGTGGATGAACTCGGACGCCGACTCAGACAGGCACGTCCCGCAGCGTCGGCCAACACAATCGTGCACGGCGATTATCGGCTGGACAACTGCCTTTTCGACCCGACCGATCCGGGCCGGATCGCGGCCGTGCTGGACTGGGAGCTGTCGACGCTCGGCGACCCGCTCACCGACGTGGGCATGTTGCTCTTCTTCTGGCGAGGACCAGGCGAGCCCTCCACGTCGCTGACACCGGGCGTCACCCATCTGCCCGGCTTTCCCGATCGGGCCGAGATCATCGAGCTGTACCAGGCGCGCACCGGGAACGACCTCTCGCAGATCGCGTACTACGAGGCGTTCGCGCACTACAAGTTCGCGATCATCGCGCAAGGTATCGCGGCACGTGTGCAAGCCGGGTCGATGGGCGGCCAAGACTTCGGCAACCTCGACGACGAGGTACGCCACACCGCCGAGCAGGGCCTGCAGCGACTCAGCTGACCCACCACACAACGAGGAGACCCGATGGATTTCGCACTGTCACCCAAGGCCGAAGAAGCCTGTGAACGCATGTGGGACTTCATGCGGGAGCGAGTGTTTCCCGCCGAGCCCGTCTACAAAGAATGGCTCGCCGCACATGACCCACACGGCCATCCGCCCGTGATGGAGGAGCTCAAAGCCGAGGCACGCAGGCGCGGGCTGTGGAACCTCTTCCTGCCGTCGCTGTCCGGGCTGAGCAACCTCGAGTACGCGAGCGTCGCCGAGATATCGGGATGGTCGCCGGTCATCGCACCCGAGGCAATCAACTGCCAGGCACCCGACACCGGGAACATGGAGACGCTGCACATGTTCGCAAGTCCGGAACAGAAGCAGCGCTGGCTCGACCCACTGTTGGACGGGACAATCCGGTCGGCATTCGCGATGACCGAGCCCGACGTCGCCAGCTCCGACGCCACCAACATCACGACCTCGATCACCCGGGACGGCGACGACTACGTCCTCAACGGCCGAAAATGGTGGACCAGCGGGGCCGCCGACGAGCGCTGCCAGATCTTCATTGTGATGGGCAAGACGGATCCCGAAACGAAGACACACCGGCAACAGTCGATGGTCCTCGTGCCGCGCGACACCCCTGGCCTCAACATCGAGCGCCAGCTGCCCATCTTCGGATACCAGGACCAGCACGGCCACTCCGAAATCACCCTCCGCAACGTGCGCGTGCCAGCGGAGAACATCCTCGCGAGCGAGGGCGACGGCTTCATGATCGCTCAGGCCCGCCTCGGTCCCGGTCGTATCCACCACGCGATGCGCGCGATCGGCATGGCCGAGCGGGCGCTCGCCCTGATGGTGGACCGCGCCAAGTCCCGCGTGGCCTTCGGCAAGCACCTCGCAGAACAGGGTGTCGTACGCGAGATGATCGCGCAGTCACGCATCGACATCGACCAGGCCCGGCTGCTCGTGCTGAAGACGGCGTGGCTCATCGACAAGCACGGGGCAAGGGGAGCCCGCACCGAGATCGCCGCGATCAAAGTGGCGGCGCCCGCTGCGGCCATTGCGGTGATCGACCGAGCGATTGAAGTGTTCGGCGGCGCAGGGGTCAGCGATGACACGCCGCTGGCCTACTTCTACGCGTGGGCGCGCGTCCTGCGCATCGTCGACGGACCCGATGCGGTCCACCGCCGCTCGATCGCAAAGGAAGAACTCAAGCGGACACCTCCCTACCTCGGCTGACGGAGCCGCACCACTCCAGGGGGCTCGCCCGCACCGTGTCGCTCGACGATGGTCACCGGAGGGGCTGGGTTGACGGGAACTGCCTATGACCTTGGCCACGGTTGGGTGTTCCTGAGAGTGCAGGCGTTGCCGGGCAAGGAGGATGGAGTCATGCACCGCACCGCCAGCCGAGTCCTCCCGGGGGTTCGCGACGCCGACCCACGGCCAGAGGCCGTGGTCGCGCCGGTACGGGCACGCCGCCGGCTTCCCGGTGATCCGCGCTTCGCAGAGGGGCTCTCCACGGCGGGAGTACAGGGTCTCGAGGCGGTGGCCCGGGTATCGGGCCGCCTGCTTGACTACCAGCCGGCGGCGTCGAAGAAGGCGATCCTCGGCGCGCGCCAGCTGTGGCAGTTCCTCAGCGACAGAGCGGCCGGGGAGGAACCGGTGCGTGAGGTCACTGTGGTGTTCACCGACCTCGTCAGCTTCTCCGAGTGGTCGCTGCGCTCCGGGGACGACAACACCCTTGCCCTGCTGCGCCTGGTTGCTGCGGCGGTGGAGCAGCGTTTCACAGCGCATGGCGGCCGCATCGTGAAGCGCCTCGGCGACGGCGTGATGGCCGTCTTCCCCACTCCACAGCAGGCCTTCGACGCGCTGATTGCTGCCCGATTGAACCTCGGCGACATCGAAGTGGCCGGATACCGGCCGAAACTGCACACCGGAGTACACACGGGCCACCCCCGCCCCATCGGCAGCGACTACCTGGGCGTGGACGTCACGATCGCCGCTCGACTGGCCGAACACGCGGAGGCCGACGAGATGCTGATGTCCCAGGCCACGCTCGACCAACTCGATCCCGCCCACACCCTCGCCGACCGCAAGCAGGGGCCGCGATGGTCACAGCTCAAAGGCGTACCCAGCGGACTCGGCGTCTACGCGGTCAGCCCCGTCACCGAATAGGGCGACACGCTCAACCGCGCAGCAGCGGATACTCTCCACACGGGTCCAAGCCCTCTGACACTGCGGTCCACAAGCCTGCAGTTCGCCACACCAACTGCATCCGGCGAGCCCGGCTGTCACACAATCCAGGAGGCAGCTCATGACCGTGAATCCCCGCATCGTGGTGGGAGTCGACGGCTCACCATCCTCGACGTGCGCAGTCCGCTGGGCCGCTGAGACCGCCGCCCGGCACAACGCACCCCTGTTGCTGCTGTGCGCATCAGCGATCCCCGGCACGGTCTACGGCGAACTCGGCCTCCCTCAGTCATTCTTCGACGATCAAGAAGCCGAAGGAATGCGACGACTCGCCGAAGCCACCCACATCGCCCACAACGCGGCCCCCGGCGAGCTGTCCGTCACCACCGAACTCACCACCCTCCCCGCCATCGCCGCACTCCTCGAACGATCCCAGGACGCACGCATGATCGTCCTCGGCTCCCGCGGCCAGAACCCCCTCACCGGCGAACTACTCGGATCCGTGGCCTCCGCACTCGCCCACCACGCACATAGCCCCGTCGCCATCATCCGCGAGTCCCCGCACCCCACCGCACAAGACCCCGTCGTCGTCGGCGTCGACGGATCGGCGAACAGCGAACCCGCCATCGCTACAGCCTTCGAAGAGGCCTCCCTACGCCACGTCGACCTCATCGCCGTCCACGCCTGGACCGACATCGCCATCTCCACGCTGTCCCCCCACGACAAGCGCCTCCCCTGGCACTCCATCAAGACCGGAGAGCAAGCCGCACTCGCCGAATCCCTCGCCGGATACACCGACCGCTACCCCGACGTCACCGTCCACCAAGTAGTCGTCCAAGACCAACCCGCACACCACCTGCAGACCTACACCGACACCGCCGCACTACTCATCGTCGGCAGCCACGGACGCGGCGGCTACACCAACATGCTCCTCGGCTCCACCACCACCGCCCTCCTGCACACCGCAGAATGCCCCCTACTCATCACCCGCAACCCCCGCTGACGCCAAGACGAAGAACACGAACCCCG
>JADGOX010000138.1 GCA_017882745.1 Mycobacteriaceae bacterium | reverse complement strand
TAGGCCAGCGAGTGTCCGTCGAGCAGGAGCAACCGCTGGCGCTGGTCCTGCGTCGGGCGGGCGGTGCCCGCCGCTGGTGCCGTGGCCACTTGCTGATTCTAGGGACGACGCCTTCCTCGGGAGGGGCATCCTGGATCACCCACTCCTGGGCAAGTGGCTCAACTGGAGATCACGGTGACCACCTGCCACCTGGTACGTCGAAATGGAACCGGATAGAGCACCGCTTGTTCAGCCATATCTCGATGTTATCTGGGGTTGTTGATCTTTGGTCGGGTGTTTCTGCAGGTTGAACGCTTGCGGACGCGTCTGTGAGGGGGCGTTCAGGGCGTTGCGGGGTCGTGTGTTGCGGCTGGGCGGGTGAGGCGGCGGCGGAGCTCGAGGTTCTCGCCGTGGGCGGCTTCGAGGGCCTGCCGCAATTCTTGTGTTTCCTCGCGGTGGCGTCGTTTGAGTTCGGCGAGCTGGGCGGTGAGGGTGCGCACGACGCTGCTCGGCTGATTGAGGTCGATGGCGGGGTCGGGGTGGGGTGTTCGGGTCTGCTGCTGGGCGCGGAGGTGTTCGACGCGGTGGCGGATGTCGTTGTGGTGGTAGAGGAAGTCCAGGGAGACCCCGGCGGTCTGGGCCAGGCCGCGGAAGGTGATCGGTTGGCCGTCGTGCAGCATCTGGGTCAGGCCGTGTTCGGCTCGTTGCTGGGTGGCGGCGCTCTTGGCGGCGGCCTTGCGGAGGTTGTCGGGGTTGCCGCGCATGCCGGTCGTTCCTGTTCAGTGGTGGTCGGTGAGGATGTCGGTGCGGGCGGGGGTGCCGGCCGCGCGGACCGCGGGTGGCCCGTTCGGGCCGGACGGAACCTGTTGCAGGGCTGTGATGATGCGGGTGAGGGCGTCGTGTTCTTGTCGTCGTGCGGTCAGCCAGATGTTGTCGGGGTCGAGGTCGTGGCCGGTGCGGGCACGGAACTCCTGCCGGCGTTGGTCGATGAGTCGTCCGGTGCTGGTCTGTTGCCGCCCGAGTTCGGGTAGGCAGGTCGCGTCGGTGGCGAACTTGTCGCAGGTCAGGCAGGCGTTGCCCTTCCCGCACGTCTGGCGTGGCGGTAGGAGGCACCAGCCGTTGGGCAGGATCCGGTCGGTCCGTTTGTCCAGTTGGAGCATGTCGTAGACGTCGCGGGGGTCCAGGCCGAGTTCGCGGGCATCGGCGGTGAGTTTGCGGTAACGCAGGAACTCCCGCTCCTGGGTTTCGGCGAGGGTCTGCGCATAGATCATGGTCATGGTCGGTGAGACGTGCCCGAGGTAGCGTTGCACCACGTGCAACGGGACACCCGCGTTCAAAAGGGTGGTCGCTTTGGTGTGCCGGAACCGGTGGGTCCGCTGGAAGTCGACCAGGCGTCCGGTGGTGTCGTGGATGTCGAGCCGGGCGGCCAGTGTGGTGAGTACGTGCCGCAGGCTGCTGGCCGGGTAGGGGCGGTCGCCGTTGCGGTTCATCCGGGTGGCCAGGAACAGGTATTTGGGGGTGGCCACGGGCGAGTGGTGGTCGGTGAGGAACCGGTCGGCCCAATCCTGCTGGGCGTGGATGATTGAGACGATCTCCTGGTCGACCGGGATGGCGTCCGGGCCACCTTCGATCTTGGTCTGTTGGTAGTGCAGCCGGGCCACGAACGCGCCCGGGTCGCCGGGGTCGTCGGGCCGGGCGGGTGGGGCGTTCAGGGGCAGCAGCGGGTCGCGGTCGAGCAGGAGGATCTCGTTGACCCGTCGTCCGGTGCGGGCCAGCAGCATCAGAGCGCGCAGTGCTTGTTCCTCGCCCAGGCCGCCCTCGGTGACCGGATCGGCGAGCAGTCCTGCACCGGTCATGATCTGGGTGAACGCGTCGTCGTCGATGACGGTCGGTTTCAGGGGCTGACCGCGGTGTTGGCGGGGTCGCTCGCCGGGCCGGTAGAACCGGGTGTGGGCCGGGCCCAGCCGCAACCAGCCCGGTTCACCCAATGCGGCGGCGGCGGTGTCGCGGTGATCGGTCATGAAGGCGTAGAACTGTTCGACCCCGACCAGCATGTTCGTTGCGGCGCCTGGGGACAGCGGCCGTCCGCGGTGCGGGCCGGTCCTGGCCTGCAGCGTCTTGACGTGCTCGAGGTAGTCCAGCATCAACACCCGCACCCCGGCGGCATCCTCGGCCAGCCAGGGGTGGCTGACCTGGTGGTCGGTCAGGAACGCGTCGAAGTCCACCAGTCCCGTCAGCCTGGTGGCGATCGTGGACCAGCACAGCAGGGCGGTGTCCAGTGCGACCTTGTAGTACCACTGCGCTCCCGCGCGCAGCCAACTGGTGTGCATGCGCAGGAAGTTGACCGGTAGGCGTCCCAACGGTTCGTGGGTGCGTCGCGGGATCCGCGCGTCCAGGGTGGGGTCCCAGACCTCGTGCTGCCACCACGGTCGCGGGTCGTAGGCGGTCCACAGCTGCCGGTAGCAACGCAACAGGGTGCAGCGCAGGCTCTTGAGCGTGCTGGCGGCCGGTAACGCGCCGGTGCGTCGTTGCACCGCCAGTGTTGCCTGACGCTGCCACTGGCTGGCTGACAACGCGGTCAGCGATGCCGGTGCGGCCGGGCCGAGGTGGTCGACGACGTCGCCCAGGGCCCGCACCAACTGGCGGATCTCGTGGACATTGACCATCCCACCCGCCTCCGCGATCCGGAACAGGCACCAGCCGATCTCCTGCCGCATCGGTTCCGGCAGCCCGGACAGGTCCAGTGGCTCACGGTGGTCCGGGCGGTGATGGAACGCCCCTTGGAAGCGTGGCGGAATCGTGGCGGCGGTGTACTTCTCCAGCCGCAGGTCGTCCGGCATGCTCGCCCACATCTCGCGGAGCCTCTGCGGTTGGTAGCTGCCGACCGCCGGTTCCAGACCAGCCAGCAGCTGAGGGATGCCGCTCATGAACAGGTTCCCGTCCGCGCGGTCCCACCGGTGGCGGCCCGCCAGCCCGCGGTCAACGCCGTCCAGTCCGCCACCGCCTGCAGTTCGGCGTCATCGGTGACGTGGGCGTACAGGTCCAAGGTGGTCTGCACGTCGGCGTGACCGAGCCGGCGGCTGACCACATGCACCGGAACCCCGGACAACAGCAGGGCAGTGGCATGGCTGTGCCTCATCCAGTGCGGGGTCCAACCGGCCGGGACCTGCCCTGCCAGCTGCCGGTGCAGCCGCTTCACCAGGCCGTAGACGCTGTCCGGGCGCCAGGGCGCGAACCGTTGCCCGCCAGCGAGATTGACGAACACGTGAGCGGCGTCGAAGTCGGCCACCGCGTCCTGGGCGCCGGCCTCGCACAGCTGCCACACATACTCCCCGTAGAGCCGGTCGAGGTCGTCACCGATATACAGCTTGCGGTAGACCCCGCCCTTGACCCGCACCCCGTGCGGGTGATCCCGGGGCACCACCTCGATGAACGGGGTGTCACCGCACCCGGTGTGCCAGTCCCGGTGCTGCAACCCCAACGCCTCACCCAACCTCAGGCCGGTCCCGGCCAGCAAGGCCCACAACAGGCGGTCCCGGACCGAGCCCTGCCACGCCTGCGCGCCCGCGTCCCAGGTCGCGCACGCTTGGCAGATCACCTCGATCTGGCCCGGGGTCAGGATCGGGGCCGCCACCCGCCGCGGCCGCCGCACCCGCACCACCGCCTGACGCCGACCCTGGCGACGGGCCACATGCTCCAACAGCGGCAGGTAACGCCCACCACGGGAATGGACCAGCCGGCGCAGGTCACCCCCCAGCCGCACCCCGTTCAACTCGTGAAAGCCGTAGCACGACATCACCGCCGCCAACCGGACCGCGATCGTCGACTCCCCGAAACGGGCCGGGCGCGGCTGGATCGAGGTCACCCCCGGCCCGTCACCGGTCCGCAGCCACGCCAGGAACCCGCCGACCTCGCTCAGCCGCACCGCGTCCCAGTCCAGCCCGAACACCGTCAGGTACTGCCACCACAACGCCAGCGCCCGCGCATACGACTTCACCGTGTTCGGCGAGGTCCCCTGCACCCGCAGGAACTCCAGGTACTCCTCCGCCGCAGCGACCGGACGATGATCCACCCCCAGGACCGTCCAGGTCGCCTCCCTGCCCGGCACGACCAGCCGCTGAACACGACAGCCACCACACCGCAGAGCGATCGTCACATTCCGTTGTCTTAGCACTACAGATAGTGTGTGCGCAAGTGGTGCTGCGACCCTCTCCAACGTCTCTTGCCCTCCGCTGCGGTCGCCCGTTCCCTGCCCCCAGATAGTCGATGAACTGGCGGGCCGGCCCCCGACCTCCCACGAGGTGATCATCGAGACCATCAGCGTCGTCACCACCAAGTCCGGACTGAGGGTCCGGGCCATGCTCGACACCGACACCTACACCCGGGGCATCAAGATTTCCGACCGGGACATGGCGGAGTTCGAGGACCGCCACCTGGTCCGCCATGACTTT
>JADGOX010000137.1 GCA_017882745.1 Mycobacteriaceae bacterium | reverse complement strand
TCTGGGGCTCCGGCATCCCCTTCGAGCTGGACTACGTGCTGGCGCGACTCGATGCGAAGCGGGGACGGGGGAACAGCGAGGAATACCGCCGCCGTCTGTTCGACCAGATGAAGCGCGCCTTCCCCGGACAAGGCGCGCCCCGTGTTCTCCAGGCCGGGTACTGACGGCCAGGCTGGTTGGTCAGAGCGCTTCGCGCGGACCGCCGACGTCGTTCATTGGGCTCGCTCTGCCAAGCCGCGCGCGTACTGCCCCCACCAAGTCCCGGCGGCCGGTTCCCCGCGCTCACACGGTCCGTCGGAAAGGCCAGGATGCTTCACCCACAAGTAGGCATCGACCACGTCGCTGCCGGTCTCCCCCGTCGGTGGGGCTCCCAGTGCCCGATTCGGCGGGTTGCACCAGACGCGTTCACCGGACAGGAGTGGTCCTGGGCCGTTGCGGCTGGTGTCAATGACGGCATGCCCGCCACCGAGCGCCCGGGATAACTGCTCGGCATAGCGGACCTGCTCCTGTGTCGACCAGAAGTTCGACACGTTCAGCGCAAACCCGCGGGCACGCTCCGCGCCGACCGACCGAAGCCGACCGGACATGGTGGCGACTGAGCGGTAATGAGAGTTACCCGCGTCGACGTACACCGCGACAGTGCCGGACGCGACCAGGACCCCGATGGCATCCCGGAGCAAATCGAGGCGCTCCTGTTGCTGGTCATCGGGAAGGCAACTCAGTTGCGGCAGGGCGTCCGGCTCCAGGATCACCACCGCGCGGGCTGTCCCGATACCGGTCGCCACCGCCCGAATCCAGGAGCGGTACGCCGCGGCGTCAGGACTTCCGCCCGCCGAGTAGCTCCCGCAATCGCGCTTAGGGATTGCGTAGGCGACGAACAGCGGCAGGGCGCCGACGGCCGTGATCGCCGCTAGCCGGGCGGCCACCTGCGCGGTCTGTGCCTCATCGGGCAGAGGATCGACCAGCCAGTCCGCTTGGGGTTGGCGCGCCACCATGTCGAAGAGGGCCGCCGTGGTCGGGTCCCGGCCACGTATGGCCGCCGCCGCCCGCGCCGCGGGACCGCTCGGGTCGACGTACAAGCTTGCGCCGCGGAACGGGTTGGACATGGCGACCCAGGCGGTCGACGGCAGCCCGGTTGCACCCGCTACACCAGCGGACCCAGCCGGCGGGGACGCCGACGCGTCGGCGCGGCCGGCGGGCGACGTCGGACCGAACGGCACTCGCAGTGCGACTAGACCCAGGGCGAGCAGTCCGGCGGTCACTGTCACGGCGAGCACCAGCTTCACCAGTCTTGGAGCCGCTCGTCGGTTGTGCCTCACGGCCGCCCAAGGGCCCGGTACGTCCACCCGGCGGCCCGCCAGGTCGGCGGGTCCAGGGCGTTGCGGCCGTCGACGATGCGCCGCTCGCTCACCACCGCGCCGAGGACCTCGGGGTCCATCTCCCGGAACTCGCGCCATTCGGTCAGTGCAGCACGAGCTCTGCCCCCCTGGCGGCGTCCATCGCGCTGTTCCGGTAGCCCAGGTGTGGGTAGCTTCGCCGAGCGTTGTCCATCGCGACCGGATCGTACACCGTGACGGCGGCTCCCTGCTGCTGCACCGTGGAGGCGACGTCGAGCGCGGGCGAGTCGCGGATGTCGTCGCTGTTGGGCTTGAATGCCGCGCCGAGCACCGCCACCTTCATTCCGCCGAAGCTGCCGCCCACGAGTTGACGGGCCAGGTCCACCATCCTGGCCCGGCGGCGTAGGTTGATCGCATCCACTTCGCGCAGAAACGACAGCGCCTGGTCGACGCCGAGTTCGCCGGCGCGCGCCATGAACGCGCGGATATCCTTGGGTAGGCAACCGCCGCCGAAGCCCAGACCGGCATGCAGAAAACGGCCGCCGATGCGGGTGTCGTGGCTGAGCGCCTCCGACAGCTTCTTCACGTCGGCCGAGGTGGCCTCGCACACTTCCGCCATGGCATTGATGAAGCTGATCTTCGTGGCGAGGAAGGCGTTGGCAGCCACCTTCACGAGTTCTGCGGTGGCGAAGTCAGTGACCACAAGCGGTGTGCCGGTGGCCAGCAACGGTGCGTACACCTGCCTCAAGACCTCCTCAGCTCGCTCGCTCTGCACGCCGATCACCAGCCGGTCGGGGCGCAGGGTGTCCTCGACCGCGAATCCCTCGCGCAGAAACTCCGGATTCCAGGCCAACTCGACCTCGGCCCCAGCCGGCGCTGTTCGGACCAGCGTCCGGGCAAGGCGCACTGCCGTGCCCGCCGGCACCGTCGATTTTCCGACCACCAGGCAGCGCCCGGACAGGTGCGGGGCGAGCCCGGTGATCGCAGCGTCGACATAGGACAGGTCGGCGGCAAACTCGCCCTTGCGCTGCGGCGTCCCGACACAGACGAAGTGCACGTCGCCGAAACCCCCGGCTTCCTGGAAGGAGGTGGTGAACCGCAGTCGACCGCTTTCGACGTGCTTGCGCAGCAGTGGTTCCAACCCGGGCTCGAAGAAGGGCAGCACCCCGCTCGCCAGGCTTGCGATCTTCGCCTGGTCGACGTCGAGGCCGAGCACTTCGTAGCCGAGGTCAGCCATGCATGCGGCGTGAGTGGCGCCGAGGTAGCCGGTTCCGATCACCGTGATTCGCGGCAAGTTGCTGATTTCGGGGCTGGGCGTCATGGGCGGTCCTTCGTTGATGCCGGCTCCGGAGCGCTGGGCTCGGGGGCGGTCGATTCGGCGGGGGGGGTGGAAGCGCCTAGTGCGTTCGGCGTGGGCGCGGGTGAGCTCGGGGCCAGCGCAGGTGATGCCGGCTCGGGTGAGGCTGGCGGGGGCGATGCCGGCGCAGGCGAGGACACCGCGGCGGTGACCGACGGCGTCGGCGCGGTCGTGGCCGCTGGTGCCGGCGATGGGTCAATCGGTGCAGCGGGCGCCGGCGCCGGCGTCGTGCCGACGGCGGGCGGAGCCAGGCCCCCGGCGGGCGCGGCTGCTGCCGCCTCCTCCGGCGGAGCAGTCTGGGCCGGGGCGGCCACCGACTCGGGTGCGACGACGTGAACCGGCGTGGGATTGGCCGGCAACGGGGTCCCGCCGGGGCGCTCCGGCACGATGGGAGTGGCGGATCCGCTGCTGAAGCTGCTGTCGGCCACGCCGGCCGAAAACGCCTGCAACGCCTGTTCGCTGGAGTTCAATCGCCAGTCATTGGTGACGGGCTGTTTCTCCCCGATCGGCACCGCGGTGATGGTCTCGTTGAACCAGCTGATCCCGACGATGTCGGATACGCCGGCGAGTGAGGAGAACATGCTGCTGATCCAGGTGGGCTTGTTTCCCCCCACCTCGGTGCAGCCCACCTCGCTGATCAGGATGGGCTTCTGGTCGACCGCGCGCAGGGCCGCGAGGCTCGGGCTGAAGGTGGTGTCGAAGCTGGCGGCCTTGCCCGGCATCGGCTTGCGGTAGTAGCCAACCAGTCCGAGCCAGTCGACATACTCACTGCCCGGATAGAGGTCGGCAAGGGACACCGTGGGAGTCGAATTGACGAGGTTCGGCGACCAGATCCAGATGACGTTCGTGGCGCCGACCCGGGTGAAGATGTCATGCACGTGCCGCCACATTTTGACGTACTCACCCGGCGAGTTCCCGTTCGTCTGCTCCGACCAGGGGTACCAGTAGCCGTTCATCTCATGGTCGAGGCGCAGGCCGATTGGCAGGCCTAACGCCTTGACGTCGTTGGCCCACTGGTAGATGTACGCGTCGTGCTCCCCGCTGATGATCTTCCCAAGGGTGTAGTCGGGGTCAGCGGTGTTGTTGGTGCCGGGGCCCTTCGCGGTGACGTTGGGTCGCGACTCCCACGACACGATGGGAAGCATCCCGCGGTTCCACGCGGCGGTCGCTCCGTCTGCCCGGAAGGGCTGGTCCCAGCCGGAGAAGAAGCTGACCGAGCTCGGCACTTTGCCCGTGGCCGCGGCGAGCTGGTCCACCTCCGACATGCTGAACGGAGCTTCGGCCGTGAACACCCCGAAGTACTTGGCCGCCGGCCGGATCAGCGCCTCCTTCGACGGCGCCGGCGGCAGCGGCGCTACGTAGGCCCATACGGCCGGGGACACCGGCCGGCTGGGGTCGACGGGCAGGTCGCTGCACGCGATTCCGTCGTCGTTGTGGGGACCGGGCTCCCCGTCCAGACCCCACGGGTCGGCCAGGTCGATGACGTAGGCCGCCTGGGCGTCCTGCTGCCAGCGGAAGTCCCAGCAGTGCACGCTCTTCGGCTGCGTGGGCGCCCCCTTCGGTGACCCGGGGGCGGGCGGACGGGCACGCTCGCCCACTGCCGGGGTCGTTGGCTGCTTGGGCGCGGCCGTGACCTTCGGCGCCGACGGACGGGGCGAGACGGTCGGCGGCTTTACGGCAGGCAGGGACACGGCGTGCCCGGGCGCGGCGGGGTTGGGATGGGTGGTGGCAGCCGGCTTGGGCGCCGGTGACACGCTCTTCGCGGCCTTCACCGTTCGATCAGCGGGGGCCACCGCGGCGTGGGCACCCCGGCCGGCAATCACCCCCAGCAGCCGTCCTGCCTCGGTGGCAGGCGAGGCAGCGGCGCGCAATGCGGCCCCGCCGACGTGCCGCGCCTGTGGGGACACCCAGATGACTCCGGTGACACCCGACAGCGAGGCCACCAACCCGGCCGACACCAGCCGTTGTCCAACTGTGTGCCTAGCCATTGTAGACAACTCCCAGAATGAGTAGTCCGGCCGCAATGAGGTAGGGAATTGCGGCGTACGGGTTGAACCGGCGAGGTACGTCGGCTGGTGGCGTGGTCGTCCACGCTGGCCGGACCCTCACGACACCGTCGACGGCGACCGGTGCAGACCCGACCTGGGCCAGCGCTACGTCGCCCCGAGCCACGCCCGCCGTCGCTGGAAGCGCCGACATCGCCCAGGTGCCCAGCGATGCCGAGCCACCGCCCGGGACGGGCTGATCCCGAGCTCCGGTGTAGGCGTTCGAGCGCGTCCCCCAGCCTCCGGCATGCGCCATCCGCACGAACCCCACCAGCCGAACAGGCATGAGGAAGACGGTGCTGAACAAGATGAACAGCGGCAGCCGCAGCGTGTCCGCGGGATGCAGGTCGAGGTGACGCAGTTGGCGCAGCGCCATGGACAGCGTCGATGCGGCTACGGTCAGCCCGGCGATGAAGACCAGGCCGCGCAGATGCCCGTAGGTGCCGAGGATGCCGCCATAGACGTTCTCGCCGTCACCGCTGACCGCGCGCCGTACCCAGCCCAGGATGCTGCCAAGCAGCAGGAAGGGCAGCACGATGTCGGCCAGGAAGAACACCGCGAGCATCGGGGCGTGCCCGAGCATCCAGGGCAACATGCGAAGCGTGTTGTACTGGCTGCCGCGAGCCCACCAGAATTGCTGCTTGCGCAACTTGTTCAGTTGGGTCGGCGCGTCGGTGTAGACCAGGCTGGTGACCTGGAAGACCGTGCGATAGCCCTCCTTGAGGGCGTAGTTGGTGAGCGTACGGTCGTCGGAAACCTCGAGGAAGACGCCGAGGAAGCGCTCGGAGAGAAACTTGGCCATGCTCCGGACGAGAATGTGCCGGCGGAAGGCGATGGTGCGCCCGGGCAGACAGCCCACCTGGCCGAGCACGCTCTGCGCTGCCATCGCATAGAGGACCCGGCTGCTCTCGAGTCAGTCCGCCCAGCGCGTCAGGAAACACCGGCCCGGGTCGAGGATGCGCTGGTTGGTCGTCACGCCGCCGACCCGCGGATCGGCGAACGGCTTCAGCAGCTCGGTCAACGTCCCTTCGGTCCACAACGTGTCGCTGTCGACCAGGAGGACGATGTCGCCGCAGCATTCCTCCACGCCGATACGGACCGCGTTGCGCTTGCCCGGGACCGGCGTCCAGATCCAGCGCACCGCAGGGGCGAACTCGTCGGCCACCGCCTCGAGCTCGTGATTGCGTGGTCCGTTTATCACGACGATGGTTTCGCCGGGCTCTTGCCTGAGAATCCGTTGCAGGACGTCCCGGAACAGGTCCAACGGCTCGTCGACCACCGGGATGACCACGCTGTTGCTGGTTTCGTACGGCGTGATCCACGGTCGGTAGCGGCTCGCGAGCACCACCTTGACCGCCCAGAGCACCCAGACGAGGATCACGAACATCGAGAACAGGTAGACCCGGTGTCCGGACTGAACGGTGCTGCGCAACTGGAGCAGGAAGGTGAACAAGACGTCCTTTCCGTCGGCGGAGAAGGCGGATCACGCCGGTGGCCGGGTCAGGCAGGCGGCGGCGGGCGTTTGGTTAGAGGTGAGTGCCAGCACCAGGTGAGGCGAAACCGGCTGTTGGGCCTGCCGCCGGTGGTCCGGTCGTCGCAGACCCGCGTGATTCGGTGGCATGCCTCATTCAGGCTCTTGTGCTGGATCCGTGGGCATGATCAGGTGATCGCGCGGCCGGGTAGGGGTGGGCACATGCCGCCGAGGTCGAGCATGGCCAGGGCAACGAGCGCGTCGGGTGAGCGGAACCCGAAGGC
>JADGOX010000136.1 GCA_017882745.1 Mycobacteriaceae bacterium | reverse complement strand
GGGTGTTCCCGGAGAAGAGCAGGGTGCTGTCCACGTAGGTCTCTCCCGTGATCGGCACACCGTCCGCACCGGTCATGGTGGCCTGGCCCACCAGCGCTTGACCGGCGTCATCACGCACCAGCGGCAGCGCGCGGGCGGACCCGTGCACTGCGAGCCGGGCGGCTCGGCCACCGGTGGGCAGCTTCCACAACCGGGTGGCCGGGGTCGGGTGCGGCGCCACGTAGGCGAGCTCGACGTCCAGGCGGTCCAGCCGAAGCAGACGTGTCAGGACCGCGGCCAGATCGGCGTCCGGGTTGCCGGGACCGCCGAGCACGATCAGGCGCGTTGTGCCCGACACGTGCGGGTCAACCTCGGACTTTCCGGGCCGCTCGCCGACCACCGCCCCGGGTAGGGAACGCAGCGACTCGGGCATCGCCACGCCACCGCAGGTCAACACATATGTTGGCACGCGCACTCCCTGGTCTAGGGTTCTCCCGGCGTTCATTTCAACTAGAGCTTGGTTCACACAGGGATCATGCACATGCAGGGGAGCAACCATGCCGGCAGTCGTCCTGATCGGAGCCCAGTGGGGCGACGAGGGCAAGGGTAAGGCCACCGACCTACTCGGTGGGCGGGTGCAGTGGGTGGTGCGCTACCAGGGCGGCAACAACGCCGGGCACACCGTGGTACTGCCCAACGGCGAGAATTTCGCGCTGCACCTCATTCCCTCGGGCATCCTCACGCCCGGCGTCACCAACGTGATCGGCAACGGCGTCGTCGTCGACCCGGGCGTGCTGCTGTCCGAGCTCGCTGGGCTGGAGGCGCGGGGAGTCGACACGTCACGGCTGCGCCTTTCCGCGGACGCGCACCTGCTGATGCCATACCACGTAGCCATCGACAAGGTGAGCGAGCGCTTCCTCGGCAAGGCCAAGATCGGCACCACCGGCCGCGGCATCGGCCCGGCCTACCAGGACAAGGTTGCCCGCGTCGGTGTGCGCGTTGCCGACGTGCTGGACGAGAAGATCCTGCGACAGAAGGTGGAGGCCGCCCTGGAGTTCAAGAACCAGGTGCTGTCCAAGATCTACAACCGCAAGGCGCTGGACCCCGATCAGGTGGTGGCCGAGGTTCTGGAGCAGGCGGAGGGTTTCAAGCACCGCATTGCCGACACGCGCCGCGAGCTCAACGAGGCCCTCGAGCGTGGCGAGACGATTCTGCTGGAGGGCAGCCAGGGCACCCTGCTCGACGTGGACCACGGCACGTACCCCTTCGTCACCTCCTCCAACCCCACCGCCGGCGGTGCTGCGGTGGGGTCCGGCATCGGCCCCACCCGCATCGATGCGGTCCTGGGAATTCTGAAGGCGTACACGACGCGCGTCGGCTCCGGGCCCTTTCCCACCGAGCTCGAGGACGACATGGGCGAGTACCTGCGCAAGGCCGGCGGCGAAGTCGGGGTCACCACCGGCCGGGCTCGTCGCTGCGGGTGGTTCGACGCGGTGATCGCCCGGTACGCCACCAGGGTCAACGGCATCACCGACTACTTCCTCACCAAGCTCGACGTCCTCTCCGGGCTGGACAGCGTGCCGATCTGTGTGGGTTACGTCGTCGACGGCGTGCGTACCGATGACATGCCGATGACACAGACCGACATCCACCACGCGGTGCCCGTGTACGAGCAGATGCCCGGCTGGTGGGAGGACATCAGCGACTGCCGCAGTTTCGAGGCGCTGCCCGCCAACGCGCAGGCCTACGTGCTGCGCATCGAGGAGCTCGCCGGAGCACGGGTGTCGTGCATCGGGGTCGGTCCGGGTCGCGACGAGACCATCGTTCGTCACGACGTGCTGGCGACTCGGGCCTGAGGAGCGGCCAGGGGAGCAGCTCGACCACACGAGCACGCGAGCATCGCCACGAGAACACCGCCCACCGTGTGATGTGCTTGTGTAAACGCGGATAGATTTGGCGTTGGTGTTATGCGCAAATAACACTCGCCTGACCAGCGGAAATGTCGACAATTTCCCGTTTCGCCCCATGTAGTACATGTCACTATCGGACGCTCATAGGGTGACTCTCCTGATCAATCTTGTTATCTTTGGGTACTTAATGCGACCAACCACCATAGGAACGACCTCACACGCTGCTAACGATGCGGCGAATTCAGGGAACTCTGATCAGGTTGAGTTTCGGGTCCCGGAGCCGGCAGACGGCACCCGGATGTGGGAAATTGCCCGCGACTCGAAAGTGCTGGATCTCAACTCGTCCTACGCCTACGTGCTGTGGTGCAGAGACTTCGGCGCCAGCTCGGTCGTCGCGCTCGATGACGGTCGTGTGGTCGGTTTCGTCAGCGGCTACCTGCGTCCGGCCGATCCGGAGACCGTGTTCGTCTGGCAGGTTGCCGTCGACGCGGACCAGCGCGGAAAAGGCGTGGCCGGGCGGATGCTCGACGAGCTGTTCGAGCGTCTGGAGCCACAGGGTGTGGTTCGGCTGGAGACCACGATCAGCCCCGACAACGCAGCTTCGCAGGCGTTGTTCGCCGGACTTGCCCGTCGACGGAAGACCGACATCACCCAGCAGGACCTGTTCTCACCTGATCACTTTCCCGATAGCCACGAGGCCGAGGATCTCTACACCGTCGGCCACAAACAATGGAGGACGACAGTGACCCCCACTTTCAATCCGTCAATTTTCGAAACCCTTGAGTCCGACGTTCGCAGCTACTGCCGCAGCTGGCCCGCCTTGTTCGACACTGCGCAGGGTTCCTGGATGCGTACCGAGGACGGCAAGGAGTACCTCGACTTCTTCGCCGGTGCCGGTGCGCTCAACTACGGCCACAACAACCCGGTGCTGAAGAAGGCGCTCATCGACTACATCAGCCGCGACGGGGTGACCCACGGGCTGGACATGTCCACCGTCGCCAAGGGTGAGTTCCTGGAGCGTTTCCAGCAGAACATCCTGCGGCCGCGTGGCCTGGACTACAAGGTGCAGTTCCCCGGTCCGACCGGTGCGAACACCGTCGAGTCCGCACTGAAGCTCGCCCGCAAGGTGACCGGCCGGGAGTCGATCATCAACTTCACCAACGCGTTCCACGGCATGACGCTGGGCGCGCTCTCGGTCACCGGCAACTCGATGAAGCGCGGGGGCGCCGGCATTCCGCTGGTGCACTCGACGCCGATGCCCTACGACAACTACCTGAGCGAGAGCGACGGCGAGAACTCCGACTTCGACTGGCTCGAGCGTGTGCTGGACGACTCCGGCAGCGGCATCAACCGCCCGGCCGCAGTGATCGTGGAGACGGTTCAGGGTGAGGGCGGCGTCAACGTTGCCCGGGCCAGCTGGCTTCGGGCACTGGCCGAGTTGTGCGCGACCCGCGACATCCTGCTCATCGTGGACGACGTGCAGATGGGCTGCGGCCGGACCGGGCCCTTCTTCTCCTTTGAGGTTGCCGGCATCACCCCGGACATCGTCTGCCTCTCCAAGTCGATCAGTGGCTACGGGATGCCCATGGCACTCACCTTGTTCAAGCCGGAGCTGGACGTGTGGGAGCCCGGTGAGCACAACGGCACCTTCCGTGGCAACAACCCCGCCTTCGTCACTGCCCGTGTTGCCCTCGAGACTTTCTGGGCCGACGACACCCTGCAGCGCGCGACGATGGTCAAGGGTGAGCGCATCCACAACGCGTTCGCCAAGCTCGCGGCCAACTACGAGGGTGTGAGCACCCGGGGTCGCGGGATGGCGCAGGGACTGGTGTTCAACGACGCGGGACGCGCCGGAAAGGTGTGCTCGCTGGCCTTCGACAACGGCCTGCTCACAGAGACTTCGGGCCCCTCCGACGAGGTGGTCAAGCTACTGCCCGCGCTCACCATCACCGAGGACGAGTTGGACCACGGACTCAAGATTCTGGCCGAGGCCACCGACACCGTCAGTTCCTGATCGAGCTGACCAATCCCCTTGACCGGAGGAGCGCGCACGTGATTGTCCGTACCACCGAAGAAATCACCGGAACTGACCGCGACGTCAGCAGTGAGGACGGGAACTGGCGCAGCAAGCGCATCGTCCTCGGCGGCGACGGCGTCGGATTCTCTTTCCACGAGACGGTGATCGAGGCCGGCAGCGTCAACGAGTTCCACTACGCCAACCACGTCGAGGGCGTGTGGCTGGTGGAAGGCGAGGGCACGCTGACCAACCGTGAGACCGGGGAGACCCATCCGCTTGCGCCGGGAACGATGTACCTGCTCAACGGCCACGAGCGGCACACGGTCGAGCCGCGCACGCGGATGCGCATGCTGTGCGTGTTCAACCCGCCGGTCACCGGCCGTGAGGTGCATGACGAGAACGGTGTGTACCCGCTCATCACCGTCGCCTGACCGAGCTCCTCCTTGTGGGCGTCCAGCGTCCTCGACGTCATTCTCAAGCCACTGTGGCGACGTTGAGGGCGCTGAGCGCGTTCTCGGTGGGGGCGCCGTAGTCTGTACCCCCGTGCGCGTACTCGTGATCGGCTCCGGTGCCCGTGAACACGCCCTCCTGTTGGCCTTGCGCCGCGATCCCGAGGTCGGGGAGCTGTTCTCTGCCCCAGGAAATGCCGGCACCGCACGCATCGCCGAGCAGCACCCCGTGAATGTGGTCGACGGCGCGGATGTCACTGCGCTGGCGCGCAAGCTCGATGTCGACCTGGTGGTCATCGGGCCCGAGGTCCCCCTGGTGCTCGGGGTCGCCGACGCGGTTCGCGCCGCCGGGATCGCTTGCTTCGGCCCGTCGGCAGCGGCGGCCCGTATCGAGGGTTCCAAGGCATTCGCCAAGGAGGTGATGGCGGCCGCGGGAGTTCGTACCGCGCACAGCGAGATCGTCGACACCCCGGCACTGCTGGACGCCGCACTGGATCGCTTCGGGCCGCACTGGGTGGTCAAGGACGACGGTCTGGCGGCCGGCAAGGGCGTGGTGGTCACCCGCGACTGGGACGTGGCCAGGGTGCACGCGGCCTCGCTGCTGGAGGACGGGCACCCAGTACTGCTGGAGAGCTATCTCGACGGCCCGGAGGTGTCCCTCTTCTGCCTCGTGGACGGCACCACCGTCGTCCCGCTGCTGCCCGCGCAGGACGCCAAGCGCGTGGGGGATGGGGACATCGGACCCAACACCGGCGGAATGGGCGCCTACGCCCCATTGCCCTGGGTTCCGGAAGCGCTGGTGCGTCAGCTCGTCGAGGAGACCGTGAAACCCGTCGCCGCCGAACTGGTTCGGCGAGGTTGCGGGTTCTCGGGGTTGCTGTACGCGGGATTCGCGCTCGGCGCGGAAGGGCCGGCGGTGGTGGAGTTCAACTGCCGCTTCGGCGACCCGGAAACCCAGGCGGTGCTCGCCCTGCTGCGTACCCCGCTCGCCGGGCTGCTGCACGCCACCGCGACCGGCACGCTCACCGAGGACTGCCGGCTCGAGTGGGCTGGCGGCGCCGCGGTGACCGTGGTGCTGGCGGCGGAGAACTATCCCGGAAAGCCCCGCATCGGTGACGTTCTGACTGGCACCGACGCCGATGGTGTGCTGCATGCAGGTACCGAGCTGCGGGCCGACGGAGCTGTGGTGTCCGCCGGTGGTCGGGTGCTCAGCGTGGTGGGTACGGGCGTCGACCTGGCTGCTGCTCGTGAGGACGCCTATCGAAGGCTGGCGCAGGTGCACCTTCCCGGGGGGCATCACCGCAGCGACATCGCTGCCCGCGCCGTAGCCGGGGAGATCACGATTCCCGGCGCGTAGTCAGGGAACCGAACGGACCTCGCTCGCGTCAGAGGGGGAGCAGCAGTGCCGACGTGGTGGGGGAGTGGCCTGAGATGGGTGTGATGAAGGCGCAGATCGACGTCTTGGAATCGTGTGCGAGCGCGCTGAGCAACGAGCGGGCGAGCGTTGCGACCGTGGCTGACGAGCTCGGAGGCGCGCATCCCGGAGGCAACAGCGCTGGGACCACACCGGCGTCGGCGGCGCTCATCGCCGCTCTCACCACAGCCGCTGAGCACTGGCACGGAGAGCTGGCCGAGGGGGCGCGACTGCTCGGCGCACTCGGCTCGGCGATCGACCACGACGCGATGAGCCTGCGCAATCTTGACGCAGACACCGCCGACGAACTTCGCGGTTCGCGGTCGAGCGCGGCGGTCTGAGCGATGGCTGACCTCAGCGGGATCCCCGGCGCGGCGAGGATCATGACGATCCTGCATCAGCTGGACGCCGACCCGGGCGCACTCAGGACCGTGGGTGCGACGTGGAGCAAGGCCGGTGCTGCAGCGATGTCCACGGGTGACCTGGTCGCGAGCAAGGCCGGCGCCCTCGACGGCGCCTGGGACGGTAAAGGCGCCGACTCGGTGGTCGGCTACACGACGCAGCTGCGCACGGCCTTTGACGCCGTCGATCCGGTCGCCAAAGCCGTGTCCGCGGCCGTCGACAGTGCTATAGCGGCCCTGACGGCCGCGAAGAGTGCGGTCGAGGCGATCACCGAACGTGTGTGGGCCGCCGTCGCGGCACTGCCGGCAACGATGAATGACATAGCCGGGATGCGGGAGCGCGAGGCGAAGGTCGCGGCCATTGTGGGTCCGGCGTTGGGTCAGGCCGAGAACGCGCTGAACACCGCGGTCAACGCACTGCGCGACG
>JADGOX010000135.1 GCA_017882745.1 Mycobacteriaceae bacterium | reverse complement strand
TTCACGAAACTGGGCTACGTCGCAGTCGTGGTGGTCGGCTATGCGGGGGCCTTCCTGGCGCTCAACCTCGTGCTGCGGCGGGGGCTGCCCATCGGGGTCGCATACGGGATCTGGGCGGCTGCCGGGGTGGCGCTCGTCGCCATCCTCGGCAGGTTCTTCTTCGGCGACCCGTTCACGCCTCTGATGGGCCTGGGCATCGTGCTCATCATGGGCGGCGTCCTGCTGGTCGAGGTGGGGAGCTCAGCCAACCACAGCTAGCGTCCATTGACATATGAGCATCCTGTGTCTATCTTCTGTACTAATTGGCTTCGACTGGCCGAGGTAGCGAATGCGCTGCCCACATCGTCTTCAGTACTGACAGAAGGATGGAGTGTGTCTTGCACGCTTTGACGTACGCAGACCCCGATGGCCAGGTTGCAACGTGGCGAGATCGCAAGCGGTACCTGTGGCTGCTGGCGTTGCTGCCGTCATCCTCGGCCTTCATCGCCATCGGACTGGTCACCCTCACCGGCTGGAACGCCTTCTGGTGGGCCGGCCCCATGATCGTGTTTGCGCTCATCCCGCTGATCGACGTCTTGGGCGGCGAGGACGGGAGGAACCCGCCGGAGGCGCTGGTCGAGTCCCTCGAGAACGACCGCTACTACCGGTGGTGCACATACGCCTACCTGCCGCTGCAGTACGGGGCCTTCGTCCTGGCCTGCTACGTCTGGGCGAACTGGGACCTGAGTCTGCTCTCCAACCTCGGGCTCGCCGTGACCGTCGGCACGACGGCGGGCATCGGCATCAACACCGCTCACGAACTCGGCCACAAGAAGGAGAGCGTCGAGCGCTGGCTGTCGAAGATCGTGCTGGCCCAGTCGGCCTACGGTCACTTCTACATCGAGCACAACCGGGGCCATCACGTCCGCGTCTCCACTCCCGAGGACCCCGCGAGCTCCCGCTTCGGCGAGACCTTCTACCGTTTCTGGCCACGCTCGGTCATCGGCGGCTTTCGGTCCTCCTGGCAGCTGGAGAAGGCGCGATTCGCACGCCTCGACAAGTCGCACTGGAGCATCCACAACGACGTGCTCAACGCCTGGCTGATGAGCGTCGTGCTGTTCGGAGCCGCGCTGGCGATCTTCGGCCTCAGCATCGCGCCCTACCTCCTCATTCAGGCCGTGTTCGGGTTCTCACTGCTCGAGGGCATCAACTACCTCGAGCACTACGGCCTGCGCCGACAGAAGACGGCGAGCGGACGTTACGAGCGTTGCACCCCGGCGCACAGCTGGAACAGTGACCGCATCTGCACCAACATCTTCCTTTACCACCTGCAGCGGCACAGCGACCACCACGCCAACCCGACGCGGCGCTACCAGGTCCTGCGCAGCACGGATGAGGCCCCGCAGTTGCCCTTGGGCTACGCCAGCATGATCGTGCTCGCGACCGTCCCCCCGCTCTGGCGCAAAGTGATGGACCACAGGGTGCTCGCCCACTACGGCGGCGACATCACGCGTGTCAACATCCAGCCCAGCAAACGAGCGAGGATTCTGACCGCCTACGGCGTCACTGAAGAACCGCAGTCCGAGGCCGCATGAACGCCTACGCCTGTCCTGTCTGCGACTACGTCTTCGACGAGGCCACAGGCGCACCGCGGGAAGGCTTCGCACCGGGCACTGCCTGGTCCGAGGTCCCCGACGACTGGTGCTGTCCTGACTGCGGCGTACGCGAGAAGGTCGACTTCACGAGAATGGGACCCCAGTCATGAACGTGGACTTCAAGCTCTTCCGCTGCCTGCAGTGTGGATTCACCTACGACGAGGTCCTCGGCTGGCCCGAGGACGGGATCGAGCCCGGCACCCGCTGGGACGAGATCCCCGAGGACTGGTCCTGCCCGGACTGTGGGGCCGCCAAGGCCGACTTCGAGATGGTCGAGGTCTCCCGCGCATGAGCGGACTCCCCGGAGCGGACCGAGTGGTGATCGCGGGCGCGGGAGTCGCCGGCGCCACAGCCGCTGAGACCCTGCGCAAGGAGGGGTTCTCCGGTGAGATCGTGCTGGCCGGAGCTGAGGTCGACGAACCCTACCGTCGGCCGGCCCTGTCCAAGGACGTGCTGTCCGGCAAGATAGACATCGCTCGGGCACGGCTGCGACCACCGGAGTTCTGGGCCAGCCAGGGCATCACCCTGCTGACCGGTGTCTCGGTCGTCGACGCCGACACCACGAGGCGCACCGTCACCCTGGGCGATGGACAGACCCTGGGCTACAGCGCGCTGCTGCTCGCCACCGGAGGCCGCCCCCGGGCGCTGCCCGGAACGAGCGGATCGAGGGTGCACCACCTGCGTGAGTACAGCGACGTTCCCGCACTCCGCACCCGGCTGACCGCCGGAAACTCCCTACTGGTTCTCGGCGGCGGGCTGATCGGGTCGGAGGTGGCGTCCACCGCCACCGAGCTCGGCTGCCAGGTCACCGTTCTGGAGGCCCAAGATCGCCCCCTGGCCAGGCTGCTTCCGGCCCTCGTCGCGAACGCGGTTGCCGGACTGCACCGCAGCGCCGGCGTCCAGCTCTGCACCGGCGTCGCCCTCACCGCTCTGGACGCCGACGACCGTGGGGTTCGCGCCACCGCACGGGACGGCCGGACGTGGGATGCCGAGGCCGCCGCGGTCGCGGTCGGGATGACCCCGAACACCGAACTCGCCGCGCGGATCGGCATCGAGGTCGACAACGGCATCGTTGTCGACGAACTCCTCCGCACCTCCGCGGACGGGGTCTTCGCCGCGGGAGACGTGGCGAACACGCCCAACCTCGTGCTCGGCGGGCGGCAGCGCGGCGAACACTGGAACACCGCGCAAGAGCACGGCGTTGCCGCGGCGAAGTCCATCCTCGGCACGGGATCGCCATTCGACTCGGTGCCCTGGAGCTGGTCCAACCAGTTCGGGCGCAATATTCAGGTCGTCGGCTGGCCCGACGCGGACGACGAACTGGTGGTGCGCGGCGACCTGGACGCGCTCGACTTCACCGCCATCTGCCGTCGTGGCGGACGTATCGTCGGTGCGATCACGATCGGTCGCCCGAAAGATATCCGTGCCATCCGCACGCTGATAGGGGCTTCTCCCGAGGCGGAGGCGAAGCTGCTCCTCGACCCCAGCACCGACCTGGCGGCTCTCGCCAACCAGGACGTCGTAACGCGCCGATGAGCCTATTGTCCATGACGTTGACAGCGGAGGGGTAAACACGACACTGTGCCTTCTATGTCGACAACACGCACACGGGTGCCTTACCACGAGGCTGCGCGGCAGCTGCTGCGTGATTCCGTCCTCGACGGCGCGCGGGAGCTCCTCACGACCAAGCCGTGGAGCGAGATCACCATGGCCGAGGTTGCCGCGACGGCCGGGATGAGCCGCCAGACGCTCTACAAGGAGTTCCGCTCACGGCAGGGCCTCGCCGCCGGCTACCTGCTCCGGCTCGTCGACCAGTTCCTCGACAGCGTCGAAGCAGAGGTCTCCGCGCACCCCGGTGACGCCCGCGGGGCAATCGCTTCCGCGTTCGGCGTCTTCTTCGCCGAGGGCACCCAGGACCCCATGGTGCTGAATATTGCCGGCCCGCGGCCTCAGCACGACCTACTCAGCCTGGTCACCACGGAGGGTCAGCCGATCCTCGAGCGCGCGACCGAACGGCTGACCGAGATCTTTGTCGGCAGCTGGGCCAATGTCAGCCATCACGACGCTGCGATCTTCAGCGCCTGCATCGTGCGGCTGGGAATCAGCCACATGACACTCACGCTAGGAGACCCCAGCCGCGCGGCCGCGGATCTCGGTGAGCTGTTCGGGCCCTTCCTCGACCGAGCCATCAGCGTCGAAGCGAGGCCATGACCGCCGACTTCTGCGTCATCGGCGCCGGCATCGTCGGGTTGGCCACAGCCATGGCACTGCTGGAGCAACGACCTGGCTGCAGCATCGTCGTGCTGGAGAAGGAGGAGGCGCCAGCTCGGCACCAGAGCGGGCACAACAGCGGGGTGATCCACTCCGGCATTTACTACGAGCCCGGCAGCCTCAAGGCGAGGCTATGCAGGCAAGGCGCCACGGCGACCAAGGAGTTCTGTGTCGCGCAGGACATACCGGTGCGCGTGCTCGGCAAGCTGATCGTCGCCACCAATGAGCGGGACATGGCGCGAATGGCGGAACTGCAGGAGCGGGCCGCCCGCAACGACGTCGCGGTGGACCACCTCTCGGCGGCGGACCTACAGGAGCGGGAGCCGCAGGTCCGCGGACGCGAGGCGCTGCTGGTGCCCGAAACCGCCAGTGTCGACTACGCCCTCATCTGCCGAGCGATCGAACGCGTCGTCACGGCCGGCGGCGGCACCCTCGAGCTGGGCGTGAAGGTGACCGGCATCGCGGAAACGCCGGCATCGGTTACGGTCGTGGCCGGCGAACGACAGTGGACCGCGCGCCAACTGCTTGTCTGCGGTGGACTTCAGGCCGACCGCCTCGCCCGAATGGCCGGCATCACCAGCGACGTGCGGATCGTTCCCTTCCGCGGCGAGTACTACCAGCTGCCGGAGCACAAGCGAAACATGGTGTCACACCTGATCTACCCGGTTCCCGATCCCGAGCTGCCCTTTCTCGGCGTGCATCTCACCCCGATGGTCGACGGACGGGTCACGGTCGGGCCCAACGCGGTGCTCGGGCTGGCGCGAGAGGGCTACCGCAAGGGTTCTGCGAACGCCGCGGACATCGCCGACTTCCTCCGATTCCCCGGCTTCTGGCAGCTCGCGCGCAAACATCTGTCCACAGGTGCGCTGGAGCTGCGCAACTCGTGGTTCAGACACGGTTTCCTCCACGCGGCGCGCAGGTACTGCCCGGGATTGGAGCTCGCCGACCTGCTTCCCCACGAGGCAGGAATCCGGGCTCAGGCTGTGCTCCGCGACGGCACCCTGCTGCACGATTTCCACTTCCTGAGGACCGACCGGATGCTGCACGTCATCAACGCGCCCTCGCCCGCGGCCACCTCAGCGATTCCGATCGGACAACACATCGCCACTCGGTGCCTGGACACCAGTAGCTGAGCGGTGCGCCCGCCCCCTGCGGGCTCCGAGCTCCCCGGCGTGGCGCATGAGGGCCCCGCGGGGAAGTAGTTGTGGGAGTTGTGCTCACGCTGAGCGAAACCCTTGTCGCACCTGTCGCGCCGGGGATAGCCTTCGAAAACACCATCCAGAGCGACCGAGAGACCTGGCTCGTCGACGTCGCAGCAACCCCCCACACCGCGGGAGCGGGTGCTACCGCCAGGATCGATGGAGGAATTTTGTACCACAGAGCCATGGTCTCCTTGCCGCCCACCGCCGCGTCGGTGTGGCTACGTCGCCGTCGCCACATCGACCTGTGTCGCACTGCCGGCACCAGCTGTCGCACCTGACGCTTCTCCGCGCTCGCCCCGCCGACTGAGCGGGATCTCCCGATCTCCTGACCGCTGCCGCCACCCGGCGTCTCGCGCCGCCCCGTCATGCCCGAAAGGCCCTCCCGATGTCCTTCACGCTGTCCCGACGACGAGCCGTCGCCGCCCTCGCCACCGCCTTCCTGACGGTCACTCTGGCCGGGTGCGCCTCCGCTGACCCCGCCCCTGCCCTCGCTGCTGACGGCTCCCTCGACCTGTCCGGGCTGACCTTGCACGTCGGCGACCAGGTGCAGTCCGCGCAGAGCGTACTCAAGTCCTCCGGACAGCTCGACGGCCTGCCCTACAAGATCGAGTTCGCCAACTTCACGGCCGGACCGCCCCTGCTCGAGGCCCTGAGCGCCGGGGCCATCGACATCGGCGGCGTCGGTGACAGCCCCCCGGTGCTGGCGCAGGCCGCTGGCATCGACGCCCGGATCGTCGCGGTGGAGCGACGGGACAAGACCGCCGACTTCCTCCTCGCCCGGCCCGGCTCCGGCGTCAGCTCGGTGGCCGACCTGCGCGGCAAGAGTGTCGCGGTGGCCAAGGGCTCCAGCTCGCACGGGCTGCTCATCGGGTTGCTGCAGGAGGCCGGACTCACGCAGAACGACGTGACGGTCAAGTACCTCGCCCCGCCCGACGCGCAGAGCGCGATCGCCGCCGGCCAGATCGACGCCTGGGCGGTATGGAACCCCTACGCCGCGGTGGCCGCCGGTGCCGGCGCCAAGATCATCGCCGACGGCACCACCCTCTCCACCGGATACACCTACAGCGTCGCCTCCACCTCGGCGCTCAAGGACCCGGCCAGGGAGGCTGCGATCAAGGACTACCTCACCCGGCTGGTCAAGGCGCGCGCCTGGGCGAACAAGCACGCCGAGGAGTGGATCCCCGTCTACGCCCAGCTCACCACGCTGCCCAAGTCGGTGGCCACCCTCACCTTCGACACCTCCAAGGGGCGCACGATCGCCATCGACGACGAGGTGATCCGTCGGCAGCAGCTGCTGGCCGACAGATTCGCCGCAGTGAAGCTGGTCTCACCCACGCCCGACGTGCGGAAGTTCTTCGACGCCCGGTTCAACGCTGTCCTGACGGCGGCGCAGCCGTGACCATGACGACGACGACGGCACGGCCCGGCACGGCCGGCTCCACCGAAGCCGCCGCGAATGTCCACCCCACAGCCGAGCCCACGTCCCCGGCTCCGGTCCCGCCGGCCGCCACCTCGGGTCGGCGCTTCAGGGGTGCTCCGCTGCTGCGCCTGATCAGTCCGCTGCTGCTGCTCGGGCTGTGGCAGGTGCTCAGCAGCGCGGGGGTCATCTCCGAGCGACAACTGTCTTCGCCGAGGTCGGTGGTGGCCGCCGCCATCGAGCTGTGGGGCACGGGCCAGCTGCCCGACGCGATCGGCGTCTCCCTCCAGCGAGTGTTGATCGGGGTGGGCCTCGGCCTCGCCATCGGCGTGGTTCTCGCCCTCGTGTCCGGATTCTCCCGGCTTGGCGAGCTGGCGCTGGACCCGCCGCTGCAGATGCTGCGCACGGTGCCCTTCCTCGGTCTCGTGCCGCTGTTCATCCTGTGGTTCGGCATCGGCGAGGCGCCGAAGGTGCTGCTGGTCGCGCTCGGCGTCACGTTCCCGCTGTACCTCAACCTGTTCGCCGGCATCCGCGGCGTGGACAGCAAGCTCGTCGAGGCGGCCCGCACGCTCGGCCTCCGTGGGTTCTCCCTGGCCCGCCATGTCGTGCTGCCCGGCGCACTCCCGCAGGCGCTCGTCGGGCTGCGCCTGTCCCTCGGGGTCGCGTGGCTCTCGCTCATCGTCGCCGAGCAGATCAACGCCGACGCCGGGCTCGGCTACATCGTCATGAACGCCCGCGAGTTCTACCGAACCGACATCGTCGTCATGGGTCTCGTCGTCTACGCGCTGCTGGGCCTGGCCACCGACGCCCTGGTGCGCCTACTGGAAGGGAAGGCACTGGCATGGCGTCAGTCGTTCACACCGAGCTAGAAGCTCGCCTGGTCTCCGTCCGCGGAGTCGGTCGCACCTTCGGCTCTGACACGGTGCTGCAGGACGTGGACCTCGACCTGCGCCGCGGCGAGATCGTCGCACTGGTGGGGCGCAGCGGGTCGGGCAAGTCGACCCTGCTGCGGGTGCTCGCCGGACTCGACGGTGGGCACAGCGGCGACGTCGAGGTGCCGGACAGCCGCGCGGTCGCCTTCCAGGAGCCGCGGCTGCTGCCGTGGAAACGAGTGCGCGACAACGTGGCCCTCGGACTCGGACGGGGCGGGCGCGACCGCGCCGCGGCGGCGTTGGGTGAGGTCGGGCTGGCCCACCGCGTCGACGCCTGGCCGCTCACGCTGTCCGGCGGGGAGGCCCAGCGGGTGTCACTGGCACGGGCCCTGGTCCGCAACCCCGAGCTGCTGCTACTCGACGAGCCCTTCGGCGCGCTCGATGCCCTCACCCGCCTCGGTGCCCACGAGCTGCTCGCGCGGCTGTGGGACGAGCACGGGTTCGCGGTCCTGCTGGTCACCCACGACGTGGAGGAGGCCGTACTGCTGGCCGACCGCGTTCTCGTCCTCGACGGCGGCCGCATCGCCCACGACATCCCTGTCGACCTGCCCCGTCCCCGCACCCGTTCCGACGCCGCGCTGGTCGCGCTGCGCAAGACGATCCTCACCCACCTTGGAGTCACCTCATGAGCGTGCACCTGCACTGGTACCTACCCACCTCCGGCGACGGGCGCGAGGTCATCGGCGCGCAGGCCCACCTGGGTGCCGCGTCCAGCCCGCGCCCGGCCTCGCTGGACTACCTCGCCCTGGTCGCGCGGGCCGTCGAGCAGCTCGGCTTCGAGGCAGTGCTCACCCCCACCGGCACGCACTGCAATGACGCCTGGCTCACCACCGCGGCGCTGCTGCGGGAGACCAGCCGGCTGAAGTTCCTGGTGGCCTTCCGTCCCGGCTCCATCAGCCCGACACTGGCCGCTCAGCAAGCCGCCGCCTACCAGGAGCTCTCCGACGGACGGCTGCTGCTCAACATCGTCACCGGGGGCGACGCCGAGGAGCAGCACCGCTTCGGCGACTGGCTCGACCACGACCGGCGCTACGACCGCACCGCCG
Organism: Mycobacteriaceae bacterium; assembly: GCA_017882745.1. GTDB lineage: Bacteria > Actinomycetota > Actinomycetes > Mycobacteriales > Mycobacteriaceae > X156. The sequence continues at coordinate 7,574 of JADGOX010000135.1, read as the reverse complement.
AGTTCCTCACCGTGCTGCGCGGCGCCTGGTCGGGCACGCCGTTCGACTACACCGGCGAGCACTACCGGGTGCAGGGTGCCACGGTGCACAACCCGCCTTCCCCCGTGCCCGGGGTGTTCTTCGGCGGCGCCAGCCCGGCGGGCCGAGAGGTGGCGGCCGAGCATGCGGACACCTACCTCACCTGGACCGAGCCGCCCGCCAAGACAGCCGAGCTGCTCGACGACGTACGCGCCCGCGCCGCCCGCCACGGCCGCACGCTGAGCTACGGCATCCGGGTGCACGTGATCAGCCGCGACACCACCGAGGAGGCGTGGGCCGAGGCGGCGAAGCTGCAGTCCCGCATCGACCCGAAGTTCTCGGCGTTCGTGCAGGAGAAGCTGGCGAGCGTGGAGTCCGAGGGACAGCGCCGCCAGACCGCTCAGATCGCGGGGGCCAACGAGCGGCTGGAGGTCTACCCGGGGCTGTGGGCGGGCTACGGCCTGATCCGCCCCGGAGCCGGGACAGCGCTGGTGGGCAGCCACGCCGAGGTCGCCGACCTGCTGGCCGAGTACGCGGCACTCGGGGTGGACCACTTCGTGCTCTCCGGGCAGCCGCACCTGGAGGAGGCGTACTGGTTCGGCGAGGGCGTCATCCCCCTGCTGCGGAAGCGGGGACTGCTCGATGACGACGCGGTGTCCTCCCGCGGGTCAGCGAGCAGGTCGCAGGGAGGAAGCCCAGTCCTCACCCCATCCTGACCTGCCTGAGCGCCGCGATCGGTTACTTGAGGAGGCTCCGCGCCATCACCATGCGCTGGACCTGGTTGGTGCCCTCGTAGATCTGGGTGATCTTGGCGTCGCGCATCATCCGCTCGACCGGGAAGTCACGGGTGTAGCCGGCGCCACCGAACAGCTGCACCGCGTCGGTGGTCACCTCCATGGCCATGTCGGTGGCGAAGCACTTCGCGGCGGACGAGATGAACGCGAGGTTGGGCTCCATCCGTTCGGCCCGCGAGGCCGCGACGTAGACCATGTGGCGGGCAGCTTCGATCTTCATCGCCATGTCCGCGAGCATGAACTGAACGCCCTGGAAGTCTGAGACCGACTTGCCGAACTGCTTACGACCCTTGGTGTACTCGATGGCCGCGTCCAGCGCACCCTGCGCAAGGCCGACCGCTTGCGCGCCGATGGTGGGGCGCGTGTGGTCCAGGGTCTTCAGTGTCGTCTTGAATCCGGTGCCGGGCTCGCCGATCATCCGGTTGCCCGGGACTCGGCAGTTCTCGAAGTACACCTCGCGCGTCGGGCTGCCCTTGATCCCCATCTTGCGTTCCTTGGCGCCCACCGAGATGCCCTCGTCGTCGGCGTTGACCATGAACGCGGAGATGCCGTTGGCACCCTTGTCCGGGTCGGTCACCGCCATCACGGTGTACCACTGGGACACTCCGGCGTTCGTACACCACGCCTTGGTGCCGTTGATGATCCAGCCGTCTCCGTCGGCCTTCGCGCGGGTGCGCATCGACGCCGCGTCGGAGCCGGCCTCGCGCTCACTCAGTGCGTAGGAGGCCATCGCCTCGCCTGAGGCGATGGAGGGCAGCACCACCTGCTGCAGCTCCTCGCTGCCGGAGAGGATCAACCCCATGGTGCCCAGCTTGTTCACGGCGGGGATCAGCGAGGACGAGCCACACACGCGTGCGACCTCCTCGATGACGATGCAGGCCGCCACTGAGTCAGCACCCTCACCGCCGAAGCGTTCCGGGACGTGAACCGCGTTGAAACCGGCTGCGGTGAGCGCCTTGCGTGCCTCGTCGGGGTAGCGCTCGCTCTCGTCGACGTCCGCCGCGTGCGGGGCAATCTCCTTCTCGGCCAGTGCGCGCACCGCCTCCCGAAGTCCGTCGTGCTCCTCGGCGAGGGCGTACAGGTCGAAGTCGGGGTTGCCGAACTGACTGGCCACGGGGATTGCCTCCTAGTTAATGATTAGTAACACCCATGGTATCGCGCAGAGCGGCGTCCTTCGCCAACACCGAGGTCTCCAAGTCTTCCTGGAAGGCGGTCATCTGCTGGCGCAGCCCCTCGTCCGAGGCTGCGAGGATGCGGACCGCCAGCAGACCTGCGTTGCGTGCGCCCCCCACCGAGACGGTGGCCACCGGCACCCCGGCAGGCATCTGCACGATGGACAGCAGTGAATCCATGCCGTCGAGGTACTTCAGCGGGACGGGCACTCCGATGACCGGCAACGGCGTGGCCGAAGCCACCATTCCCGGGAGGTGCGCCGCTCCCCCGGCACCGGCCACGATCACCCGGATCCCCCGGGCGGCGGCATTCCGCGCATAGTCGAGCATGCGTTGCGGCGTCCGGTGGGCGGAAACCACGCCGACCTCGAAGGGCACCTCGAACTCGCGAAGGGCCTGGGCGGCGGCTTCCATGACCGGCCAGTCCGAGTCGCTGCCCATGATCACGCCAACCAGCGCTTCTTTCCTCGGAGCATCACTCACCGTGCACATCCCATCCATCGGTCCACTCCGCGTGCGACATCCAGTGCGCCGCCCGTTCCGCCCGCTCCCGCACGTCCTGCACTTCGGTGCCGAGCACCGTCACGTGCCCCACCTTCCGTCCCAGCCGCTCGGTCTTGCCGTAGAGATGCAGCTTTGCCTCCGGCATCCGCGCGAACAGGTGGTGCGTCCGTTCGTCCATGGACATCGCTGGAGTGTGCACCGCGCCGAGGATGTTCGCCATCACCACGACGGGCATCGTCATCGAGGTGTCGCCGAGGGGATAGTCGAGCACCGCTCGCAGATGCTGCTCGAACTGCGAGGTACGCGCGCCTTCGATGCTCCAGTGGCCGGAGTTGTGTGGACGCATCGCCAACTCGTTCACCACCAGCTTCCCCGACTGGGTCTCGAACAGCTCCACGGCCAGTACCCCGACGACATCCAGTTGCTCAGCCAGCCGCAGGGCCAATTGTTCGGCTTGTTCGGCGAGCTCTGGACCGAGCGCCGGTGCAGGTGCGAGCACCAGCGCGCAGATACCGTCCCGCTGCACCGTCTCCACCACCGGCCAGGCCGCGCCCTGCCCAAACGGGGACCGCGCGACCACGGCGGCCAGCTCTCGCCGGAAGTCCACCCGCTGCTCGACCAGCAACGGCGTGCCTGCCGCCAGCTGCTCGGCCACCACCGTGGCGGCCGCCTCGGCATCAGCGAGCATCCACACCCCGCGGCCGTCATAGCCCCCACGCACCGCCTTGAGCACGCACGGCCAGCCGTGCTCCTCGCCGAAGCTCACCGCATCGGCGACGCTCACCACCGTGGAGAACGGGGGCACCGGTGCACCCAGCTCGGTGAGATGCCGTCGCATCACCAGCTTGTCCTGCGCGTGCAACAGCGCCTGCGGCGACGGGAAGACGTGCACACCCTCAGCCACCAGAGTCTTCAGGTGCTCCTGGGGAACGTGCTCGTGATCAAAGGTCAGCACCGTCGCGCCCGACGCGACCTCACGCAGCGCAGCCAGGTCGGTGTGCGAACCCAGCACCACGTTCGGGCTCACCAGCGCGGCCGGGTCCTCAGGGCCGGCAGCGAGCACGCGCAGGCTCTGCCCGAGCGCCACCGCTGCCTGGTGCGTCATCCGCGCGAGCTGGCCACCGCCGACCATCGCGACCACCGGCCCCGAGGGTGGTGTCGGTGAAGTTGCGGGTCTCTCAGCCATTGGTCTCACAGCCGAAGATGGTGCCACGCCCGCCGCCTCCGGCCGATCCGGCGACGGATTTCCGTAGAGTGCTCTCGTGCCCTTCGTCGATGCGGTTGTAGCCCACCTGCCACGCCACTTGCGAGAACTGGCACTCGTTCACCATGAGCTGGTCAAGTTCGCCATGGTCGGGGGCACCACCTTCGTCGTCGACACCGTCGCCTTCTACGGGCTGAAATCCACCGTGCTGGACGCCAAGCCGGTGACGGCCAAGATCTTCGCGGTGCTGATCGCCACGATCTTGTCCTACGTGCTCAACCGGGAGTGGTCGTTCAAAACCCGTGGCGGTCGTGAGACCCATCACGAAGCGGCGTTGTTCTTCGCCATCAGCGCCGTGGGCATGGCCATCAACGCCGCACCACTGTGGGTGTCCAGCTACGTATTCGACTTGCGGGTTCCCAACGTCACTCCGCTCGAGGAAAACATCGCCGACTTCATCAGCGCGCAGATCATCGGCACCCTGCTCGCGATGGCGTTTCGCTGGTGGGCTTTTCGCAAGTTCGTCTTCCTGGAGTTGCAGGTCGAGCTCGCCGAGGCCGCAGTCGCTGAGAGCGGTTCGACCGACCACGCCGACGATGAGCTCGCCGAAGAAGAGCTCGGTCACAGCTGAGCCGACTCAACGAGGTTCGCGGGCAGCCGGCTCGGGCGGCTCCTGCGTGGGCGGCACGTCCGGGCTTGACACCGTCAAGAACAACGCGAACACCGGGGGCCGAGCGCGGCGGAGCTCCAGCCGCCCGCCGTCGGTCTCCACCAGCGCTCTCGCCAGAGCCAGACCGACACCGGTGGAGTCGGATCCGCTGAAACCCCGGTCGAACACGTGCGGGATCAGCTCGTCCGGGACGCCGGGGCCCTCATCGGCAACCTCGATCAGCGCCGTCGGCTCCCGTGCGACGCCCGCCTCTGCGTCAAGACGTGCAGGCACCTCCCGGAGCGTCAGCCGCACCTCACCCGCACCGTGGTGCAAGGCGTTCTCCAGCAGCACGCCGACCGACTCACGCAGACGCGCCGCGTTGACCCGGGCCGGCGCGGTCGCCGAGATCTCAACCCGCAGCGTGCGCTCCGCGTCCGCGTAGAGGGTCTCCCACTCGCCCACCAGCTCGCGCAGCTCCTTGGCTACGTCCACCGTTCCTGCGCCCGCTGTGCGCACTGCCCGGGACGCGACGACCATGTCGTTGACCACGTCGGTGAGACGGTCGACCTGCGCCATCGCTGCGGCGGACTCCTCGACCACCGCAGGGTCCGTGTGGTTGGCGAGCTCGTCCAGGCGCAGTCGAACGGCAGTCAGCCGGCTGCGTAGTTGATGGGACACGTCGCCGACCAGCTCACGCTCCCGCTGCACCAGCGCGGCCAGCTCCACCGCGGACGAGTCGAGCACGTCAGACACCCGGTCGAGCTCGGGTATGCCGTGCCGACCCGGCGCGACCCGAAAGTCACCGGAACCCAAGCAGGCCGCCCGTCGAGCCACGTCGAGCAGCGGATCTGCCAGCCGCCGAGCCGTGACGATGGAGATCAGCGCTCCCCCTGCGATGGACAGCAGCACCACGACGAGAACCACTGCCGCCGCCTGCAGCTGCGTGGTCCGCACGGCCTCCCCAGGTACCTCGATGGTGAGCGACCCGTTGCGACCCAGGTCGAGCCGCTGGGCGAGCGCGTCGGTCACGGTCGGACCACCAATGACCGCCCGCTGCATCACGCCGGTCCTGTCGGGGTAGATCACCTCGAGGCGGCCGTCGGCGGGGAGAGCCAGCCTCAGTCGGTCGAGATCGAGGGTCCCGTCGATCCGATTGTCTTCGCCCTCCTGGGCGGTGAGGTCGGCGGCCACCCGATCCAAGCGGGCCGACAGGTCGGCGGTGGTCACGTCGTGGACCAGACGCCAGGTGGTGAACATCAGCGGCAGGCCGAGCAGCAAGGCGGTGAGCGCCACCACCAGCAAGGTGGACAGCAGTATCCGTCGGCGCATACTCGGTCAGGCTGTGTTGAAGCGGAAACCGACACCACGGACGGTCGCTATTCGACGGTCCAGGTCGCCGCTGTCGGCACTGACGCTCGCCCCGCTGCCCGAACCGCCGATCTTTCGACGCAGCCACGACATGTGCATGTCCAAGGTCTTCGAGCCGCGCAGCGACGGGTCGCCCCACACCTCGGCGAGAATCTGCTCGCGGGTGACCACCTGGCCCGCACGCTCGAGAAGCAGCTTCAGGAGCTCGTACTCCTTGTTGGCCAGCCCGACCTCGAGACCGTCGACGCAGACCCGCCGAGCGGCGTGCTCCAATCGCACCCCGGCAACGTCCAAGACGTCCTCGCCGGCGGCGCCCCGTCGCCGGAGCAACGCCCGCACCCTGGCCATCAGCTCGGCGACGCGGAACGGTTTGCCCACATAGTCGTCGGCCCCCGCGTCCAGGCCGACGACGAAGTCGACCTCGTCGGTGCGTGCGGTCAGCATCAGCACCGCCAGCTCGGGGCGCACGGCGCGCAGCCGGCGACACACCTCTAGACCGTCCATCCCGGGCAGGCCGAGGTCCAGCATCACGAGGTCAAGAGATCCCGTGATCGCCCGCTGCAAGGTGCCCGGTCCGTCCGCTACCACCTCGACGAGATATCCCTCGCGCTGCAACGCCCGAGCGAGCGGTGCGGCAATTGCCTCGTCGTCTTCGGCGAGCAGCACGGTGGTCACAGCATGGAGCCTACGGATGCGCCGCGGAAGCGTGTTCGGCCGCGATCTCAGAAGTGTGCAGCGCACCCAGGACCAGCTGCCCGTAGGCCAGTCGCCCGAGCAGGTAGTAGCAGGCCACCTGCTCATCGGTGAAGCGTGCCCAGTCGAAGCGATCGCCGTGCTGACGCCAGAACACCTCCCACACCGCGGCACCGCCTCCCTCGGGGTCGGGCAAGCTCACCAGGCACCAACGGTCGTCGAGCTCGGCGCCGATGCTCACGACGTCGACCGACACCCCCAGCGCGGTGATCCACTGCGCCAACGTGGACTCATCCATGGTCGACCTCCGCCTCTTCTGCCTGGATGGACGTTTCCACCAGGACGCCCGCCGCCACGAGTTCGGCCACCGGATGCGTGAGCCGGTAGCGGACACCGCCCCCGGGCTGGCCAAACCAGGCCGCGGTCTGCACCGTCCACACCGGAAGAACTGTCCACACCACCAGCCGACTCAACGTGCGGTCGGTGTACTCCTGCGGCAGGCTGCGCTGGGCGAACTGCGTTCCCGCAGCCGCGAGGACCCGGCCGTGGGCGGAGCCGAGCAGGTCCACCTCGGTGCCCGCCGGCAGTAGTTCCGGGGTACGCAGATAAGGGTCTGCCGCCCCTTCCGGGTGCATCTCGCAGGGTGGCCATGCGTACTCGCCCAACATGGAAGCGTCGGGTGCGCGGACGACGAAGCGGCGTTCGAGCTGACGCTCGTGCATCCCGCCCAGCGGGTCATAGTCATCCAACAATCCCGACTGGCCGAGGCTGGTCCCGATCACCGCGTTGCCCCGGGCAGCACCCGGATACGCCAGGTGCACCGGATCGGCCAGCTGCGCCCGGTCCGGGTGGTCCCCCACCGGACAGCACAGGCCGGGGCGCGGCTCAGCGAATGGTTGCGGCACGGGCAGCTGACGAGCCGGTCGGGCACACCACCGGGGCGCGAGTCCGGGCGGGAACCCGACGACCACGATGGCTGGCACCGACAGCGCCGGGTCATCGACCCGCACGGGCGCATCGACGGGTCCGCGGGGCGGCAGCCCCGCGTCCGGTGCGGGCGCGGTGGCGCGAGCCCCTGGCATCAACAAGGCACGCGGTGGTACCGCACCGGGCACGGCGGCGGCCACCCCCTGCGCAGCTGGCTGCGGACCGACGAGAGTGGGCGCCGG
>JADGOX010000134.1 GCA_017882745.1 Mycobacteriaceae bacterium | reverse complement strand
TGGCGAGTGGGGCCGAGGGAACCGACACCACGGGCTTCGGGACCGCGGGGGCCGGGGTGTTGCTCAGCAGCGGCAGACTGAGCGCGAAACCGCCCGCGAGGGCCACCAGCAGTGCTCCGACCAGCAGCGTCCTGCGGTGACGGCCCCACCGCGGCGCAGCTTCCGCTGACACTTCCAGCGTTGCCGGCCAGGTGGGAGCAGTGACGTCGAGCAGTGCAGGTTGTGTTGGCGTGTCGATGACCGCCAACACCCCTCCGATGTGCGGTGCGGCGTCCCGCAGGAGTTTCACGACTTCGGCGGCTGAGGGGCACTCATCCGGATCGTCGGTGGTTGTCGCCCCCCACCGGGCCGCAGTCGGACCAGGTAGTGCCTGGGGCATCGCTGGGCGGCGGCGCAGTCGGGCGAGTGCGGCCTCCGTCGGGTTGCCGGGATACTCCCGCCGCCCGGTGCCGCACTCCAGAAGTACTAGGCGCATGGCGTAGATATCGGAACCGAGCCCGACCGGGTGCCCATGGATCTGCTCGGGGGCGAGGTAGGCGGCGGTACCGATCATCAAGCCCGGGCTGGTGATTGGGGTGGAGTCGACCAACGTGACGATGCCGAAGTAGCTCAGGTGCGGGTCGTCGTGGTGGTCGAGCGGCATGCTGGCGCGCTTGATGTCGCGGTGAAGCACGCCGTGCCCGTGGACGTAGGCCACATCGTGCCCCAGGACGACACCCAGATGCATGGTCTCCGTCGCAGGCAACGGACCCTCCCGCAGCCGGGCAGCTGGCGCGCGGCCCTCCACCAATTGCATCACGAAGAACGACCGACCATCCTGCTCGCGTGCGTCGTAGAGCGTCACGAGGCCGGGGTGGCTGAACCCCGCGAGGGTGCTCGTTTCGCGGTGCTGGCGACGTGAGTCCGTTGTCGCCAGCCCGGCCAGGAAGATTTTCACCGCGACTGTGCGGCCCAGTAGCTCGTCGTGCGCCCGGAAGATCTCGGACCTGCCCCCCGGGCCGAGCAACGGCCCGAGCAGGTACCGGCGGTCTGTCAACATGGGCAGCCCGGGTGGAGTCGGGGGCACCGCACTGTCCACTGTCACGACACGCATACTTCCGCCAGCACTCCTGTCGTCACGTAGCCCGCGAGCGTGACAGACCTGGGCTACTGCCGGGCCACGGCGCAGAATCCCTCCGGCGCAGACTCCCGCGCGGAGTCGCGACCCCGTGGTAAACGTCGATTCACCGGCGCTGGGGCAGCGTCACTGGGCTGAGGGTAGGGGACGCTCTTCGTCGCCGTTCCTCGACCCTCGCTGTCGGGCTGCAATGAGGCATCGTGAACGCGCGGCACCACCATCCACCGTCAGTACCCGGGGCCGATGCTGCGCAACCGGTGACCCGAGGTGTCGGACTCATAGGGGACGACAGGCACTCTCCACGGTAGACCGCGTCCGGTGGCGGTCATGGCAATCCGTTGCCTTCGGTAGTCGCGGCAGAGGGGCCCTTACGTGGGAAGCAGTGATTCGAGGGGCACGCTGGGGTCGGTCAGGCGTGTGGTGTCGAGCTGGGAGCGGGAACGGATGAGGGCTTTGATGGGGTCGGTGACGTCCCAGATGTTGACGTTCATCCCTGCCAGCAGCCGGCCCTGGCTGAGCCAGAACGCAACGAACTCGCGAGTGTCGAGGTCGCCGCGGACGACGACCTGGTCGTAGCCGTCGGGTTCGGCGTAGCCGACATATTCCATGCCCAGGTCGTACTGGTCGGTGTAGAAGTACGGCAATGCGTCGAAGGTGGCTTCTCTGCCGAGCATGGCTGCGGCGGCGGTGGCCGGCTGGTTGAGCGCGTTCGCCCAGTGCTCGACGCGGATGTGGGTCTGCAGCAGTGGGTGGAAGGCGCGGGCGACGTCACCGGCGGCGTACACGTCGGGGTTGCTGCTCCGCAGTGCGGCGTCGACGATGATGCCGTTGTCGACCGTGAGACCGGCCTGCTCGGCGAGACCGGTGTTGGGCGTTGCGCCGACCCCGACAAGGACTGCGTCGGCGTCGATGCGGGTGCCGTCAGCCAGCTGTACCCCGGTGGCCCGGTGGCCGTCGCCGGTGATCTCCTGCACGCCGACGCCGAGCCGCAGGTCCACGCCGTGCTCGCGGTGCAGCGCGGCGAACACGGGTGCGATCGTCGAGCCGAGGACCCGGAGGAGCGGCAGTGCGGCGGTCTCGAGGATGGTGACGTCTACGCCGGCGGCACGAGCGGCGGCGGCGACCTCCAGCCCGATCCAGCCGGCGCCGATGATCACCAGTCGGGAGGCGGTGGTGAACAGTTCGCGCAGACGTTCACTGTCGCCGACCCGCCGCAGGTAGTGCACCCCGTCTAGTTCTGCGCCGGGGATCGGCAGGTGTCGCGGGGTGGAGCCGGTGGTCAGCAGGAGCTTCTCGTACTCGACCAGTTCGCCGTCGTCGAGAGTGATGTGTTTGGAGTCGGGGGCGATCCCGGTCGCTGTGGTGGAGAACCGGAGCTCGACGTCGTTTCTGGTGTACCAGTCGGGGGTGTGCACGAAGAGTGAATCGCGTGCGACCTTGCCCTGTAGGTAGTCCTTGGACAGTGGGGGGCGTTCATAGGGTGCGTCGGGCTCGTCGCCGAGCAGCACGAGGCGTCCGCCGAATCCTTGCTCGCGCAGTGCTTCAGCGGCCTTGGCGCCGGCCAGGCCGGCCCCGACGATCACGAAACTTCCCATGGCGGCATCTCTTTCCTAGGTGGAGTCTTCAACTGGGCGGTGGATGACGACGCAGCAGCGGCCCGGCCGTGGATCCAGCTCCGCGTGGGCGCACTCGTGTCCGCTGCCGGCGATCACGCCGTCGACAAGGTGCAGGTTCAGCCCGCACACCACCTCCCGGTGATCCTGGGCCAGAGAGTGGAACGGGCAGTTGCGTAGCTCGATGCAGCCGTCATCGTCGACTCGTGGCTGGTAACCGCACCCGCGCAGCGACGCCACCAGATCACCGCCAGGCTCTTTGCCCGCTTGCCGGCCAGCCTCGAGCGCTGCCTCGTTCACCGCCGCCCGCACCGCGCCGGTGGTGTCCCCTTGCACCGCGGACACCAGCAGCCGGGCGAGCAGCTCGTAGTCACGAGGCGGGACGCTGACGTTCAGCTCCTGCTCGGCTCGGGTGTATAGCTTCGCGGGGCGTCCCGCGCCGGGCCCACTACGGCCGGCTGGACGCCGGTAGCTGGTGACAAGCAGGCCAGCGTCGGCCAGCTTGTCCAGGTGGTAGGCCGCGAGCGTCCGGCCGATCCCGGCTGCGGCAGCCGCCTGTTCCCGTGAGGTCGGCTCTCCGCACTCGGTCACGTACTCATACAGCTGACGACGCAGCGTGTCGTCCAGGGTGCTCAGACCAGCCAGGGCCACCGGGTCGGGGAATCCGATGGTGGCCATACCGCCACTGTAACACCAATAAGTGTTGACAAATAGGCCGTGGTGGGTGAATCCAAAAACGCACTCCATTGGACTTGCGGGGAGGTCTTGATGACTGCGACGGCTGTCCATCCGCCTACGGTGCACCACGTCTTCTGGGGATAGCCTTCAACATCCGAGTGGTCCGTTGACCAGTTGAGCCCACCATGGTGGAGTTGGGCTGCCGAGACAACGTCCAAGGCGGACAATCGGATCGAAACTGAACGGGCCGAATGGGTGCCGGAGGAGGGTGGTGGCGATGGCTGACCAAGGCGACACGCATCGATACGGCTTGCTGCAGTCTGCGATGGAGGAATTGCTGGAGGGAACCCGCGCCGTAGCCAACCTTGTCGGGTCAGTAGGGGGTGGCGTGCTCGGCGCAATTCCTGACCCTGTCTCGGCGCCCGTGACCCGGATGTTGACGTCCCTTCAGCAGCTCATCGAGCTGGCGCCGCCGTTCATCGCCGAGTTCGACGTCCTGGTCGAGGAGCTACATGCCCAGCGGCTGACTGTGCAGGCGCTACAGGCAGAGCTGTTGGCTTTCGACCATCAGCTGGACGTACTCGAGAAGTCGCTGGCGCCGCTGGAGAGCTGGACCCAACAGTGGGCCCGTTTGGGCCAGTCGCTGACCCAGACACTCCACTCGGCCGAACCGGAACCCGGCTCCCTGGCGGACTGATCAGTTCCCAGTGCGGCGCATGAGCGTCCGGCAGTGATCCACCCCGTATGCGGCATGGTCGCGTCGTAGGCGCTCACTGAGGTTCCCCCGGGGTAGTGGACATCGATCTGGCGAGCCCGGGAACCGCAGGTCCATACAACGCGTGACCTATGTGATGGCATCGATTTTCGCCGCTGGGCTCCGGCGCCGCAGTGAACATGACCTTCGGCCCTGTCCCTGCGGCGTACCGACGCCTTGACTTGTGGTCAGGCTTCCGCGCCGGGCGATTCTGGTCAGCGCGGCAGGAAGTTCAGTTGGAGACTAAGGACTGCGAGTAGCCATGACCGATTCCACGCACACACCGCCCGTTCAGGTTGCCCAGCGAGGTGGGGGGAGTCCGGGCGAGGCGGAGTACGCACGCGAGAAGATCGCGAGCGTCCTCCGGTATGCCAATCGGCCGGTCCTGTTCGTGCGAGTGACGCTCACCCGGCTGGCGAACCCGGCGTTGAGCCGGCCCGCTTTGGCTCAGGCCAACCTCGACGTCAACGGTCGGTTGATTCGCGCGCAGGCCGCCCGCCCGACGATGCCGGAGGCGGTGGACGAACTGCATGACCGCCTGCGTGAACTACTCGATCGGGCTGGCCAAGACTGGGAGACGATCCGCGGCCGCATGGCCTCGCCCGAGCCGCACGAGTGGCGCCATGCCGACGAACCGACCCGCAGGGATGACAGGGTCTTCCCAAGGCCCGCCGAGGAACGCGACGTCGTTCGCCACAAGTCGTTCTCGCTAGCCCGGATGACCGTTGATGAAGCGGCGTTCGACATGGGCATGCTCGACTACGATTTCCACCTGTTCACCGAGGACGGCAGCGGCGTCGACAGCGTGTTGTCTTTGTCCCCGGACGGGGCGGGCTACGAGCTCAGCCAGGTCGTGCCGCTGCCGGACAGGGTGACCCCGGGTGCCGTACAGGTGAAGGTCAACGACACGCGCCCGCCCCAGCTGACCACCGAGGAGGCTCGTGACCGGCTTGAGTTGGCCGGCTGGCCATTCGTCTTCTTCCGGGACCCCGCCACGGACCGCGGTCGGCTGCTCTACCGTCGCTACGACGGTCACTACGGCCTGATCGTGCCGGCGGAATGAGGGTGACCAGGGCGAGGTATTCCCTGACGACCCGGTAGAAATGGCACGCTTGAGTCGGTCAGTTCACTGGCTTGCGGGCTCGGAGCCGGTGCTGCCGCCGCTCTCGGTTGCCTTGGCCAGATCAATCGGCGGCGCGTCAGGAACAGAGGTCGGCTTGGGCTCGCCGCGGAAGGTGAACGTGGCGTCTTCCCCCGCACTTTCGCCGTCCCAACCCTCGACGTCGACCACCACGATC
>JADGOX010000133.1 GCA_017882745.1 Mycobacteriaceae bacterium | reverse complement strand
TGCTGTACGTCCACGACGAGGAGCATCCAGTCGTGCGTGGGTCGCAGATCAGCGGCTCTTCGCCAGACGAGGGTGGAGTTGCGGGTGGTCCGTCTGGTGCGTCGCAGGCGCGTCGTTGCGGGGGTAGGGGCCGAGGTCTTCCGAGGATGAGGGTTCCTCCGCCAGCCATCCCTCAAGGTTCCCGACGCTACCTTCGCCACCCAGACCTGACCGCGGTCGCCCGCCTCGACGAGCTCGGCCTCGTGGTGGTCGGGCAGCGCTCACCGGGAGGCGCGGAAGAGGTCGGCCGTCACACGTTCACGCTCACCCGTTCGCGCGACATTCGCTAGAACGCCCCGCGGTCGGTGTCACTCCCCTTGCTGAAGAATGGCTAACAATTCGGACTCTCAGGCGGTGAGCCCGTGGTTCGCTTCTCGGTGGGCCAGAATCGCTACTGCGTGTTACGGAACTACTGGTTGCGGAACACATCAAACTCTGTTACGTTACGGCCAGAGCCGCAATAGAGAGTTGGTCTTCATGTCGGAGTCGGTGTTGGCGCCGCGCCGCCCAGGTGGTCGCGGTAGTGACCGTGGTCGCCCGCGGGACCCGGACATGGATCAGACGATCCTGCGGGCCACGGTCGAGCTGCTCTCCGAGGTCGGCTACGTCCGCGTGACCGTGGCGGAGGTCGCCCGGCGTGCGGGAGTGAGCAAGCCCGCCATCTATCGCCGGTGGTCGCAAAAGTCCCAGCTCGTCGTCGAGGCGATGGTGACCCAGATGAGCCCCGGCAAGGACAACGACTCGGGTAGCGCCGCCGGCGACCTGCTTGCCCTCACCGAACAGCTGATCAGCGTCCTGACCCTGACCCCGCTCGGGCGGGTGCTGCCCGGCCTGGTGGCGGAGATGGCCGCCGATCCCGTGCTCGCCACCAGCTACCGCGACCTGATCATCAAGCCCAACCAGCGGCAGTGGCGCGCCGCGGTCGAGCGCGGTATCGCCTCCGGCGAGCTCTCCACTGAGACCAATGTCGACTTCGTGCTGAACACGCTCGCCGGACCCCTGTACTTCTGCCTGCTGATCACCGGCGAGCCCATCGACCCCGGCTACGCCCCCGCGGCCGTCGACCTGGTCCTCGCCCGCTACGGCGCCGCCGCAAGCTGAGACCCCCGACCTACCCTTCCGCTCCACGCCCGCAGCACCCGCGTGGATCCCCCACGCCCACTTTCGGCCGACCGCTCCCTCAGGCACCACTCACCACAACTCAGACAGGACTGACATGACCAGCAAACTGACCACCACCCCTGGCGAGATCCACGCCGAGATGGCTACCCCTACGTCGGTGATCGCCTCCGGGCGTCGCCTGGATCCGCATGTCCCAGGCAACGACGCCCGCCCCAGAACCCCGAACGCTATTCCCGGCCAGCCCAGACCAGGAGGTGCTCCGATAAGGACTGTGGTGCGCTGGTTCATCGTCGTGATCGTGTTGGGACATGGTCTGATTCACCTGCTCGGCGCAGCCAAGGGACTGGGCTGGGCCGAGGTGGCCGCACTGCCCGAACCGATCGGCCCAGCCATGGGCCTCGCCTGGCTGACCGCCGCTGCGGCCGGCGTGGCGACCGCGGTGCTGCTCGCTGTCCGGAACCGGAGGTGGTGGGTCGCCGGCATCGCCGGCGTCGTGATCTCGCAAGCGGTGATCCTGACGTCGTGGAACGACGCCAAGACCGGAACGCTGGCGAACGTCTTGCTGCTCGCCGCGCTGGGATACAGCTTCGCGTCCCGCGGCCCGACGAGCTACCGCGCCGAGTACCAGCACCGCACCGCGGCAGCCCTGCGTGAGTCCCACCCCGGAACAGGCGCGGTTGTGACCGAAACCGACCTGGCCCACCTCCCAGGCCTCGCCGCCGAGTACGTCCGACGCTCCGGTGCCGTGGGTCAGCCCCGCGTCCGGTCCGTGCATGCCAGGATCCACGGACGAATCCGCGCCGGTGCGAACGCGCCGTGGATGACGTACACGGGCGAGCAGGTCAACACCTACGGACCCGCGCCCAGCCGGTTGTTCTTCATGGACGCCACGCTGTTCGGCCTGCCGGTCGACGTCCTGCACGTCTTCGCCGGCCCGGCCGCCACCATGCGCGTCAAGCTGTGCTCGGTGGTGCCGATAGTGAACGCCGCGGGGCCGGACATGGACCGGGCTGAGACCGTGACCTTGTTCAACGACCTGTGCATCCTGGCCCCGGCGGCGCTGATCGACGCACCAATCGTCTGGCGGCCCGTCGACGACAACCACGTTCGCGGCATATTCACCAACGGCGCGCAGACCGTGACCGCCGACCTGACGTTCGACGACGGCGACCTGGTCGACTTCGTCTCCGACGACCGGATGAGTGCCTCTCGCGACGGCTCCACCTTCACCCCGCAACGCTGGTCGACACCCGTACGCGACTACCGCACCTTCGGCACCCGGCGAATCGCCACATACGGGGAAGGCCGCTGGCACACCACCGACCCCCAGAGCCAGTACGCCTATCTTGAGTACAACCTCGACGCCATCACCTCCAACCCCGGCACGGCGCCGACCCGGCGGCAAGCCCCAAGCCATCTCAACCAACCCGGATCCGAGCGTGGGGAAGCTCGACCAGCTCTTCCTCCCAAGAGCGGCGTTCGGGTCGGCCTGGACAAGCCACGGGTTCTCGCGCAGGGCCGCGCCCCCTACCTCTTATCCGGTGCCCTCGTCATCGTCGCCGCTATCGCAGCGGGGTTCAGCTTCTTCTCCTCGTCGCTACTCACCGGCGCACCCGTCGCCGTAGGATGCCTGCGCGGAACCGCTCTGGTCATCCTCGTCGTCGGACTACCCGTGCTCGCCACCGCGATGACTAGAACCGCACACGGCTCGGCCCGGGGGCTCGTGGTCTGGCTAGGCACCCTTGCCTACCTGCTCTACCAGGCGGTCATGTTCTGCTTCGCGACCCCGGTGAACAAACTGTTCCTCTTCTACATTGCCTACCTCGGACTCGCCGTCTGGAGCATCGTCGTTCTGCTGCGCGCCACGGACCTGACCGGCTACAGCGCCCGACTCTCACCACGGCTGCCCGCGAGGTTCATTGCCGGCTTCG
>JADGOX010000132.1 GCA_017882745.1 Mycobacteriaceae bacterium | reverse complement strand
TCTCAGCGTTGTCAGCCTGATCGGCAGCGTGACATTTCCTTGAGGATCTTCGCGCGCGCGGTGCCGCCGCGTCGCGTGCGGGCGTGTAGCTCAGCGGTAGAGCACCTGTCTTACACACAGGCGGTCGTAGGTTCGATCCCTATCGCGCCCACCATGGTGACCAGCGGACTGCCCCGGACACTGGGCTTGTTGCTCGGGTTTGCGCTGGATGGTGTCTTCGGTGACCCGCAGCGTTGGCACCCGGTAGCCGGATTCGGGAACAGTGCGGCTGCCGTCGAGCGGATGACATACCGCAACACCCGTGCTGCGGGCGCGCTGCACGTCGCAGTCCTGGTGGGTGGAGCGGCGCTGCTGGGTGCGGGTGTTCCGCGACGCCATCCCGTAGCTGAGGGGATCACCACCGCCGGTGCCACCTGGGTGGCACTCGGAGGTGCCTCGTTGCTGGGGGAAGGTTCCGCCCTTGCGGCGGAGTTGGAGGCGGGCGATATTCCGGCCGCGCGGCGACGCCTTCCGTCACTTTGCGGCCGCGACCCCGCAGGGCTTGAGGCCGATGGCTTGGCGCGGGCCGCGCTGGAGTCGGTAGCGGAGAACACCTCGGACGCGGTGGTGGCGCCGCTGCTGTGGGGTGCAGTGGCGGGCGTTCCCGGTCTGCTCGGCTACCGGGCGGTGAACACCCTGGACGCGATGATCGGTCACCGCTCGCCGCGCTACCAGCAGTTCGGGTGGGCAGCTGCCCGGCTCGACGACCTCGCGAACCTGCTCCCCGCGAGGGTTGCCGGTGTCCTCACTGCGTGCTGCGCGCCCCTGGTGGGCGGCTCCCCGCGAGCGGCGCTCCTCGCATGGCGACGGGACGCACCTGCGCACCCGAGCCCCAACGCGGGCGTCGTGGAAGCGGCGATGGCAGGAGCCCTCGGAGTGTGCCTGGGCGGCGAGATCGTGTACCCGTACGGCACCGAGCAGCGGCCGGAACTCGGTAGCGGGCGGGCGCCCGCAGTTGCCGACCTGCGCCGGGCGGTACGACTGTCCGGTGCGGTGCAGATCAGCGCCGCACTCGTCTCAGCGGCGCTTGCCGTAGCGATCGACAAGCATCGACACCGGCTGGGGCTCCGGCTGCTCGACCGTTTCGGGCTGCGTCTCGGGCATCGGCTCCGGCGGCCGGCCTGATTCGGCGCCCTCGGGCGTTTCGGCGTCCCTTGCGCTCCGGGTGCTGCGGCGCTCCCTGAGCTCCGCCCACACGAAGTAGCCAAGACCCAGTGGGGCCATGACGCCGAACGCGATCCACTGCAGTCCGTAGGAGAGGTACGGCCCGGCGTCAAGCTGGGGCAGGGGCAGCGCTTCGAGTACACCGGGCTGGTTCTCAGCCAGCTGCAGGTAGCCCGGGGTGATCGTGAGCCCCGTGGCGCTGCTGACCTCCGCGGCATTGACGGCGTACACCTGCTGGATCCCGCCGGTGTCGAGCTTGGCGTGTTGTTGGGCCTGCTCGTCCACCCGCAGCCGTGCCTCGAGACTCACGAGGCCGGCGGGGGCGGCGGGCACTGGCGGCGGCTGGGTTCCCTGCACCGGATGGACGAAGCCGCGGTCGACGAGCACGACGCTGTCTCGCATGGGCCCTTCCGCGATCCGCAGGGGCGTCAGCACTTCGTACGCGGGTGAGCCGAGCGACGACCGCAGGCGGGCAAGCACCTGCTGATCCGGCAGATAGGTTCCTGTGACAGTGACCCGCCGCCACTCGTCCCCCGGGGGTGGCTCCTGTCCTGGCTTGAGCACCTGCGCGAGGGGTACGGGTTCGGCGCCGAAGGAGTCGCTGATCAGCGCATTTCGCTGCTCGGCATGCGTGTTCTTCCCGAGCTGCCAGGGCGCGAGCAGCGTGAAACACATGTATGCGAAGCCCGCGACGACCACCGCGAGGACCAACCAGCCCGGCTTCAGCAGAAAAGACAGTCTTCGCACGCCTCCACGGTAGGCCACGCGGACGTGTGACCCAGCCGCAGCACGGACGTGCACCGCACCGACGAACCAGCACCGTAGGGTCAATCCCTGTGGACGTCTCTGCTCTTCGTCATCATGGTGACGTCGATGCCGCGCCAGGTCTGCTCGACTTTGCCGTCAACGTCCGTGGGTCTCGTCCCCCGGACTGGTTGCGTGCGCGCCTGTCGAGCCGACTCGACGATCTGGCGGGCTACCCCAGTGCCGCCGAGGACCTTGCCACGCGCGAGCAGGTTGCCCTCAGGCACGGGCGCACGGCTGATGAGGTGCTGCTTCTCGCGGGTGCCGCCGAAGGATTCACGCTGCTTCCGAAGCTGCAGTCGAGACTCGCTGCCGTTGTGCATCCCTCCTTCACCGAACCGGAGCTGGCGCTGCGCGAGGCCGCGGTGCCTGTGAAGCGGGTAGTGCTCAGCAGGCCGTGGACGCTCGAGCAGGCAATGGTGCCTGAGGAGGCAGATCTGGTGGTGCTGGGCAATCCGACCAATCCGACGTCGGTGCTGCATCCCAGGGAAGCGGTCCTGGCGCTGCGGCGAGCGGGACGCGTGGTCGTGGTCGACGAGGCCTTTGCCGACGCCGTCCCCGGTGAGCCGGAGTCCTTGGCCGGCCAGCCGCTATCTGACGTACTTGTGCTGCGCAGCCTGACCAAGACCTGGGCGCTGGCAGGACTGCGTGCGGGCTACATCCTCGGCCCACCGGAACTGCTGAGTCGACTCAGCCACGGCCGCGCCCACTGGCCACTCGGGACGATGCAGCTGGAAGCGATCCGCGCCTGCTGTGAACCCGCGGCCGTGCAGTGGGCGGAGGAACAGGCGGCGGAGATCGCACGGGAGCGAGCACTGATGCAGGAGTTGCTCGGTGAGTGGGTCCTCGGGCAGGCCGCGGGGCCGTTTCTGCTGCTTCGGGTACCCGAAGGTGAACGGGTCCGCCAACATCTCAGGGCGAGTGGTATCGCTGTTCGCCGCTGCGACACTTTTCCCGGGCTTACCGCGGACCATCTGCGGGTCGCGGTGCGGGGCGCGACCGAGGCGCGCCGCTTGGCGCAGGCCTTGACGCAGGCACTGACGGAGGTTCTGTCGCAATGACCCAGGTTCGTGATCTAGTCGATGTCATGGAGTCGGCGTACCCGCCCGAGCTGGCCCACGACTGGGATGCTGTCGGGCTGGTGTGTGGTGATCCCGCCGACGAGCTGAGCAATGTGCTCTTTGCCGTCGATGCGACCGACGGTGTCGTGTCGGAAGCGCTGGAGTGGGGTGCGCAGGCGCTCGTCGTGCACCATCCCTTGTTGCTGCGTGGAGTCACCGGCGTGGGGGCCGATACCGCCAAAGGCGCGCTGCTGCACCGGCTGATCCGCGGAGGTTGCGCGCTGTTCACTGCCCACACCAATGCTGATGCCGCCGACCCCGGGGTCTCCGATGCCTTGGCTGCAGTGCTGGGCCTGCGCGTGCTCGGCCCGCTCGAGGCCGAGCCTGAGGCCGCCTTGGACAAGGTGATCACCATGGTCCCTGTCGGGGCGGACGCCGAACGGGTCAAAGCCGCCCTCTTCGCCGCTGGGGCCGGGCAGCTGGGTGACTACAGCCAGGCCGCGTTCACCGTGCAGGGCACCGGCCAGTTCATGCCTGAACCGGGCGCGCATCCGGCGGTCGGCGACGTCGGCCGGCTGGTGCACGTCACCGAGGAACGCATCGAGGTGATTGCACCCCGGCGACGTCGGGCCCAGGTGGTGGCCGCGATGCTGGCGGCGCACCCCTACGAGGAGGTGTCCTACGACGTGCTGGAGCTCGCTGCCCGGCCGTCCAGCCGTGGGGTCGGCCGCATTGGTGAGCTGTCACAGCCGGAAACCCTGCGGGCGTTCACCTCCCGCGTCGCGCAGGCCGTGCCGCAGACGGCGTGGGGAGTCCGCAGTGCCGGCGACCCCGAGCTGGTGCTCCGCCGCGTGGCTGTGTGCGGGGGATCCGGGGACTCGCTGCTCGGCACGGTGAGCCGCGTGGGCGTGGATGTGTTCGTGACCGCTGACCTTCGCCACCACCCCGCCGACGAGCATCTCAGATCAGGGGGGCCGGCGCTGGTGGACGTGGCCCACTGGGCAAGCGAGCAACCATGGTGCGCGCAGGCGCAGGGAGTCGTCGACAAAGCCTTCGGCGATAAGGTGAAGACTCGCGTCTCGCAGCTACGAACTGACCCGTGGACACTGGGTTGCGGCGCCGAGCAAGAACTCACCTACCCACCTTTGGAGTCCACCGAGTGAACGTCGACCCCGCTGTGCAGCGCAAGCTGTTGGACCTGGCCGCGATTGACGCCGAGCAGGCCCGGATCGTCCATCGACGAAACACCCTGCCCGAGGCGCAGGAGATCGAGCGGCTTGAAGCTGAACGGCAGAGCCGCAAGGACGCCGCAGTGGCGGTAGAGATCGTGCTCGACGACCTCGACCGGGACATCCGCAAGCTCGAGCGCGAGGTCGAGTCCGTACGCAACAGAGAGGACCGTGACCGCAAGCTCCTCAACGGCGGGACCGTCACTCCGAAGCAGATGACCGAGCTGGAGCACGAGTTGCAGACGCTCACGCGCAGGCAGTCGATCCTGGAGGACGAGCTGCTCGAGGTGATGGAGCTGCGCGAGGCTTCGGCTGCCGACCACGACCATGCCGGCTCTCAACTGAGCAAGACCGAGGACGAGCTGATCGACGCCCGCCGCCATCATGGTGATGCGGTGGCTGACCTCGATACGGCCGACAAGCGTTGCGCGGCAGACCGTGCGGGCCTCGTCGGGGAGTTCCCCGCCGACCTGCTCGCCGTCTACGAGCGTCAAAGGGCCTCGCGGGGAGCCGGGGCCGCATTGCTGCAGGCCCGCCGGTGCGGTGCGTGTCGGATGGAGCTGGACCGAAATCTGATCGCGCGTTTTGCTGCGTCCCCGGCGGAGCTGGTGCTGCGGTGCGAGGAGTGTGGCGCAATCCTGGTGCGCACCAAGGAGTCCGGTCTGTGAGCTACGCGCGGGTACTCGTCGAGACCGACGGCGGGTCCCGCGGCAACCCCGGACCGGCCGGTTACGGCGCAGTGGTGCTGACGGGCGATGGCTCGCGCACAGTCCTGGCTGAGCGTGCTGAGGGCATCGGGCTGGCAAGCAACAACGTTGCCGAGTACCGCGGCCTCATCGCAGGACTGGAGGCGGCGGCCGAGCTGGGTGCACGCGAGGTGGACGTGCGAGCGGACTCGAAGCTCGTCGTCGAGCAGATGAGTGGCCGCTGGAAGATCAAGCACACAGACATGCGGCAGCTGGCCCGCGAGGCCGACGCCTTGGTGCGTGGCTTCTCCAACGTGACTTTCACCTGGATTCCGCGGGCGGAGAACTCCCACGCCGACCGATTGGCCAACGAGGCGATGGACCAGGCCGAGGAGCAGTTGTCCTCTGCCAAGGCCCAGGCCCCACCCGCCGCTCCGGGCTGGACCGGAGCCACCGGAACGCCGACGCGACTGGTACTGCTGCGTCACGGGCAAACCGCGCTGTCGGTGGACCGTCGCTACTCCGGTCGCGGGAACCCCGAGCTGACGGAACTCGGACTGGAGCAGGCCGCCGCCGCAGCCCAGCATGTTGGCGGCATGTCCGACATCGTTGCCATAGTGTCCTCGCCCCTGGGCCGGGCCCGGCAGACGGCTGACGTCGCTTCGCAAGTGCTGAAGCTACCGGTGAGGGTGCACGAGGGGATGACAGAGACCGACTTCGGGGAATGGGAGGGGCTGACCTTCCGTGAGGCAGCCCAGCGCGACCCGGAGCTGCACCGCCGGTGGTTGGGAGACACCTCGGTGGCACCCCCAGGCGGCGAGAGCTTCGACGCGGTGCACCGGCGCATAGCGCGCGCCCGTGATGAGCTCATTGCCACGTACGGCGGGGCCACCGTGCTGGTGGTGAGTCACGTGACGCCGATCAAGACGCTGCTGCGAATGGCACTGGACTCCGGCCCGGAACTGCTGTTCCGGCTACACCTGGACCTTGCCTCGCTGAGCATCGCCGAGTTCTACCCCGACGGTGGTGGGTCCGTCCGTCTCGTGAACATGCCCCCGCCTCGCGTCTGAGTTGCGCGGGGATCAACGCGAGGTGCGATCACGGGTCAGTACACGAGCAGATAGATGCCGACTCCCACGCCAAGCACCACCACTGACCAACGCAGCACTTCATCGTTGAGCCGCCGCGCCACCTTGGCGCCGAGAAAGCCGCCGAGCAGCGTTGCCGGTCCCACCACGGCCACCAACACCCAGTGCACGGGCGCGCCCAGCGAGGAGAACACGACAATCGTCACCGTCGCGGCCGTCAGCGACAAGGTCATCTTCGTGGCGTTCAGCCGCCGCAGTGAGTCGTTTGCGGTGACGGCGAGCAGGGCCATCAGGATGACGCCGAGCGCACCACCGAAGTAGCCGCCGTAGACCGCGGCGAAGAAGACGGCGATCAGCATGGCCGGCGTGCGGTCGGGGTGCCCTGGCTGTGGGTCCCCGGTCCACCGCCTGATCTGTGGTTGCAGGGCCATCAGCGCACTTGCGGCCAGCACAAGTATCGGGACGACGGCGTCGAACACCGAGGATGGCAGCACCAGGAGCAGCAAGGACCCACCGAGCGCCCCCGCGGCGGCCACCGGCAGCACCAGCCGGAGTCGGGGACCTTGGTCCCGCAGGTCCGACCGCAGGCCATACGTCGCGCCCAGATAGCTCGGCCACTGGGCGATGGAGTTGGTGACGTTGGCATCCAGTGGTGGCAACCCAGCGGCGAGCAGTGCCGGGAACACAATCAGCGACCCACCACCCGCGACGGCGTTGACGGCGCCGGAAACGAGACCGACGAGCCCGAGCAACAGGATCTCGGCAATCGGCACGAGGAATGACTCTATCGAGCCGCGGTGGGCTCAGCGCCGACCCGCTCCTCTCGTCGCAAGAGCGCGGCCGAGCCGAGTGCGGCCAGTCCGGCGAGAAGAAAGACGGCCACCCACCCGAGTTCGGCTGCGACTGCGCCAGCAAGGACGGGGGTGAGCGCGGCTGCAAGGTAGTTGGCCGAGTTCTGCAGGCTCATGGCCGCCGCGGCCTGCGCGGGAGGCGCGATCTCGCCGGCCAGAGTGAAGGCGAGCCCGTTCCAGCAGGTGGCAAGGACGGTGGCGACCACCAGTGCGGGCGCCAGTACCAGGAGGCTGTTCGAGGTGACGACCCGGTCGAGCACCGCGACTGCGGTGAAGCAGGCCGCCGTGGCCACGCCGATGGTCCGCAGTGGCCGCACGCGGCTGCCGATGCGGTCGGACCACGCGCCCGCCGCCAGCCGTCCCGCAGCGGAGCTCAGCTGCGCAACCCCGAGGACTGCAGCGGCGGCGGTGACGGACACCCCTTTCTCGTCGTGGAGGTACTCCACCAGGAGAACTCCGACGGTGAACTGAGGGACCACCAGCAAACCGCTCGCCAGCGACAATCGCCACAGTCCCCGGTGGCGGAGCACGGGGCTCATTCGCGCGCGGCCGGTGCTCCGTGGTGTGGCACCGGGAGGTTCGCGGATGGTGGCGGCAACCAGTAGCGCGCCGACCAGGCAGACCGTGGCCAGGGTCCGGTACACCGAGTTCAGGCCGTGCGTCGCCCCCAATCCGGGTAGTGCGGCGGCCGCGACGGCAGCGCCAAGGGGAGTGGAGGACTGCCGGACCCCCATGGCCACGCCTCGTCCACGACGGGGAAACCACGTCAACACCGCGCGGCCACTCGCAGCGTTGACGCTGGCGCCGAAAGCTCCCGTGAGCAGCAGAAGCGCTGCCGCGGCACCGGCGGATCGGGTGTATGGCTGCGCGTACAACGCGGCGCAGGCCCCGAGCAGCCCCGCCACCATGACGGGACGTTCACCCACGCGGTCGGTGAGGATCCCCCATGGCAGCAGGGTGAGCAGGATGCCCGCAGAGATCACGCCCAGCAAGGTGCCGACCCCGGAGACACTCAGCCCGTAGGTGGTGCGCAGCAAGGGCGTTATGGAGGCCAGGCCGAGAAAGACGGCAGCGGTTGATCCCTGTGCAAGGCTGCCGGAGCCCAGTACGACCCAGCGGTAGCGGCTGGGGGCGTCGCCATATGACGCAACCCCGGTATCGGACACCAGGCTACTGTGCACCTCAATCCTGTTCAGTGAGAGCTCCATCCCAACATATGACACATGCCTGGGGCGCGGGGAGACATCGGCGGACGGTGCCCTGCACTGGCCAGTAGAGTCTGGTGCGGACGAGTTGGCCGGGCGGCCGCGTCGACGGGAACCAGCAGCACACGCTGTCGGGCCCGCTGCCGAGGAAAGTCCGGACTCCACAGAGCAGGGTGGTTGTTAACGGCAACCCGGGGTGACCCGCGGGACAGTGCCACAGAAAACAGACCGCCGGCGCGTGCGCCGGTAAGGGTGAAACGGTGCGGTAAGAGCGCACCAGCGTCCCGGGTGACCGGGGCGGCTAGGTAAACCCCACCCGGAGCAAGGTCAAAGGCTGCACCGGTTCGCCGGTGCAGCTGCGCAGGTGTTTGAGGGCTGCTCGCCCGAGCCTGCGGGTGGACCGCTTGAGGGCATCGGTGACGATGTGCCCAGATGGATGGTCGCCGGTCAGCGCAGCCTTTCGAGGTGCGCGCTGGTCACAGGATCCGGCTTACAGGCCAACTCGTCCTCTATAACGCTCTGACCAGCACAAATGCCGAAATTAGGAGTCTGCAGTCCGCAGGGAGTCCGCAAGAGAAAATGCCGCATCGACTGCTTTACGCGTCCGGTCGTCAGAATCCGGCCACAGGTGCGAGTAGGTATCCAGCGTCTCGGCAGCGCTGGCGTGACCCAAGCGCGACTGCACCGTCTTGACGGACTCGCCGTGGCGGATGAGCAGCGAGGCGTAGAAGTGGCGCAGATCGTGGAAGGTCCGGTCCTTTGGTAGCCCTGCGCGGTCGCACGCTGGGCGCCACACTCGGGAGAACACCGGACGACGGATCGGCAGGCCGACGTTGGTGGTGAACACCAGCTCGTCGGTCGGGTACTGCTGCAGGTGCGCGGCGAGCGATGCGACCACCATCTGAGGCAAGGGAATGGTCCGTACCGACGCTGCCGTCTTCGGCGGGCCGAACGTCGGGAAACCCTTCTGCGGGGTGACGAGCTGCCGGTCCACCCGTAGCTCCCGGCGCAGGAAGTCCACGCGGTCCACGGTCAACCCCAAGCACTCCCCCTGTCGCATCCCTGTACCAGCGGCCAGGCTCACGAGCGCCTGGTAGCGGTCTGGCATGGCCTCGGTGAGTGCGCGCACCTCATCCATCGACAACGGCGCCACTTGAACCCTGTGCGTCTTTGGGAGCTTGGTTCCCTCGCACGGATTGCCGACGATCCGCCGGTCCCGCACCGCCGCCCTAAGGATGCCGGACACCACGCCATGCACGGTCCCCACCGTGGAGGGCTGCAGGGTGGCGCTCATCGTCTTCACCCACGCCTGAATCTGGGAAGGCTGCAGTTTGGATAGGGAAGTCTCGCCGAGCGCGGGGTAGGCATGCCTGCGCAGCATGGTCTCCGTGTAGGCGACCGTCGCCGGCCGGTGCACCTGAATCGAGCGCCAGTGCTCCCCGTACTCCCGGAATGTCTGTTTGCCCGCGTTCGGGTCCACGTAGGCGCCGGTCACTACTGCTGTGGTTACTTCATCGAGCCATCGTTGAGCGGTGAGTTTGCGTTCGAAGTGCCGGGAGTGCTCCTGGCCCTGGGCGTCTCGGTAGCGGGCGCGCCACTGGCCGCTAGGACGTTTCTGGACGTTGGCCACCGGGCCTCGATTCACGGGCTGCGGCGCTGATCACTCCGTGGAAGGGATGCGCCGGGTTGAGTAGCAATGATACGTATTCGTTGAGCTGCTCGAGGGGGAGTGCGCGGGCGAGCGCGGTGAGCTGGACAACGAAATGCTCCTGCGCGAGCGCCTGCGCGGCTTCAGCGTCCATGGTGGCGAGTTGGGTCTCGGCTTCGCGGGTCAGCTCGTTGACGGTGGTGGCGTCGTCGCGCATGCGGATGAGGGTCTGTCCGAGGTAGATCATCAGGTCATCGAAGCGGTCGATGGAAGTTCTGGCCATCTCCTCTAGGGGCAGTCCGAGTAAGTAGGCGATGGCTTGGGCTTCATCGAGCCGGATGGCTCGTGGGCGGGTGACGTCGCGGAGTTCGATCTTGGCGATGGCGGAGGGGTGCAGGTTGACGCCGACCTCGGCGAGTTTGGTGGCGAGTTCGGCTTGCGTCCAGCCGCGGCGTTCGCGTTCGCGGCGCATCCGGGTGCCGAAGAAGTCCTCCGCCGTCGACCGCGCTTGTCTTGCCACAGTAGCAAACTAACACCGACTGCGGGTTGCGGACAACGTCTGTCGGTGGTTAACTTTCTTTGTGAGGTAGGGATAACCCTAAGGAGGAAGTCGTGGCTGTCAAACTGCTCAAGCTGCCTGAGGTGTCGGTGATGACGGGTCTGCCGGAGTCGACGCTGAGATTCATGCGGACGACGGGTTACGGCCCGCGATCGGCTCGGGTCGGACGACGCGTGATGTATCGGGAAGATGATGTGCTCTCCTGGATCGAGGAGCAGTTTGAAACCGATGCCGCTCGCCACTGCGGCGCCGCCGGCGTACCGCATGCGACGCATG
>JADGOX010000011.1 GCA_017882745.1 Mycobacteriaceae bacterium | reverse complement strand
TGGGTTCCTACGGCGTCACCGTGAACGCCATCGCGCCTGCTGCGCGCACCCGCATGACCGAGGCTGTCTTCGCCGAGACCATGGCCAAGCCGGAGGAGGGCGCTTTCGACGCCATGGACCCGGCGAACATCTCGCCGCTGGTCGTGTGGCTGGGCTCCGAAGAGTCGGCGGACGTCACTGGCCGCGTCTTCGAGGTGGAGGGCGGCTTGGTCGCCGTCGCCGATGGGTGGCAGCGCAGCGCTCAGCGGGACAAGGGTGCGCGTTGGGACCCCGCCGAATTGGGTCCGGTGGTTCGCGAGATTCTGGAGGAGGCCCCGAAGCCCTCGCCTGTGTACGGCGCGCGCTGACCATTTGCTTGCGGACGATGTGTTTGCAGTGGCATGTCAGAGCGGCTCTTCGCCTGGGATCGCAGATCCTGGTCGAGGTTGTCGATCCCTCACGCAGTGACGTGGCCGCAATCACCGGCGTCGCGTCGCCGGTAATTGCGGCCCGGCCGGGCCGGGGCGGTGAACAACCGGCCCGGCCCGGCCAGATTCTTCCTGTTCAGAAGGGCATTCGCGTCTTGCGATCCGCTGTCACCCAGCAACTTCGGTGAATCCTCGCTCAGTCGGCATCGATACTGTCAGCGATGCGCTGATTGGTGTCGATCCACTCCTCGACGATCTGGTGGACGACATCCTTGGCCGGCTGCACTGAGTGGACGCCGCCGATGATCTGGCCGGCGGGTGAGCCTGAGAGCTCTCGTGAATGCACTCGCATGAACCGGTGCGCGGCCGGGGAGTACAGGACCCCCTGCAGCGGCATGGGCAACGTCGCGGGAGCGTCCTCGGCCTCCCACGCGTCGGTCCACTCGGTGCGAATCTGGCGTGCGGGCTTGCCGGTCATGGAGCGGGAACGAACCGTGTCGGTGTACCCGGCCGCGAGTAGATTCTCGACCACCCACGGCTCAGTCGCAGATTCGGCGACAGTGAGCCAGATCGACCCGGTCCAGGCGCCCTGTGCGCCCAGTGCCATTGCGGCGGCCATCTGCCGACCGCCGCCGATCCCGCCCGCAGCGAGCACCGGGATGTTGGGTCCGACAGTGTCGACCACCGCGGGAATGAGCACCATCGTCGAGATTTCCCCACAGTGGCCACCGGCCTCGGTGCCCTGGGCAATGATCACGTCGACCCCGCGGGCGACGTTCTTTTCCGCATGCCTCGGGCTTCCGCACAGCGCACCGACCAGAACGCCACGGTCGTGGGCGGCTTTGATTGCGTAGTCGGGCGGCGGGCCGAGGGCGTTGACGAGCATGGAGACTGGATGGCGCAGCGCCACCTCGACTTGGGCCGGGCCTTCCTGGTCGACGCCGAGACCGGCCGCTTTGACCACGCGCTTGGAATCCGCAGGCATCGGCGGCACGCCGTGGTCAGCCAGGATCTTCTCGACGAAGTCGCGTTGCTCGCCGGGTATCAACGCCTGCAGCTGATCCAGATCGAAGGACTCGCCTTTGCCGACGAACTTCTCGGGCATCGCGAAGTCGACTCCGTAAGGCTTGCCGCCGACGTGCTCGTCGATCCATGACAGTTCGACCTCGAGCTGCTCGGGGCCGAAGGCGAGCGCACCAAGCACTCCGTACCCGCCTGCCCGGCTGACTGCCGCAACCACGTCACGGCAGTGGGAGAAGGCGAAAAGTGGAAACTCGATGCCGAGTTGGTCGCAGATTGGGGTTCTCATAGCTGACGACGTTAGCAAGAACGTGTTCTAGTTACCAGCGCGTCGAGCAACGTGGGGACACGTGCACCGAGAGGTGTTCGCGTGGTTGCCCGCCCAAGCGGATTCGCGCGCTGCTCGGCGGGATCCAGCCGGCGCTCAAGCGGGTCCTCGGCACACTGGGTACCTACCTCGCGGTGCTGGAGACAATGTCCCGCTGCGGCGGACCGGTTGGCATCGGTTGGACCCGAAACTCAAACGGACACGGTTGTCACCGTCGGCATCGCCGGCGTACGGCGCGCGCTGGCCGCGTCTTTCCTGACAACTCGCGTGCAGTGGTCTGTCAGACCGGCTCGCAGATGACCACGGGAATCTCGCGCTCGGTCCAGGACTGGTAGTTGTCGAAGTCGGCGTACATCTCCACCAGTCGCGGCCACAGCTCCGTGCGCTCGGCGGGCGATGCCACCCGTGCGCACATGGGTCTTACCCGGTTTCGGATCTGGACGGTGACCTCGGGGTTGGCCTTCATGTTGAGGTACCACATCGGGTGCTTGGGCAGCCCACCCTGTGAGGCGACGAGAATGACGCGGTCGCCGTCGGGCAGGTAGAGCAGCGGAGACGTGCGTGGTTGGCCGGACTTGCGGCCGATCGCAGTCACCAGGCACACCGGGATGCCTCTGGGGAAGGCGCTACCGATCCGCCACTTCGCACCGAGGCGGCCACCGGTCAGCCGGAAGGCGCGGACGTTGACAGCCGACATCCACTTGATGATCTTGACGGTCCAGGGAGAGTCGAGGCCTGGTGGGCGCTTCGGGGTGGGCATCAATGTCCGTCCTGAGATGGCGACGGGGCCCGGGTCAGGCGCCCGGGTCCCGTCGCTACGGCTGCTCTGTGCAAACAGCGTATGTGGCGGTCAGATCCGTTCGATGATCGTTGCGGTGGAAAGTGCGCCACCGCAGCACATCGTGATCAGCGCGGTCGAGGCGTCACGCCGCTCGAGCTCATGCAGCGCTGTGGTGATGAGCCGGGCTCCGGTGCTGCCGACGGGGTGCCCGATAGCGAGCGCACCACCGTTGACATTGACTTTGTCCATGTCCGCGTTGTGCACTTGGGCCCAGGACAGCAGCACGCCGCCAAAGGCCTCGTTGACCTCGAACAGGTCGAGGTCACCCATCTTCATGCCGCTGCGCTCGAGGACCCGCTCGGTCGACTGCACGGGCCCGTCGAGATGGTAGTAGGGCTCGGCACCGACCAGGGCCTGCGAGACGATCCGCGCGCGGGGCTTCAGGCCGAGCGCCGTCGCCCGGTCGGAGTCCATCAGCATGATTGCGGCCGCGCCATCGGAGATCTGCGAGGAAGACCCCGCGGTGTGCACCCCGCCCTCGAGCATGGGCTTCAGCTTGGCCAGGCCTTCCAGGGTTGTGTCGCGCAGGCCCTGATCGCGGGTGACCGCCCGGGTTTCACCGGTCGGCACTCCCTCGGCGTCGAGTACGGGTGCCTGCACCACGACGACCTCGCGGTCGAAGCGGCCCTCATCCCAGGCTTGGCGGGCCCGTGTCTGCGAGCGGACCCCGAGCGCATCGAGATCATCGCGGGTGATCCCTCGCCGGGTGGCGATGCGCTCCGCGGCCACAAACTGGTTGGGCATGTCGATGTCCCACGTGTCCGACCTGGGCTTGCCCACGCCCTCGCCGATGTTGGCCCCGAGCGGGACGCGGCTCATCGCCTCGACCCCACAAGAGATCCCGACCTCGATGGCGCCGGTGGCAATGAGGCTGGCGACCATGTGGGTCGCCTGTTGGGCCGAGCCACACTGGCAGTCCACAGTGGCCGCACCGGTCTGCCACGGCAGTCCCGCGTTCAGCCAGGACTGTCGCGTCACGTTGCTGGCTTGCTCTCCGGCCTGCGTGACGCAGCCGCCGATCGCCTGCTCGACCAGGATGGGGTCGATGCCCGAACGGTCGATCACGGCGCGCTGGGCGGCGCCGAGAATCTCGGTGGCGTGCATGCCGGACAGCCAACCTCCGCGCTTGCCGATCGGGGTACGGACTGCTTCGACGATTACTGGATTACCCACGGGGGGCTCCTCTCCCTGGCTCGTTGTCAAGCTAGAACAGGTTCTATCTTCCGCGCAAGCATCAGGGGTGCCTTGCCTTACCCGGTGGGACGATGTCGTGCTTGAATTGAGGTAGAACCTGTTACATCTACGCCCCCACTCTAGGCCACGTTGTCGCCACGTCAGGAGATCGCTTTGACCACGAAACAGGATGCATCCGCGGTTTGTCCGAATCTCCCCGACGGGTGGGACTTCACCGACCCGGACGTATACGCGCAGCGGATCCCGATCGAGGAGTTCGCCGAGATGCGGAAAACCGCGCCGGTGTGGTGGAACAACCAGCCCGATGGCACGGGCGGCTTCCATGACGGCGGGTACTGGGTCGTGTCCACCCTCGCCGACATCAAGGAGGTCTCGCGTCGCAGCGACGTCTTCTCCTCCTTTGAGAACACCGCCATCACCCGTTTCCGTGACGACATCGAGCGCGACCAGATCGAGATGCAGCGCGTCATCCTGCTGAACAAGGACGCGCCGGAGCACACGAAGCTGCGTCGACTCGTGTCCCGAGGGTTCACGCCCCGGGCGATCAACAGCCTGGAGAAGGCGCTGCACGACCGGGCTGAGCGCATCGTGAAAGAGGCCGCGGCGGTGGGCCACGGCGACTTCGTCACCCAGGTGGCGTGTGAGCTGCCACTTCAGGCCATCGCCGAGCTGCTCGGTGTCCCGCAGGAGGACCGGGGGAAGCTGTTCGAGTGGTCCAACCAGATGACCGCCTACGATGACCCCGAGATCGAGACGGACGAGGTCGAGGCCTCGATGGGGCTCCTCGGATATGCCTACGAACTTGCGGAGAAGCGCAAGGGCTGCCCCATGGACGACATCGTCACCAAGCTCATCGAGGCAGACATCGACGGTGAGCAGCTGGCGTCCGAGGAGTTCGGCTTCTTTGTCATCCTCCTGGCGGTGGCCGGCAACGAGACCACTCGCAATGCGATCACCCACGGGATGGTGGCCTTCATGGACAACCCCGAGCAGTGGGAGCTGTACAAGAAGGAGCGCCCGGAGACGACTGCTGACGAGATCGTCCGCTGGGCCACCCCGGTGGTGAACTTCCAGCGCACTGCTCTGGAAGACACCGAGCTCGGTGGACAGCAGATCAAGAAGGGCGACCGGGTGGTGATGTTCTACGGCTCGGGCAATCTCGACGAGACGGTGTTTGACCACCCGGAGCGCTTCGACATCATGAGGACGAACAATCCGCATGTCGGCTTCGGCGGAACGGGTGAGCATTACTGCCTGGGCGCGAACCTGGCCCGCCTCGAGATCAACCTGGTCTTCAATGCGATCGCCGACCACATGCCGAACATCACGCAGGTGGGGGAGCCACGTCGGCTGCGCTCAGGTTGGCTCAACGGCATCAAGGAACTTCAGGTCAAGTACTCGTAGCCAGATGCTCGGCCGATCGTCGCTCGTGGGCGAGGCGCGTTACTCGCTTTGGCGCAGCGTGGCCATGGCACGATCGGACTCCCAGAAAACGCGGTAGGACGTGATCTGCCCGGTGTCGTCGACTCCGATGCAGAACACGGCCTCGACGTCCATCTTTGCCCCGCCGGGCAGGGAGGTCGTGATGGTGCCGACGTTGACACACTCGCTTCCGCAGGCGAAGGAGTCGCGGATGTCGAAATCGAA
Source organism: Mycobacteriaceae bacterium (assembly GCA_017882745.1). Lineage (GTDB taxonomy): Bacteria > Actinomycetota > Actinomycetes > Mycobacteriales > Mycobacteriaceae > X156. Next base: position 10,960 of record JADGOX010000011.1, on the reverse strand, counting down.
ACGCTCGGCGAGGTCAATCGCCCTGTCCCAGAATCCGAAGAGGGCATCTCGACCACGATGGCCGCCGCCTTCGGGGTCGAAGTGTGAGCGGCCGACCGGGTCCTCGAGCACCGCATCGGCGGAGAACAAGTCGAGCCATTCGTCCTTGGCGTCGCGCATCACCGTGTCGATCATTCGGCGGGAGGCATCGCGAGCCGGGTGCGCGGCCTCGGGTGCGGTCCAGGAGAGGGTGGACGGTTCCGACGATCTCGACATTCGAGCCCCTTGCTATGACTGCGGTGTGGTGCGAATGGTGGTCATGGCGCGGTCGAGTTCCCAGAACGCGCGCAGCGACACGATCGATCCTTCGTCGTTGACGCGGTAGATGAAGACACCTTCGGCGTCCATCTGCGTGTTCCCGCCGACGGTGGAGGTGATGACGCCGATGTTCGCCACCTCGTCACCGCAGGCGAAGGAGTCGCGGATGTCGAAGTCGAGCCGGTCGGTGATTGCGACCGTCATGTCCCAGAACGTGGCAATGCCGTCCTTGCCGTGGTGCCCCTTGGCTTCGGGATCGAAATGCGAGGGGCCCACGGGGTCCTCGACCACCGCGTTCTCGGCAAACAGTGCGAGCCACTCGTCCTTCGCTCGGCGGCGCACCGCGTCCATGGAGCGCTGGGACGCGAGGCGTGCGGGGTGCTCAGACATTGGCCATGATGGTGTCGGAGAACTTCTTCAGGGAGTCCTTCTTGGCGGACAGCTCTCCGTGGAAGGGGATGCCGTCAAAGGCCCAGGGAACGACGATCGCGTCGGTCACCCCAGCCTCGGCCTGCTCGCGGTAACCGTCCAGCCCGAAGCGGTCCACACACACCGCCTGGATCTCGAATGGCTCCGCCGCGCGGCCGTACTCCTCGCGCAGCTCGCCCAGGCGGTGGACGATCTCACGCAGGTCCTTGATCTTGATCATCGCGGAGGTCCAGCCGTCACTCAGACGGGCCGCCCGCCGGAGTGCGGCGTCGGCGTGCCCGCCGACGTAGATCGGCACGGGCTCGGTGGGTGCCGGGCTCACCTGCAGACGGTTGAAGTCGAAGAACTCCCCGTGGAACTCGACCATGCCGCCACCCAGGACGAGCTTGAGCACCTCGATCGACTCGTCGGCGCGCGGGCCCTTGCGCTCGAAGGGCACCCCACACCACTCGAACTCCTCCGGTGACCAGCCGAGACCGACACCCAGCCCGAAGCGGTTGTTCGTCATGTTCGCCACCGAACCGATCTGGCGGGCGAGCAGCAGCGGGTTGCGGGAGCCGAGCTTGAGCACCTGCGTGTAGAAGCGGATCTTCGAGGTGACGGCTCCCATCGCGGCGGCGGCCACGAACGGGTCGACCCACGGTGTGTCGGCATTCCACATGCGGCTGCCGTCGGGCGTGTACGGGTACTTGGTGTCGATGGACTCGACGTAGAAGAGCGAGTCGGGCAGCGCGATCGAGGAGAATCCGCACTCCTCGGCAGTCTTGGCCAGTTCCGGCAGCTGCTCCAACGGGCTCATTGCAATGCCCAGCGAGAACTTCACGAGATACCTGCCTTGTCCGCTCCGAGCACCCACATGGAAAAGAACTGCGCGCCCCCACCATAGGCATGGCCCAGTGCGGTGCGCACGCCGTCGATCTGGTGGTCGTCCGCGGTGCCCATCACCTGTCTGGCGGCCTCCGCGAACCGCAACATCCCCGACGCGCCGATGGGGTTGGACGAGAGCACCCCACCGCTGGCGTTCACCGGCAGCTTGCCCGTCATCGCGGTCACGCCGGCCTCGGTCAGTTGCCAGCCCGTGCCCTCCTCGGCAAAGCCCAGGTTCTCCAGCCACATCGGCTCGAACCAGGAGAAGGGCACGTAGATCTCGGCGGCATCGATCTGCTCGAGGGGGTTGGTGATGCCGGCCTGTTTCCACAGCGCGGCGGCAGCCTCACGGCCCGCTTGCGGGTTTACCTGGTCACGCCCCGCGAAGGTGGTCGGTTCACTGCGCATCGCGGTCGCGTGGATCCAGGCGACGGGTTTGCCGGTTGCCTGCGCTGCGGTCTCGTCTCCGATGATCATGGCGCACGCGCCGTCCGAGGACGGGCAGGTCTCGTCGAAACGGATGGGGTCCCACAGCATCCGTGAGGCCTGAACCGACTCCACGGTGATGTCCGGCTGGTGCAGGTGCGCGTAGGGGTTGGTGCTGCCGTTGCGCCGGTCCTTCGCGGCGACGATTGCGCCGATGTACTCAGGGGCACCGGAACGGCGGATGTAGGAGCGCACGTGCGGCGCGAAGTATCCGCCTGCGCCCGCGCCCACCGGCATGGAGAAGGGCACCGAGATCGACAGCGCCCACATGGCGTTGGACTCGGACTGCTTCTCCCACGCAAGGGCGAGGACCCTGCGGTGCACTCCCGCCTGCACCAGGCTTGCTGCGACGATGGCCGTCGAGCCGCCCACCGAACCCGCGGTGTGCACGCGCAGCAGTGGCTTCCCGTGCGCACCGAAGGCGTCGGCGAGGTAAAGCTCGGGCATCATCACGCCCTCGAACAGGTCAGGTGCCTTGCCGACGACAACCGCGTCGATGTCGTCCCAGCCGACCCCGGCGTCGATCATGGCGCGGTCGATGGCTTCGCGGCACAAACCGGCCATCGACACGTCGAGGCGCTTGGCTGTGTGGTGGGTCTGCCCCACACCGAGTACGGCCGCCTGCTGCTTGCTCATGAGTCTCGTCCCTCCATCACGCAGATCAGGTTCTGCTGCAGCAGCTGCCCACTGGTGGCATGCCCGAGCACCCGCTGTGCCTGTCCCGTCATCACCCTGTTCGCGGCCTCGCCGATACGCGAGAGGCCGGCGGCGAACATCGGGTTCCCGCACAGCACACCGCCGGACGGGTTGATCGTCACCTGCTCGTTGAGCCCAATAGCCTTGCGCAGCAGTATTTCTTGGTGGCTGAACGGAGCGTGCAGCTCGGCAACGGTGACGCCGTCCACGCCTGCTGCGCGTGCTGCACCGGTGGCTGAAGGCGCTGTTGTCAGGTCACGCCAACCAAAGGAGGGGGAGTCGATACGGTGCTCGATGCCAGTGATCCACGCCGGGCGCTCGCACAGCTCCGGCGCCCGCTCTGCGGAGGCCAGGATGATCGCGGATGCCCCATCGGTGATCGGTGCGCAGTCGTGGGCGTGCAGCGGGTCAGCCAGGTAGGGCATGGCCAGCAACTCTTCGACATCCACGGCACCCGAGAGCTGAGCGTTCGGGTTGTCGACGGCATCGGCTCGGCTGCGCGCCACGACCTCGGCCATGGAACGTGCACTCCACTGGCCGCCGTCGAGGCCCACCCGGGCCTGCAGGCCGGCCAGGCCGACCGAGTCCGGCCACAGCGGAGCAACGGTGTACGGGTCGAGCTGCAGGGCAAGGATGCGGCGAAGGTCTCCCGCGGATGACTTGCCGAAGCCGTAGACCAGGGCGGTGTCGATCTCCCCGGTACGGATCTTGACCCAGGCCTCGTAGAGCGCCCATGCAGCGTCCATCTCCACGTGCGACTCGGCGATCGGAGGAAAGGCACCGACAGCGTCGAGCGCGGAGATGAAGGAGAACGCACGGCCCGCGAGGTAGTCCGAGGAACCCGAACACCAGAACCCGATGTCCCGGTTGCTCAGTCCGGTGTCGGCATAGAGCTGATCAAAGACAGGTACGAGCATCTCGACACCGTTGGTGGTGCCTTCGGTTCGGCGCACGTTCGGCGCCTGGGCAAAGCCGACAACAGCTACGTCTCCCACTGGTCGGCCTCCTTCCGGTTATAGGTGGTGGGCGTAGCTCTCGTACGGGGCGTCGGGCTCACCGGACGGTGCAAAGTGCTCGATATTCTCCAGCGTGTAGTCCCACTCCTCGCGGGGCTTCCAGACGGCTTTGACGCGCATGCCCATGCGGACGTCCTCTGCCGCGCAGCCCAGGATCAGGTGCAAGAAGGCAATGTCCGCGCCGTCGAGCAGCACGTACGCGGCTACGTAGGGCGGCTTGATCCGCTGCCCGGCGAAGGGGACGTTCACGATGCAGAAGGTGGTGACGGTTCCGATGTCGGGAAGCTCGACCACCTCCTCGGGGGCCACGGCATCGGTGGGGCACGCCCCCCGCGGCGGGATGTAGACCTTCTCGCACAGCGGACAGCGTTGGCCGAGCAAGCGACCCTCGGCAAGCCCACGCAGGTACATGCTTTCCTCGGGTGAGGCCGTGTGCTCCAAACTGAGCGCGAAGGGGGTGGTCAGCATGGTCACCGGCCCGGCATCAGTGGCAGACGATGGCGTGGCGGGCGCCGGGTGTTCCCTGGATTCAGGCTCGAAGCAGCTGATGTCCTGGATGCGTCCAACGGTGTCGCCCGCCCAACGCGCCTGTACCCGCATGCCTGTGCTCATCTGCTCAGGACTGCCGGCGTCGACCGCGTGCAACAGTGCGGTGTCCGCACCGTCGAGGCGTACCAACGCCCACGCGAAGGGGTGCGTCAGTGGCTGACCCGCTGTCGGCTCTGCCGCCCACGACCAGCTGAGTACCGAGCCCGTGGGGGCGACGTCGACGAAGTCGGTGAGCGGTTCGGAGGTCAGCGGGTCGTACTCAGCAGGGGGCACGTGCACCGTGCCGTCGGACCCGCGAACCCCGATGATCCGCCGCTGCTGCAGGGCCGTCATGAACGGACCGAGCGTGGCGCCGAGGGAACGGGTGTAGTCGAACGCGATGTCGAGTGGTGCGCTCAGATTCTCCACCTGGGGAGTAGAACACGTTCCAACTTTGGCGGCAAGCGCGGCTCTCGGTCCTAGGATCTCCTCCGTGATCTCCTCTGGGGACCACGGAGGAGATCACGGAAACACAAACGGAGGTCGGATATGCAGTTGGGACTTCAGCTCGGGTACTGGGCGGCACAGCCGCCGGAGAACGCCGGCGAGCTTGTGGTGGCCGCCGAGGAAGCCGGGTTCACCTCGGTGTTCGCCGCCGAGTCGTGGGGTTCGGACGCGTTCAGCCCCTTGGCGTGGTGGGGCTCACGGACCTCGCGGATCAGGCTGGGTACCTCGGTGGCGCAGTTGTCGGCCCGCACTCCTGCCGCCTGTGCGATGCATGCGCTGACCATGGACCACCTCTCCGGTGGCCGGTTCGTGCTCGGGCTCGGCGTGTCCGGGCCTCAGGTCGTCGAAGGCTGGTACGGCGAGCCCTTTGCGAAACCACTGGCCCGCACCAGGGAGTACGTCTCGATCATTCGGCAGGTCCTGGCGCGCGAGCGGCCGGTTACCAACGACGGACCGCACTACCCCCTGCCCTACCGCGGCGAGGGCTCGGTGGGGCTGGGCAAGCCACTGAAGCCGATCACCCACCCACTCCGGGCCGACATCCCGATCTGGCTCGGCGCCGAAGGGCCGCGGAACGTCGCGATGACGGCGGAGATCGCCGACGGTTGGCTACCGATCTTCTACTCGCCGCGGTCGGCGCCGATGTACGACGAGTGGCTGGATGAGGGTTTCGCCCGGCCCGGTGCGCGGCGCAGTCGGGCCGACTTCGAAATATCCGCCACCTGCAACGTGGTCATCACCGATGACCCGGCCCCCGAGTACGCACGGATCAAGCAGTCACTGGCCTTGTACGCCGGCGGCATGGGGGCCCCCGAGATGAACTTCCACGCCGATGTGTTCCGCAGGATGGGTTACGCGGAGGTGGTCGACGACATCACCCGGCTGTTCACGTCCGGGCGTAAGGCGGAGGCGGTGGCTGCCGTTCCGGACGAGCTGGTGGAGGAGACGGCGATCATCGGCAGCGTGGAGCACGTCCGGGCGACAGCCCGTCGCTGGGAGGCAGTCGGTGTCACCAGCCTGGTGGTCACCTGCGGCGACGCCGCCAGAGTGAAGGCGCTGGGAGACGCCCTCGTGAGTGATGAGTAGCGGACAGCCGCCACCTCGTGATCACAACCCGCGGAACACGGGCTTCCGTTTCTCGGCGAAGGCCCGAGGGCCTTCCTTGGCGTCCTCGCTGCGGAACACGGCCAAACCGAGCTCGGCGTCGATCTTGAATGCGTCGTTCTCGTGCAGGCCCTCGGTCTCCCTGATGGTGCGCAGGATCGCCTGGATCGCCAGCGGTCCGTTGGCGGCGATCATCTCGGCCAGCTCCAGGGCCTTGGTCAGCGCTTCGCCATCGGGGACGACGTGCCCGATCAGCCCGATCTCCTTGGCCTCTGCGGCCTTGATGTGCCTGCCGGTGAGGAGGAGGTCGGCTGCCACCGTGTACGGAATCTGACGGGGCAGGCGAACCGCTGAGCCGCCGAGCGGAAACAGCCCCCAGCGCGGCTCGGACACCCCGAAGCGCGCGCTCTCGCCGGCAACCCGAATGTCGGTCGCCTGCAGAATCTCCGTGCCTCCGGCGATGGCCGGCCCCTCGACGGCGGCGATCAGCGGCTTGGTGAGCCTGCGGCCCTTGAGTAGCGGCTCGATCACCGAGAAGTCCGGCGCTCCGCCTGCGTCGCCGGGGTGGTTGCTGCTCATGTTCTTCAGGTCGGCACCCGCGCAGAACGAGCCGCCCGCCCCGGTGAGGATGCAGGCGCGGATGTCGACGTCCTGGTCCACCTCGTCCCAGGCGTCACGCATGATCGCCATCATCGGTCCGGAAAGCGCGTTGCGCGCCGCGGGCCGGTTCATCGTGACGATCAGGGTGTGCCCCCTCCGCTCCACCAGGCAGTGCGGGGCTTCTTTATTGGTCCCTGTTGTGGGCATGGGCGAACCTCCTGTGAGCGAACAACGACGCGGCTGTTGCGCGGAACGATAACAGGTTCTACTTTGTACCCGTGGCCCTCAACATTGCAGACCTTTTCGAGCACGCCGTCGACCTGTTCCCCGAGCGCATCGCGTTGATCTGCGGTGACGACAAGAGGACATTTGCGCAACTGGAAGCCCGGAGCAACCAGCTTGCGCATCATCTGGCCGAGCACGGGGTGACCGTTGGATCCCACGTCGGGCTCTACACCCGAAACCGGATCGAGGGTATCGAGTTCATGCTCGCTGCCTACAAGCTGCGGGCGGTCACCATCAACGTGAACTACCGCTACGTCGAGAAGGAGCTGCGCTACCTGTTCGACAACTCGGACATGGTCGCGCTGATCACCGAGCGCCAGTTCACGGACAAGGTCGCGCACGTGCGACCGGATACTCCGCAGCTGCAGCACGTGCTCGTGGTCGACGACGGCACCGAAGGTGAGTACGAGGGAACCGACTACGAGAGTGCTGTCGCGGAAGGGTCACCTGAGCGTGACTTCGGCGAGCGCAGCGGCGACGACCTCTACATCCTCTACACCGGAGGTACCACCGGCTTCCCCAAGGGCGTCATGTGGCAACACAAGGACATCTGGCGGGCTCTCGGCGGCGGCATCAACTTCATGACCGGCGAGCCCCTGGCCGACGAGTGGGAGCAGGCGAAGTCCGGGGAGATCACCGGAGGCATGACGCGGATGTGTCTTGCGCCGTTGATCCACGGCAACGCGCAGTGGGCCGCCCTGGCCGCCATGTTCGCCGGCGACACCGTCGTGCTTGTGCCGCAGTTCGATCCGAAGATCATCTGGGAATCCATTGCCCGTGACAAGGTGCAAGTGGTGGTTCTGGTGGGCGACGCGATGGCCCGGCCGCTCATCGAGGAGTACACGTCAGGCAACTACGACGCCTCCTCACTTCTCGCCATCTCCAGCAGCGCAGCCCTGTTCTCGCCCGCCGTCAAGGACCAGTACGTCGACGCCCTGCCCAACGTGGTGATCACCAACTCAGTCGGGTCCTCGGAGACGGGGTTCACCGGGATCAGTGTCATGTCGAAGGACACCGACAGCTCCAGCGGACCGCGGGTGACGGTCACCGCCGACACGATCGTCATCAACGAGGACAACCAGCGCGTGGAGCCGGGCTCCGGCGAGGTGGGCCGGATGGCCCGCGGTGGTCACATCCCCCTCGGCTACTACAAGGACCCGGTCAAGACCGCCACGCTGTTCGCCGAGGTGGACGGCAAGCGTTACGCCACACCGGGCGACATGGCGCGTATCGAGGCCGACGGCACCATGACACTGCTCGGCCGCGGCAACACCTGCGTCAACACAGGTGGGGAAAAGGTCTTTCCCGAGGAGGTCGAGGGAGCACTCAAGAGCCACCCCGACGTCTTCGACGTACTGGTCATCGCCATGCCCGACGACACCCTCGGTCAGCGCGTGGCTGCACTGGTGCAGCCACGCGCCGGCCGGACGCCGACAGCAGAGGAACTCATCGCGCACGTCCGGGGCGAGATCGCCGGCTACAAGGTGCCCCGCAGCTTGTGGCTGGTTGACGAGATCACCCGGCTGGCCACCGGCAAAGCCGACTACACCTCGGCGCGCAAACACGCTGAGGACCGACCGCAGGAGGACCTGTGCACACCGCGCTCAGCGAACAGTTCGGCATAGAACACCCGATCTTCGGGTTCACACCCTCTGAGCACGTCGCGGCGGCGATCAGCCGCGCGGGTGGGATGGGCGTACTGGGTTGCGTGCGCTTCAACGACGCCGACGAACTCGACGCGGTGCTCGACTGGATGGACGAGAACACCGACGGGAAGCCCTACGGTGTCGACATCGTGATGCCCGCGAAGATCCCCACGGACGCGGCGTCGGTCGACCTGCAGAAGCTGATCCCGCCGGAGCACCGCGCATTTGTGGACCGCACCCTGGAGCAACTGCGCGTGCCTCCGCTGGCGGAGGGCGTGGCATCAGCAGAGGGGGTGCTCGGCTGGCTCCATTCAGTCGCCCGCTCACACGTCGAGGTGGCCCTGCGCCATCCGATCAAGCTGATCGCCAACGCCCTGGGCTCCCCGCCCAAGGACATCATCGACCAGGCTCACGAACACGGGGTGGTCGTCGCCGCCCTTGCCGGCAAGGCGGCGCACGCGGTGCACCACGTCGACAACGGCGTGGACATCGTCATAGCCCAGGGTTACGAGGCGGGTGGCCACACCGGCGAGATCGCCTCGATGGTGCTGCTCCCCGAGATTGTCGACGCGGTTGGTGATCGCGCAACTGTGCTCGGCGCCGGCGGCATCGGTTCAGGGCGACAGATTGCGGCAGCACTGGCCCTCGGTGCCTCCGGTGTGTGGATGGGCTCCTACTGGCTCACGTCCGCGGAGTACCAGCTGGATGCGGGTGCAGGTGGCGGTCCGTCCACCATGCAGCGCGCACTGCTCGCAGCCAGCTCCAGCGACACGGTGCGTGCCCGCAGCTACTCCGGCAAGCCCGCCAGGCTGCTCAAGACCCGCTGGACCGAGGCCTGGTCCGCGCCAGATGCGCCCGACCCGTTGCCGATGCCGCTGCAGAACCTGTTGGTGGGTGAGGCGCACCAGCGCATTGCCCGCTCGGACGACCCCGAGGTGGTCTCGATGCCGATCGGCCAGATCGTGGGACGGATGAACGAGATCCGCCCTGTGGCCGAGGTGATGGCCGACCTGATCCACGAGTTCGACGCCACGGTGGCGCGCTTGGACACGCTGCGCTGACCCAGAACGCACTGTGGTATGTGGCTGAGAGCGCAACAAGATCGTGATCCCGGCCACGAAATCCTCACTGGTGCCAGCAGTCAATTGACGCCCGCGTTGGACCTCTGACCTGCACATTTGCTGCAATCGTCGGGGTCCGCGCGGGCGTTACCGCATTCGGTCGATCCCGCGACCGTGAGTCGACGTGGGGCCCTCTGGTCCGTACGTTCGTTGATGGCCGGAACCAACCGGCCGCTCACCGGCCCGCCGCGCTCAGCCCTGTCCCGCGGGATACCGGTACCTCCGATCTTACGAGGGACAGGGACGGAGAACCCACATCCGGGAGACCGGACGACGGGCAGTAAAGCGGCAAGACGCCTTTCTGTCCTGGGGTGAAGCCACAGACCGCCGGTACTCACGCGCGGCACGGCCGGGCGACCTCTCAGCCCGAACCCGACAGCTAACTTCGCAGGCGCAGGAGAGGATCCACCACAGATGATTCGCAGCACCGTTACGCACCGCAAGAACACGACAACCGCCCGCACCGCCGCCAAGGTCGCCATCGCCGGCATGCTCGTCGGAGCCCCACTGGCCATCTTCGCCGGGTCCGCCTCGGCCGCACCGGCCACCACGGGCAACAACTGGGACGCCGTCGCGCAGTGCGAGAGCGGCGGCAACTGGTCCACGAACACCGGCAACGGCTTCTCCGGCGGACTGCAGTTCACTCCCAGCACGTGGCAGGCCTACGGCGGCACCGGCTCGCCGCAGGGCGCCCCCAAGGCCCAGCAGGTCCAGGTCGCCGAGAAGGTTCTCGCCGGCCAGGGCAAGGGCGCGTGGCCCGTCTGCGGGAAGGCGCTTGGCTCAGCCAACACCTCCTCCAGCGCCGGTTCCTCTGCGAGCGGCTCGACCCCGAAGGCCACGACCAAGTCGGCTCCCAAGGCCAGCGTCAGCTCAAGCCCCACGGCTGATGCCCCGAAGGCCACGACCAAGTCGGCTCCCAAGGCCAGCGTCAGCACCACCCCCAAGGCTGGCGCCGACTACGTGGTGAAGTCCGGTGACACGCTGTCAGCGGTCGCCCAGGCCAATGGCATCGAGGGCGGATACCAGGCCCTGTTCACCCTGAACCAGGGCACGATTCAGGACCCGAACCTGATCGTGGTCGGTCAGCAGCTCGCGCTGCGCTGAGCTGGCAGCAGCCAACTCTGAGCGGCACTCGACCCCGGCAGCCACGATTGTGCCGGGGTCGAGTGCCGCTCAGACCGGTTCGGCGGCGAGTGTCGCCCCGATGCGAAGCAGCTGGGTCGTGGCGCTGCCCAGCTCGAACTCGTTTCGCTTGGCTGCCACGAAATACCGGTGCAGCGGGTAGTCCATGTCGATGCCGACTCCACCGTGTACGTGCACCGCGGTGTGCGCGACCCGGTGGCCAGCGTCGGCCGCCCAGAACTTCGCGGTCGCAATC
>JADGOX010000131.1 GCA_017882745.1 Mycobacteriaceae bacterium | reverse complement strand
TTTACCGCCCTGCTGTCCTTGGAGCCTTAGTGATCACCGCAACCGACCTCGAAATTCGCGCTGGGGCGCGGACGCTGCTGTCCGTACCCGGGCCGGGGTTGCGTATCCAACCCGGTGATCGGATCGGTCTCGTCGGCCGCAACGGTGCGGGCAAGACCACCACGATGCGGGTTCTCGCCGGGGAGGGTGCCCCCTATGCAGGCAGCATCGTTCGCACCGGTGAGCTCGGGTACCTGCCGCAGGACCCCCGAGAGGGCGACCTGTCCGTGACGGCCAAGGACCGGGTGCTGTCCGCCCGTGGGCTGGACCAGCTGTTGCGTGATCTGGAGAAGCAGCAGGTGGCGATGTCCGAGTTGGTCGACGGCAAGGCGCTGGACGCGGCGGTCCGCCGCTACGGGGTCTTGGAAGACAGCTTCTCCTCGCTCGGCGGATATGCGGCCGAGAGCGAAGCAGCTCGCATCTGCGCCAACCTCGGCCTTGCCGACCGCATCCTGAGTCAGCAGCTGAGCACACTCTCCGGTGGGCAGCGTCGTCGGGTGGAGCTCGCCCGCATCCTGTTCGCGGCCTCGGACGGCAGTGGCGGCCGCTCCGGAACCACCTTGCTGCTGGACGAGCCGACCAACCACCTCGACGCTGACTCGATCACCTGGCTCCGCGGGTTTCTGCAGTCCCACGACGGCGGCCTGGTCGTGATCAGCCACGATGTCGACCTGTTGGCCGACGTCGTGAACCGCGTCTGGTTCCTCGATGCCGTGCGGAGTGAGGTGGACATCTACAACATGACGTGGCAGCGCTACCTCGATGCTCGCGCCACCGACGAGCAGCGCCGCCGCCGTGAGCGCGCCAATGCGGAGAAGAAGGCCGGCGCGCTGCGGGTCCAGGCGGCCAAGATGGGCGCCAAGGCCACCAAAGCTGTTGCTGCACAGAACATGGCGAAGCGGGCCGACAAGTTGATGGCGGGCTTGGATGATATCCGGGTCAGTGACAAGGTCGCGAGGATCCGCTTTCCCGAGCCAGCGCCCTGTGGCAAGACCCCGCTGATGGCGGAGAGCCTCACCAAGGTCTACGGCTCGCTGGAGATCTTCACCGGCGTGGACCTGGCCATCGACAAGGGCAGCCGGGTGGTGGTGCTGGGTTTCAACGGTGCCGGCAAGACCACGTTGCTCCGTCTTCTGGCGGGGACCGAGACTCCCGACTCCGGCAGGCTGATCCCCGGACACGGACTGAAACTGGGCTACTTCGCCCAGGAGCACGAGACGCTGGACCACAACGCCACCGTGTGGGAGAACATCCGTCACGCCGCTCCCGACACCGATGCAACACAGCTTCGCAGTCTCCTGGGCGCGTTCCTCTTCAGCGGCGATCAGCTCGATCAACCTGCGGGCACCCTCTCCGGTGGTGAGAAGACCCGGCTGGCGCTTGCCGGTCTGGTCTCGTCGGCCGCGAACGTGCTCCTCCTCGACGAGCCGACCAACAACCTCGACCCCGTCTCCCGTGAGCAGGTGTTGGATGCGTTGCGCAGCTATGCCGGAGCGGTCGTTCTCGTCACCCACGATCCCGGTGCGGTCGAGGCGCTGGAGCCCGAACGGGTGATCCTGTTGCCGGACGGGTCAGAAGATCACTGGTCGGCGGAGTACCTGGAGATGGTCCAGCTCGCTTGATCGAAACGCCCCGGTGCGGGGGCCCGGGATTTTCGGGACCTTCAGCCCTATTGCTGTCGGGCGGTGGCAGAGCAGGCTGCGGCGAGAGCCAATCGGATGGGGTCGTCCAACCGGGTCGCGCCGCCGCCGCTTCTTGAGGAGTGCAGCCATGCAACGCAGAACTCTTGATCGACTGCTCAGTTGGCTGGGGCTCACGCTTGCTGTCATTCTGGTCGTCGCCGGTTCGCTGCTGGTCTGGGGTCACAACTTCATCTCCAACGAAGTGCGCACCCAGCTCACCGAGCAGCAGATCTATTTCCCGACCGAGGCCGCCGCTGCGGCCGTCAAACTGGACTTCGCCCCGTTCAGCCAGTACGCCGGCCAGCAGTTGACCACCGGCGCCCAGGCCAAGACCTACGCCGACGATGTCATCGCTCCGCAGTTGAAGGCGGTCGGCGGCGGCAAGTCCTACGCCCAGCTCAGCGCGCAGGCCCGAGCCAACCCCACTGACGTCAGGCTCGCCGCCACCTTGGAGCCAGCGTTCAAGCTCGAGACCGCGCGCGGGCTGCTGTTCAACGCCTACGCCTTCGACACCATGGGCACCCTCGGCGGTATCGGAGCGGTCGTCGCGTTCATCAGCGCCGGCCTGATGTTGCTGCTCTCGGCTCTGGGCCTGTGGCACAGCCGCCGCGTGGCGTCCAAGGAGACAGGGAGCCCCGGCCAGAGCGAGCGCGCACCCGCCGACGCGAGCTGATTCTTGGCGAGCCGGCGAGTTCCCGGAGGAGTTGTGTTGGCCTCTGGGCGATACCCGCACGCCAGTGGCGCCGCGGCCGCGGCGCCACTGGCGTGCGCGGGCGAGCCACGCGGTGACGTTGCGTCGTGACCACCGGGACCGCGCCACCGCCACCGCCCGAGCCGAGGCGGCGGCCGTGGCTGACCAGGAACGTGCGTGTGCTCGCCGGTGTGTCGTTCCTGCAGGATGCTGCGAGCGAACTGCTGTATCCGCTGCTCCCGATCTATCTCACCGCAGTATTGGGTGCACCGCCGGCGGTGGTGGGCGCCGTGGAGGGTGTGGCGGAGGGTGCCGCGTCGGTGACCAAGCTCGGTGCCGGCGCGCTGGGTGATCGGTTCAGCAGGCGCCCGCTCATCGCAACCGGCTACGGCTTGGCGGCGTTGGGGAAGGTGATCGTCGCCTTGGCCGGGGCTTGGCCGGGTGTGCTCGCGGGGCGCGTCGTGGACCGGCTCGGCAAGGGAGTGCGAGGCGCGCCGCGCGATGCGTTGCTGGTCGACGGGGTCCCGGCAGCTGAGCGGGGCCACGTGTTCGGTTTCCACCGGGCAGCCGACACGCTCGGGGCAGTGGTGGGTCCGTTGATCGGACTGGCCGGCTATGAGTTGCTGGACCACCAGATCAAGCCGCTGCTCTTGATCGCTGTGGTGCCCGCCGTGCTGAGTGTGCTGTTGGTGCTCGCAGTCCGGGAACGCCCGCAGGAGGTCCGGCGCGGCCGCAGTCAGTCGATTCTGAAGGGCGCCAAGGAGTTGCCGGTTCGCTACTGGCGCGTGGTCGGGGCGCTGTTGGTGTTCAGCCTGATCAACTTTCCCGATGCGCTGTTGCTGTTGCGGCTGAACGAGATCGGCTTCTCGGTGACCGACGTCATCCTGTCCTACGTCGGTTACAACGCGGTCTACGCGGCGGCGAGTTACCCTGCGGGTCTGCTCTCTGACCGGTTCCGGAAGCCCACGGTGTTCGGCATCGGGTTGATGTTCTTCTCCGTCGGCTATCTCGGTCTCGGGCTGACGTCGAACCACCTCGCGGCATGGTTGTTCATCGGGGTCTACGGTCTGTTCACAGCCTGCACGGATGGTGTGGGCAAGGCCTGGATCTCGTCGCTGGTGGGGCGGGAGCGTCAGGCCACGGCGCAGGGCGTCTTCCAGGGGCTCACTGGGGTGGGGGTACTGGTCGCGGGGGTGTGGGCGGGCCTGCTCTGGCAGGGTGAGGGCGAGCTGCCGCTGCTCTTGTCGGGGACGGTCGGCCTACTCATCGCGGTGATCGTGTTGGTCGCTCCCCACGTCCGGTGGCCGCGTAACCGGAATTCCGGCGCCGGTCGTGTCGGACGCCAACGCACGCGCTACTCCTGACACACTGCGACTGTGAGCGAGCCAGAGGAGCAGACGGCGCCGAACGATGATTCGCAGGCGACCGTCGACCGCATGCTCACTCTGACCGACGGCGTGGTCGCCATCGCCATGACCTTGCTGGTCCTCGATATCCAGATCCCGTCCGCTTTCGGCCCCTCCGCCGGTGACCTGTGGCGGGTGATCACAGACCGAGGGTCGGTCTTCATCGCCTTCTTCGTGGCGTTCTGGGTGATCGCCCGTCTCTGGATGGCACACCACCGGATGTTCCACCTGGTCGGGGTCCAAGCCGAGGACCTCATGAAGCGCAACTTCTGGTTTCTTCTGACGATCTGCCTGGTGCCGTTCACCAGCTCCCTCATGGGCTCGACCGATCAGAACCCGCTCGGGGTCGTTCTGTTCTCGGTCAACCTCATCCTGGCGAACCTCGCTCTGCAGTGGCTGAGGTGGACGATCCACCGCAGGGGTCTCCTTCGCCAGGTGCCCGATCCGCGCGAACAGTTGGCGGCGCAGGCGCGGGCGGTCACGGTGATGGTTCTGTGCGCTCTTCCGATCGCCCTGGCCTGGGTCAGCCCGAGCCTCGCCGAGATGTCCTTTCTGTTGGTTTCCGCTGCCGAGGTTCCAGGCCGGGCCCTGCAGCGGCGGCGCGACGCGAGGGCCGATGGGGCGAAGACACGTTCCGACTCTGGGTTCTGAGGCGCGTTGGGGCGAGGATGGCGCGAAATCCCCTGCCAGGAGTACTGCGTGTGTGAGGCAAGGTCACCTAAACAGGCTGTGGGACAGTCGAGTTGGGCGGTGGACTTTACAGGCCCGAGCTGGTGATACTTTTCCGTTGTGGACAACGGATGGATGATGATGCGCGGCGCAATGCTGGCGGCCGAGCCGCGCCGCAAGGTCAGTCGAGGCACGGTTCGCCGTATTGCCCGCTTCGCCAGCCCACACCGACGTTCGGTGGTGTTGTTGCTGCTTGTCACTGTGGCGTCTGCGGTGATCGCTGTCGTGACGCCCTTGCTCGCCGGCCGCGTGGTGAACGTCATCATCGGCAGGCAAGGGCTGCGGACCGTTGTGGTCATCGCGTTGATCATCGCGGGCCTGGCCGTGGTGGACGCAGGGCTCGGACTGGCGGAGCGGTGGCAGGCGTCCCGTATCGGTGAGGGTCTGATCCTTGACCTGCGGCGTGCGGTGTTCTCCCACGTGCAACGCATGCCGGTGGCTTTCTTCACCCGCACGCGAACCGGCGCGTTGGTGTCTCGGCTCAACAACGACGTCATCGGCGCGCAACGCGCGTTCACCTCCACGCTCTCCGGTCTGGTGACCAACGTCATCCAGCTCTTGTTGACGGTTGTCGTGATGCTCGCGCTGTCCTGGCAGGTCACCGTGCTTGCCTTGATCTTGTTGCCCGTGTTCGTCGTCCCGGCCCGCCGCGTGGGTTCCCGGATGGCGGGCCTGCAACGCGAGGCGGCCGACCTCAACGCGGGCATGACAAACCAGATGACGGAGCGGTTCTCCGCACCGGGGGCCACGCTGGTCAAGTTGTTCGGTCGCCCGGATGTCGAGGCCCGGGAGTTCGGCGAGCGCGCCGCCCGCGTCCGTGACATCGGCGTACGCACGGCGATGGCCACCCGCGTGTTCCTCACGGCACTGACGCTCGTCTCGTCCCTCGCCCAGGCACTGGTCTACGGACTCGGCGGATACCTCGCCTACACCGGACGGATCGAAGCGGGTGCCGTGGTGAGCCTGGCTTTGCTGCTCACTCGGCTGTACGGGCCGCTCACGGCGCTGGCCAACGCCCAGGTCGACGTGATGTCCGCCCTGGTCAGCTTCGAGCGGGTGTTCGAGGTACTGGACCTTTCACTGACCATCACCGAAAAGCCTGACGCGAAGCCACTGCCTGCCGGCCCGCTGTCGGTGGAGCTGCGCGACGTCCGCTTCTCGTACCCTTCCGCCAGCTCGGTGTCGTTGGCGTCCCTGGAGGAGGTGGCGGTGCTGGACACCCGAGGCGGCGAAGAGGTCCTGCACGGGGTGTCGATGTTCGCCGAGGCGGGTCAGTTGGTGGCGCTCGTCGGTTCCTCCGGTGCCGGCAAGTCGACGATCGCCTCCCTGCTCGCCCGCCTCTACGACGTGGATTCCGGTGGCGTGCTGCTGGGCGGCTGTGACGTCCGGGACACCACCTTCGACTCGCTCCGCGGTGCGGTGGGTGTCGTCACCCAGGACGGGCACCTCTTCCACGACACGCTGGAGGCGAACCTCCGCTATGCGGACCCAGAGGCGACGGTCGAGCAGCTGTGGCATGCCCTGCGCAGGGCCCGGCTGGAGCGCTTGGTGCGGTCCTTGCCTGACGGCCTGGCCACCGTGGTGGGGGAGCGGGGCTACCGGCTGTCCGGTGGTGAACGGCAACGCCTGACCATCGCCCGGCTGCTGCTGGCCCAGCCGCGAGTGGTGGTCCTGGACGAGGCAACTGCGCACTTGGACTCGGAGTCCGAGCACGCGGTGCAGGAGGCGCTGACCGAGGCCCTGGTGGGTCGCACCGCCATCGTCATCGCCCACCGCCTGACCACCATCCGCAACGCGGACCTCATCTGTGTCGTCGAGGACGGACAAATCGTGGAGAGGGGCACGCACGAGGAGCTGCTGGCGCGCGGCGGCCGTTACGCGGAGCTGCATGCGGGCAACTTCTCCACCATGCGTCCCTGACCGTCCGCTGAGGATCTTGCCGTCCAGCAGGCTCACTCGTGTCGGCGCACTGACTCCTCCACGAGGTCCAGCACCGGTCCCAGGTGCTCGGCTGGCAGTCCCATCGCGAGGTGCGCCATCAGGCCGTCGAGGACGAGTTCGAGATATCCGGTGAGCACCCCGGCGTTCACGTCGTCGCGGACCTTGCCTGCGGCGCGCTGGCGCTCCAGCCGGGCCTTGGTTGCTGCGGTGATCTCGGCTGAGCGCTCTGCCCATCCGGCACGAAACTCGGCGTCGGCACGCAGCCGCCGGGCCACCTCGAGCCGGGTACCCAGCCAGTCGTGCTGCTCTGGGTGCACCAACAGCTCGCGCATCACCTGCACCAGGCCTTGCTTGGCGACAACGTCCGCCATGCGTTGCGCCTCCTCCAGCGCAAGCGCGAGAAACAGTGCTTCCTTGTCACGAAAGTGGTGGAAGATCGCGCCGCGGGAGAGGCCGGTGGCTTCCTCCATCCTGCGGACGGTGGCGCCGTCGTAGCCGTAGAGCGCAAAACACTCGCGCGTCCCGTCGAGAATCTGACGGCGGCGCGAGTCGAGGTGATCCTGGCTGACCTTCGGCACGGTGTTGAGCATAGGCACCCAAGCCGTACGTACGGTTCCCAGCCGGGGCCGACATGCCGAGCGGATGAATCGTCGGCTGTGTAGCGTCGAATGCGAAACATGGAGGTGTGGCCATGACGGGTTCAACCGATACCGTGCAGATTCTGCGCGGTCGGACGGAGGCGGAGGCCCACGTCGGTGTGGTGTGCTTCAAGCAGGGGCCACCACAGCTGATCGGCGCCGAGCTGGAGTGGCTTCTCACCGACGTTCACGACCCGCTCAGACCGCCGGCCTTGGCCGAGATAGCCAGGGCACTCGGCGATCATGCACCGAGCAGCATCAACCCCGCGTCGCCCGCCCGCAATCTGCCTGGCGGAAGTTTTGTCACCATCGAACCCGGGGGACAGGTCGAGCTGTCCAGCGCTCCCTACCCCGACGTCGACACGCTCTGCTCGGCATTGGTCGCCGACGCTGCACAGCTGGCCCGCTTGCTCGAGCCGGCCGGCTTCCGACTCAAAGACGGGGCAGCCGACGAGAGCCGGCCACCGCTTCGCCAGCTCATGTCGCCGCGGTACTGCGCGATGGAGGAGGCCTTCAACGAGGTCGGGCCGTTCGGGAGGCTGATGATGTGCAGCACCGCGGCCGTTCAGGTGAGCGTCGATGCTGGTGGCTCGGGCGCCGAGATGGCAGCGCGGTGGGCGTTCTTGCACGAGGCGGGTCCTGCCCTGGTTGCTGCGTTTGCGTGCTCGCCTCGGCTGCAGGGCGCGCCTGCGGGACGCTGGGCCTCGCAACGAATGCGTGCGTGGTTGGAACTCGATCCGTGCCGCACGCAGGCTCCGCCCATGGATGCAGTCGATCCGGCTGGGGCGTACGCCGGCTGGGCGCTGGACGTTCCCTTGCTGTGCGTGCGGCGCGGCGAAGATACGTGGTCGGCGCCGGCCGGGGGGAGCTTTGCCGATTGGGTGGAGGGTCGGTTGGATTCGGCGATCGGTCGGCCGCCCACCCCTGAGGATCTCGACTACCACCTGAGCACGCTGTTTCCACCCGTTCGCGCCCATGGGCACTTCGAGGTCCGCTACCTCGATGCGCAGCCCGGCACCTTGTGGCAGGTCCCCATCGTCCTGCTCGGCGTCCTGCTCGCCGATGAGTCCACTGTGGATTCCGCCCGCGCCATCGTCGCTGGTACGCAAGGCCGTTGGCGTGATGCCGCGCAGCGGGGCCTGGAGGACCGGCCGCTCCGCGAAGCCGCCGCTGCCCTGTTGGAGCTGGGCGCAACTCGCCTCACGGATCCGACGATGGCGCTGCTGCTCTCGCAAGCGGCTGACCGCGTCTCGCGCCGCCGTACCCCCAACCACCAGCTGGAGGAAAGTTGAGCCGGAGCACCGAGGACCTTCGTACCCACGTTGCCGACACGCTGGTGCGCGGACGAGCCCGGACCACGGCGTTGACCCAGGTCGACGAGGCAGAGCTCACCGCCCAGCATTCCCCGTTGATGAGTCCCCTGGTGTGGGACCTGGCGCACGTCGGCAACCAGGAGGAGTTGTGGCTGGTGCGCGATGTCGGAGGTCGCGACCCGGTGCGCCAGGACATCGACGAGCTCTACGACGCGTTCAAGCACTCTCGGTCGAGTCGCCCTTCGCTGCCGCTGCTCAGCCCGGCCGAGACCCGCGGATACGTGAAGACGGTGAGGGAGAAGGTGTTTGACGTTCTGGAGACCAGTGGACTTGCTGGAGATCCTCTGCAGGACAAAGCGTTCGCCTTCGGCATGATTGCCCAACACGAGCAGCAGCACGCGGAGACGATGTTGGCCACGCACCAGCTGCGACGTGGTGCGCCGGCCTTGCGCGCACCCGGGACGCCGTCCCCTCCTGTGCCGGTGCTGCCCGCTGAGGTCGTTGTTCCTGCCGGTGAGTTCACGATGGGTACGTCCACCGAGCCATGGGCCCTGGACAACGAGCGGACTGCGCACCCGGTCCATCTTGACGGCTTCGCCATCGACACGACTCCAGTGAGCAACGGGCAGTACCAGGCCTTCATCGCTGACGGCGGCTACGCACGACGTGAGCTCTGGAGTGCTGCAGGGTGGGAACACCGGGTGCACGCCGGGCTGAGCGCGCCCCAGTTCTGGGAGCACGACGCCGGAGGCTCGTGGTGGCGGCGCCGCTTCGGCGTGACCGAGCCGGTACCAGCTCGGGAACCCGTGATGCACGTGTGCTTCTACGAAGCGGAGGCCTACGCCCGCTGGGTCGGGAGGCGGCTGCCCTCCGAGGCCGAGTGGGAAAAAGCGGCGCGCCATGACCCGGCGTCCGGCCGATCACGGCGCTACCCGTGGGGCGACGAGGCCCCCACGCCTTCGCACGCGAATCTCGGTCAGCGTCATCTGCAGCCTGCCGCTGTCGGGTCCTATCCGGCAGGGGCATCGGCATTGGGTGTGCACCAGCTGATCGGCGACGTCTGGGAGTGGTGCACCTCGGGGTTTCACCCCTACCCTGGCTTCTCTGCGTTCCCGTACGAGGAGTACTCGCAGGTGTTCTTCGGCGGCGACTACCGGACGTTGCGCGGAGGCTCCTTCGGTACCGATGAGGTGGTGGCCCGCAGTACATTTCGGAACTGGGACCACCCCATCCGTCGCCAGATCTTCGCTGGTTTTCGCTGCGCGCGGGACCTCAGCCCCGGCGAAATGGGCTGAGCGCGAGCGTGTGCCGACATCTGGCATTTCTTGGTCCGCCCTGTGCGGTGGGTGAGTTGCTCACGCGAGGACCGCACTCCTTGCAGACCCAGTCCTGGGCTCCGCGTGACATGCGTGGTGGTGGCACCGTCAATGCCGACGGTTACGGCGCCGCATGGTGGTCTGAGGGTGCAACAGTCCGTTACCGCAGCGCTCGTCCGATGTGGACCGACACGGACGGAGCTGCGGTGCTGGCTGCTGCACATTCGGGTGCGGTGCTTGCGGCCGTGCGCTCGGCCACTGTGGGCATGCCGGTGATTTCCACTGCGAGTGCACCGTTCACCGACGGGCACTGGGCGTTCAGCCACAACGGGCTGGTGCCGGGATGGCCGCACTCGCTCGTCTCCTTGGCGCAGACGCTGCCGATGGCTGAGCTGCTCGCCATGGATGCGCCCACCGACTCCGCACTGTTGTGGACCGCTCTGCGGCCCCGGCTGAGCCACGATCCAGTGGGCGCCGTCGCCGATCTGGTGCTGCGGGTTGCCGGGGATGCGCCCGGGTCTCGGCTGAACCTGTTGCTCTCCGACGGGCAACAGCTCATCGCCACGGCGTGGGAGCACTCCCTGTCCTACCTGGTCGGACCCGAGCACGTTGTTCTCGCGTCGGAGCCCTACGACGACGACTCGGCATGGCAGTCCGTGCCGGAACACTCGCTGGTGACCGCCCGGCCGGGCGAGGTCACCGTTACCGCATTGGAGCTTCGATGACCGTGCCCACACTGGAGGTTCACCTGTCCCCGGACGAGGCGGGTGCCGCGCTGCGCCGGGATGCGCGCGCCGGGCTCAGCGCTGACGAGAAGTGGTTGGCACCCAAGTGGTTCTACGACGCGCGGGGCAGTGAGCTGTTCGAAGAGATCACCGAGCTTCCCGAGTACTACCCGACGCGTACTGAGCGGGCACTCCTGCATGAGCATGCAGCAGATATCGCATCAGCGAGCGGCGCGGACACCCTGGTCGAGCTTGGTTCGGGCTCCTCGGAAAAGACCAGGCTGCTTCTCGACGCCCTGCGTGCCGCGGGAACCTTGCGCCGATACGTGCCGCAGGACGTGTCGAAGTCAGCGTTGGAGGCTGCCTCAAAAGAGGTCGCCGCGGAGTACCCGGACGTGCAGGTGCACGGCGTCGTCGGTGACTTCACCACCCGCCTGCACCAGTTGCCCGGTGGTGATCACCGCATGGTGGCCTTCCTCGGTGGCACGCTGGGCAACCTCATTCCGAGCGAGCGGGCGGAGTTCCTCAGAGGTGTGCGGGACGTGCTCACGGTGGGGGAGCACCTCCTGCTCGGAGTCGGTCTCGTGACCTCGCCGTCAGTGCTGGTGCCCGCCTACGACGATGCCGCTGGTGTCACCGGCGAATTCAACCGCAACGTGCTGCGCGTTCTCAACCGCGAGCTGGGCGCCGACTTCGACGTGGAGGCCTTCGAGCACGTCGCCGTCTGGAACGCCCGCGACGAATGGATCGAGATGCGGCTGCGGGCGACGAAGAAGATGGTCGTGCACGTGCCGGAGCTGGCGCTGGACGTGCACCTCGATGCTGGTGAGGAGATTCGGACGGAAATCTCCGCCAAGTTCCGTCTGAACGGCATAGCCTCAGAGCTGTCCGACGCCGCATTCGCTCTCGCCGAGTGCTGGACTGACCCCGACGAGCGATTTGGGCTGCTCCTCGCAGAGGCTGTGTGAGGCAAGCGCAGGGCACCGGAAGCGACCGGCGCTCGGGCCAGTGCGCGGATTCTT
>JADGOX010000130.1 GCA_017882745.1 Mycobacteriaceae bacterium | reverse complement strand
CGGGAAGGCCTCAGCGTGGCAGCCGGTGCCGTGACTCCGGCATCACCTCGCCGGGGCGGGCAAGGATTGCCGCGATCGCCGTCGTCAGCGGGACCGCGAGGACCAGGGCGATCCCACCCACCAGCGCCCGCACCACCTCCACGGCCACCACGTCGCCGGTCACCACGTCATGCAATGACCTGCCGGCGATGGAGAACAGCATGAGCAACGGAAGCGCGCTGCCCGCGTAGGCCAGGACCAAGGTGTAGACCGTGCTGGCGATGTGGTCCCGCCCGACCCGCATCGCACTGGTGAACACTGTGCGCCACGGCGCATGCGGGTCCAGTGCGGCCAGCTCGAACGCGGCGCTGGCCTGGGTGACGGTGACGTCGTTGAGCACACCCAGCGAACCGATGATGAACCCGGCGAGCAGGACTCCGCTGATGCTCACCTGCCCCACGTACACCTGCAGGGTGGTGTTCTGCTCCTCCGACAACCCAGTGAGCCGGGTGATGTTCACCGCCAGCTGCGCCAGGCCCGCACTGAGACCCAGTGCGGCAAGCGTGCCGAGTAGTGCGGCACTGGTACGCAGACTCACACCGTGCGCCAGGTAGATCACAGCAAACAGAATGGCTGCTCCGCCAACCACCGCCACCGGCAGCGCGGACTCCCCACCCAGTAGCGCGGGGATGACAAAACCCCCGAGGATGCCCGCCGCCACGCCCAGCCCCGCGAGTGCGGCCAGCCCCCGCCAGCGGGCCACCACCACGACAACCAACGCAAATGCACCCGCCAGAAGGGCCATCGGGAAGCCGCGGGAGTAGTCGTAGAAGTCATACAGCGGCGCCCCGCTGGGATCAGACCCCTTGGTCAGGCGGATGTCGTCGCCCACGTGCAAGTTCGGTGATCCCGGCCCTGGGCTCAGCTCCAGGGTGGTGGTGTGCCCGGCGTCGGGTCCGGAGCCGATGGCGACGGTGGTGCGGGTGCAGCTGTAGGCGGCATCACCAGGTGTGGGCCCGCTCGCGGCAGGCACATCCACCTTCCCGGCGGCACCACCCGTTCCCCCGCACGGCCCGAGCTCCTCGGCGATGACCTTCCCGGCCACGGTGGTGGTGACCCCACCCCCTGCGCTCTGCAGTGGTGCCGGAACGGCGAAGGTGTGGTGCGGCGGCCACAGCAGCGCCGCACCCACCACCACCGCAATGCCGATGAGAACCAGCAGCGCCACCACAAGCTGCGACGCACGGCGGCTCAGCGAGCCACCCGACAACGAGTGGCTGTGCCCGCTCACCGTCGACCTCCACGCACTGCCACGGTGCTAGTAAACACCGACGAACGCAGGCACTTGCACGCCCAGGGCTACCTCTGGGGACCACCCCTGACGACGGCGCCCTGACTACCGTAGCGCCGGCGACTGACCAGGAACCCCGCGATGAATCCGCCGACCGCTGCAATGGTCAGAGCGATCCACAGTGCGGTCTGGGCGGTGAACACGATGAACGAGATACTGGTCTCGTCCCTGTTCATGATCACGAAGACCACCAACAGGACGCCAATGGCGATCCCGAGGATGGTCCTGGGGCTTCCTGTTCGGTGCGGCTGCGTGCCTTGCGATTCGGGTTGCTCGTTCACTGTGGATCTCCTGTCGAGGTGGTGGCTCAGGTGGTGCCGCGGACTGTCGGCTCTGGGCGCCGCAGGATGGCGACCAGTTCCACCACGCCCAGAACGATCAGCAGCCAGCCGGCCAGGGTGACCAGCGCAAGCAAGCTCAAGTCGGGCCAGAGCACCAGGATGAGTGCCCCGACCACGGACACGACGCCCGTCACCGCGTGTGCGAGACGAGCGACGCCTGCCCGCGCGGTGACTCCGGTGAAGAAGTTGCCGACCCCGTCGATGAGCCAGCCGGCTGCGATCAACAGAATGAGCACACGCAGTGACGTGAAGGGGTGGGTCATGCAGATGACGCCGACTGCTGCGGTCAGCACTCCGGCGACGGCAGCAATGATGCGCAACGATGCTGACGCGAGGGTCCGCCGTGCCGCCTGCACGATGCGCACCACCCCCAGGATCAGCAACTGGACGCCGAACAACACGGCGAGTACCACCAAGGTCGCAGCCGGCCAGCGCAAGACCACAAGCCCGAGCGCGACCGTGACGAGCCCGTCAACGATGCTCAGGGTCTTCAAGAGCCGCATCGCGGACATATTCTCAATGCTTGGAACAGCGGCGGTCTTCTGCGAAGAATCGGGAGTGGTCATCGCACATGGCTCCTACGCTCGGCAGAGACTATCGAAAATCTCGTGAGAAGAGATCTGCGTACGGAAAGAGTTCGTACATACCATTTCACCTACAACAAATTGATCATTACAGCACGAGCATATCTTCGTCAATAGGAAGCAAGGGGCTGCCTCGTGTTCACGCGAATGCCGAATGACGCACCGTTCCGCACACTGCCGGGCTGCAGTGAGGCGGCGCGAGCTCCCTGGGCTCACAGGCGTGACCACTGATCGCGCCCTACTCGCCGACTTCGGCACCCGGCCCCGGCGGTGGCGGCGTGCTGTTCGCCCCGTAGACCGAATGCCACAGGATGGTGTCCAGCTGCTGTTGCGGTACCAGGTCGGGCTGCCCGAGCGGCAGTGCGCTCGACCATTGCGAGTCTGGGGCGGCGGCCGTGTTGCGGAGGAGCGGGTCAATTCGGGTGGGGATAGCCGCCACCGGTGCGGCGTTGACCGCCGTGGGGGCGAACGCGTCGTACATCGGGGTGGCCAGCGCGTCGTTCAGGGTGAGCGGATCCATGCCCAGGATGAGTTCCGCCGAGCGCACCACCGAGAGCAGGTCGTAGCGCGTGTGCAGAACGACCCCGCTACGGGCGTATGGGCTGATCACCATCGCCGGAATCCGGTGGGCGTTGACGTGGTCGGCACCGTCCTGGGAATCGTCTTCGACAACGAAGATGGCCGAGGAGGACCAGATGTCGCTGTGGGAGATGGTGTCCACCAACTGACCCACTGCCTGGTCACTGTCGGCCACCATGGAGCTCGGCGTGGGGAAACCGGGCTGGGTGCCGCGCGTGTGATCGGTGGTGAAGGCGAGGTAGTTGAAAGCCGGGACGGCGTTCGCGGTGAGCTGGCTGGCGAACCGCTTCTTGAAGCAGTCCATGTGGGAGAAGCTTCCCGGTGGGGCGCCGGCGGGGAGGCTGGAATCGAAGATCTCTCCCGAGGACGGGTTCTGTGGGTCGCCGTTGAGGGCCTGGCCCATGCTCGCGTCAGAGGCGTAACACCCGTTCGATGGGGGGCCAAGGTCGGAGTTGGCCTCCACGCGCTGAAGCTCCGCGAGCTGCGCGGCCGAGCGGTCGCGGTCCTGTATCGAGCTTGGCCCGCCCATGAAGGCCTCGCCGTAGTTGAAGTAGGAGATGTGCTGGCGCTCGGCCTGGTCGAACAAGAAGCCATTGCCCGGCCAGGTCACGGCGTACGAGCCGAAGTCGTTGGGGCGTCCGCGCCCGGCGTACTGCTGGACCCAGTTGCGGGTGACATAGTCGGGAACACCGGCCGAGGAGGTCCAGTAATGCCCTTGAATCGACGCCTCCGAGTTGGCGAGCACGTTGTCCATGAGCGGGAAGCGCGAAACCAGCGCATGCATGTTCGGGGTCACGTTCTCGCCGAACACCGTGAGCTTCGGGTCGCCGTTCCCCCGGCCGACGTCGCCCAGCAACTGGTCGTAGCTCCGGTTCTCGCGGACCACGAAGAAGACGTGCTTGATCGGCCCGTCCGCGCGTAGCGGAGTGTCGGCCGGGGGTGGCTGAGAGTCCGCCGGCAGCAACTGCTGGGAGGCAGCGGGGGTAACGCGGCGAACCTGCTCGTCGGTGGGAAGCGCCATCGTCCCCGCCCGACCGGTGACGAGACCGGGGACGTAGCCGACACCGCTGAAGACGTCAGTCGTCGGAGCGACTGGGTTGAAGGCCCAGAAGATGGGGTCCGTGGGGAGGACCGGGTTGGGCCCGCCGGGGTTTGGCCCCGAACCGACGCCCTCTGCAGCCACGTACATGAGCAGCGCTGGCTGGCCGCCTTGGGCCGCAACAGTGACTACTGCCTGGGGCTGGTCGGCGGTCGGGATACGCCCCACCACCGTCCAGTTGAGCTCGGGTTCGGTCGATTTGCCCGGCAGGCGGATCACGGCTATCTCGTCGGCTCCCGACTCGGCCACGAACAGGCGGTCGCCCTCCGGGTCGAGCGCGAGTGCCACCGGCATCGTTCCCAGACCGGCGCTGCGTCCCACCGAGACGGTGCGCTCCACAGTCCGTTCGCGCAGGTCGACCACGACAACCTCGTCGCTGGCTGACAACGCGACATAGGCCCGCGCCCCGGCGCTGTCAACCACGACCCCCTGAGGATGAGAGAGCGGGGGGCCGACCGTGATGTCTGTGAGCTTCACGCCGCGCTGCAGGTCGACCACGGACAGCGTTCCTGCGGCCTCGTTGGTCACCAGCCCGATATCGCCACCGGGTACGACCGCCGCACCGAACGGGTAGCTCCCGGTCGGCACGTAGCGCACCTGGTCGGAGTGGTTCAGGTCAACCACTGCAGCACTGTCGGTGAGGTTGAGCGGCACCAACAGTTGGTTGCCATCCGGTGAGACCGCCACCTTCTGCGGCCACGAATTGGAGGAGGCGGGCAATCCCCCCCGCGGCGGCGGGTATTGCTGCATGGCCGGGGCTCCGGGCTGCGGCGGAACCGGAATGACCCGGACCAGG
>JADGOX010000129.1 GCA_017882745.1 Mycobacteriaceae bacterium | reverse complement strand
GCAACCGCATTCGTGCTGTACACGTCTGGGACGACGGGGGCACCCAAAGGTGTGTTGCTTTCTCGCGGGGCAGTGGCCGCCGGCTTGGACGGGCTGCGCGAGGCCTGGGCGTGGACACCGGAGGACGTCCTGGTGCACGGCTTGCCGCTGTTCCACGTGCACGGCCTGCTCCTGGGGGTCCTGGGTGGTCTGCGCGTGGGCTCGCCCGTGGTGCACACCGTCCGGCCCACCCCGCAGGCCTACGCGGCAGCAGCGGAAGGATCGAACCCGGGATCCCTGTACTTCGGGGTTCCCACGGTCTGGGGCCGGGTGTGCGCCGATCCGAGCAGCGCCCGCGCACTCGCCGGCGCCCGGCTGCTGGTCTCCGGCAGTGCGGCGCTACCCACCAGCACCTTTGGCCAGCTTCGCGAGTTCACGGGGTCGGCGCCGGTCGAGCGCTACGGGATGAGTGAAACCCTCATCACGCTGAGCACCCGGGCCGACGGAGAACGACGGCCGGGCTGGGTGGGTCACCCACTACCTGGAGTGCTGACGCGGCTGCGGGACGAGCACGGGACGGCGGTGCCCGCGGACGGGGAGAGTATCGGCGAGCTGCAGGTGCAAGCTCCGGCGCTGTTCGACGGCTACCTGCACCGGCCGGAGGCCACGGCTGCGGCCTGGACCGCTGACGGCTGGTTCCGCACCGGAGACGTCGCTGTCATCGATCCGACGAACTTCCACCGCATCGTCGGGCGGGAGTCCACCGACCTCATCAAGTCCGGGGGCTACCGCATCGGTGCGGGCGAGGTCGAGACCGCGCTGCTGAGCCATCCCGGGGTGCTGGAGGCGGCGGTCGTCGGCGAAGCTGACGCCGACCTGGGGCAACGCATCGTGGCGTACGTGGTGGGGACCGGACTGGCCGGGGTCGATCTGGCCGGCTTCGTCGCGGACGAGCTCTCGGTGCACAAACGGCCCCGTGCGGTGCGGATCGTCGATTCCCTGCCGCGCAATGCCATGGGGAAGGTGCAGAAGAAGCTGCTGTGAGGGCCTCAGGAACGCAGTGACTGGACGAACAGCGAAATCGACAGCCCGATGACGATGAGCACGGTCAGCGCGACCACGATGAGACCGAAGACGACCATGGCAGAACCTCCGTGTTGCTGGCGGGACAATGTCTAGTGGCGCAGGGGCATATCGTCGCAGGTGACTGTGGCGCCGGCCGCACGAGGGTCGGCTATCACTGCGAGATGTAGGCCGTCAGCTGCTCTCGGTCGTGCTCCAGCTCGGCAATGTGGGTCTTGACGACGTCACCGATGCTGACGATCCCGGCGAGGCGTCCGTCGACCACCACCGGCATGTGCCGTGTGCGCTGGTTGGTCATGGTGACCGACACGCTGTCGAGGGTGTCCTCGGGCGAGCAGATGCGTACGGTGCGGGTCATTATCTCGGCCACCGGCAGGTCCAACATGGTGCGCCCGCGCGCGTGCAACTGCTGCACGATGTCGCGTTCGGACACGATGCCCACGATCTGGTCGGCGTCCACCACCACCGCCGCGCCGACGTTGTGCTCGATAAGCTCGGCCAAGAGCGCGGTGACGGCGGTGCTCGGCAGCACGGTGATGACCACAAGACCTTTGGCATTTAACACGTCTGAGATACGCAAGATGACTCCTCCGCCAGCGGCCGTCGTGTGGTGCAGATCACTACCTGGATGTGACCAGCCTAGGCTCATGCACGCCCCGGGGGAAGGGGCTGCCAGCACGACGAGCACTGGCCTGGACCATGCGGTAGACATGGTCATGACGTCTTCTGAGAACACCGGCGAGCGGACGACTCGCGCCGACCTGCTACCCGAGGAGAGGGTTGCGGGCAGCGACGACCCGCAGGCGCAGGCCGAGGAGATTCTGGCCGAGTCCGCCGAGCGCACGGAGCAGTCCGGCCCGGCTAGTGCGCCATGACCGGTACCGCGTTCGGGTCTTTCTCCACGGCGCCGTGGCGCAGCACCAGGCCGCAGATCACCGCGCCGCCGGCGAAGATGCCCGCCGACCACCAGAACGCGGTGGTGTAGCTGTTCAGCGCGGCCAGGGCGGCGTTGGTCTGGTTGGGCACCTTGCCCTGCATGTAGTCCGTGGCTGCGGCGGCGGCGAAGGCGCTGAGCACCGCGGTGGAGATGGAGCCACCGATCTGCTGGAAGGTGTTGACCGCGGCTGAAGCCACTCCGGCGTCGTCGTCCTGCACGCCCTGGGTTGCGGTGCTGATGGCCGGGGCGATCACCAGTCCGATACCGAGACCGACGATCACCAGTCCGGGGAAGATATGGGCCCAGTAGGTGCTGGTGAGCTCGAGTTGGGTGAACAGCAGCATGCCGCAGGTCGCGAGGAGCATGCCCACGGTCACCGGGACCTTCACCCCGATGCGGTTCACGACGGGCGCGGAGCCCTGGGCGGTGATCGTGATGCCCACGATCATCGGCAGGAATGAGACACCGGTCTTGAGCGGGGAGTAGTCGAGGGCAGTGGACAGGTAGTAGGTGAGGAAGAGGAAGACCCCGAACATTCCGCCGCCGACGATGCCGACGGCGAGGAAGGACCCTCCGCGGGTGCGGTCGAGCAGGATCCGCAGTGGCAGCAGTGGGTGCTTCGCGCGGGTCTCGAGCCAGGCGAATACCGCGATCAGAACCACGCCGGCACCGATGTAGCCCAGCGTGACGACACTGGACCAGCCTCTGGTCTCGGCGGTGGCCAGCCCATACACGAGAGACACGAGACCGGCAACGATCGCGATTGTGCCCGGGACGTCGAGGGTGGGGGCGTGGGCGGCCTTGGGCTGCTTCTTCAGGAGCAGCATCGCCCCGATGACGGCCACTACGGCCACTGGAACGTTGACATAGAGGCACCAGCGCCACGACAAGTACTCGGTGAGCGCTCCACCGAGGATGAGCCCGATGGCGCCGCCGCCACCGGAGACTGCCCCGTAGATCGCGAACGCGCGGCCACGCTCCTTGAGGTCGGTGAAGGTGACGGACAACAGTGACAGGGCGGCGGGGGCGAGCAGTGCGCCGAAGATGCCCTGCAGGCCGCGGGCGGCGACGAGCACCCCGAAACTGCCTGCCGCACCTCCGAGGGCAGAGGCGGCTGCGAAGCCGATGAGACCGGTGATGAACATCGGCTTGCGGCCGAAGAGGTCACCGAGGCGCCCACCCAGCAGCAGCAGCGAGCCGAAGGCCAGCGCGTAGGCGGTGATGATCCACTGGCGGTTGTCGTTGGAGAAGCCAAGTGAGTGTTGCGCGCTCGGCAGTGCGATGTTGACGATGGTCGCGTCGAGCACCACTGCGAGCTGGGCGAGGGCAATGACCCCGAGGATCAGCCAGCGCCGGGCGTGATGCGGGTTGTGCTCGGTGGGTGCCGAGGGTTCGGCCCGAGTGGTCTCGATCGTCGTCATGGCCGCTCCAGGAGTATGTGGAACCAGTTCTCCGGTTCAGTCAGGAATGTACAGGTAACCGGAAGCGCCGATCCACTTGATCTGGGGTGATATGCGCGACACCCCGTCCGCGCGTTGTACGGTGCGCACATGACCAAGGCCGTCCAGGACGCACCGCGCCCACTGCGGCGCGACGCCGAACGCAACCGTCAGCAGATCCTCGACGTGGCCGGGCCGGTGTTCGCCGAGCACGGCCTGGATGCCAGCTTCGACGAGATCGCCCGTCGCGCCGGCGTGGGTGTCGGCACGGTGTACCGCCGTTTCCCCGACCGGGAAGACTTGGTGGAGGCGTTGTTCGAGCGGCGCATCGGCGAGATCGTGACCATGGCCGAGGATGCGGCTCGGCAACCCGTCGCCTGGGACGCGTTGTGCAACTTCCTGGAGGGCTCGATGCAGATGCAGGTAGCCGACCAGGCGCTCAAGCAGGTGCTGGTCGACAGCGGCCACGGGCGCGAGCGGCTGGCGCGTGTGCGTGAGCGGCTGACGCCCGCGGTGGCGTCGCTGATGGAGCGGGCCAAGGCGGAAGGAAGCCTGCGGACCGATGTGGGGGTGACGGACCTGGCTGCCATCACCACCATGCTCAGCTCGGCGACGACGTTCGAGGAGCCCGCGCTCTGGCAGCGCTACCTGGTGTTGATGCTGGACGGTCTACGGGAGGAGCGCGGTCGCTCCACCGCCTTGCCGCGGCCCGCACCGGATGACCTTGTGGTCGCGGAGCTCGCGCACCGGCACTGCCGCTGACCACTTCGCCCGCAGGCTCAGTCTCGGTTCAGGTTGGCGTCGAGGACGCGGTGCCCGATGGCGCTCAGCTGGCCGAGCTGCGTCCGTGACAATCGGTCGATGACCAGTTGGCGGACGGTGGCAACGTGTCCGGGCGCGCTGGCGGCAAGCTTCCGGTAGCCGTCCTCGGTGAGGATTGCGTTGGTGAACCGGCCGTCCTCGGGGCAGGGCTCGCGGAGCGCCCAGCCCTTGGCCTCGAGCCGGTTGACGACGTGGGAGAGCCGCGACAACGAGCCGTTCGCGAGCCCGGCCAAGACGCTCATCCGTAGCGTCCGCCCGGGGGCATCGGAGAGTTCGGCCAGAACCTGGTACTCGAAATGGGTGAGGCCGGCGTCGCGCCGGAGCTGCGCATCGAGGGCGGCGGGGAGCCTGACCATCAGCCCGGCGACCTGGAGCCAGGCATCCATTTCGACATCGTCGAGCCAGCGCGTCTCGATTTCTGCCTCGTCACTCGTCATGGTGCTGAGCGTAGCGCAGTTACTTGACGCTTCAAGTTGATCCGTCTACCGTATTACTTGAAACCTCAACTGATCTAAGGACGCGTCATGCGATCGATCTTCGACCCCAACGTCCCTGCCGGAGCGTTCGACGAGTTCCTCGTCGACGCGGCCCCGGCCAGCGCTGCCCAGCGGGTATGGACGCCGGAGGACGGCACGCTGCCGGCGATGTTCCTCAGCCACGGAGCTCCGCCGCTGTTCGACGACGGGCAGTGGATGCGCAAGCTGTTCGCCTGGGCCCAGTCCCTGCCGAAGCCGAAGGCCATCCTCATCGTCTCCGCCCACTGGGAGTCCGCGCCGCTGAGCCTGTCGAGCACTGCGGCCGACACCACGCCCGTCTACGACTTCGGCGGCTTCGCCCAGCGGTACTACGAGATGCGGTACGACACCCCCGACGCGAGCGAGCTGGCGCGCAGGGTGCTGGCGGTGCTGCCGGACACGGAGACGGTGCACGAGCACCAGGAGCGCGGCCTCGACCACGGCGCCTGGGTTCCGTTGAAAGTCATGTACCCCGGCGGCGACATTCCTGTGCTGCAGATGAGCCTGCCGACCGAGGACCCCGCCAGGCTCGTCGTATTGGGGTCGCGTCTGCGGGCACTGCGGGAGGAGGGTGTCCTGGTGATGGGGTCCGGCTTCATGACCCACGGGCTGCCGTTCATCACCCGCGAGTCGATCGCGGCGAACGTCATGCCGGCCTGGTCCGCCGATTTCGACGCGTGGGCCGCCGATGCCCTCGCGCGGGGCGATGTCGACGAGCTGTCGGCCTACCGCTCGAAGGCCCCCGGCATGCCCTACGCCCACCCAAGCGTCGAGCACTTCGTCCCGCTGTTCCTGACCCTCGGGGCAGCCACCAACCCGGGCGAACCCGTGCAGACGACCATCGCCGACCAGATGATGGGGCTGTCGACGAGGTCCTTCCAGGTCAGCTGACGGTACTGGCGCTTTCCAGTGCTCGGCGGGTGAGCTCCCGCGCCAGGTGCCTGCGGTACTCCTGGTCGGCGTGCATGTCCGCCGACGGCGAGGTGCGCTCGTGGGCGAGCGCCGCAGCGTCGGCGAGCGAGGCTCCCTCCGCCAGCGCCCGCTCGGTCGCGGAGGCCCGCAGCACGGTCGCGCCCATGTTGGCCATCGCCACCCGGCCGTCTACGGCGGCGACGGCGATGATCGGCCAGTCATTGGCGCGTCGGGTGAACTTCTCGTAGCCCCAGCCCACGCGACCGGTCCGCGGCACCCGGACCTCCACGAGCAACTCGTCGTCGCCGATGGCCGTCTCGAAGTAGCCGCGGAAGAAGTCCGTGGCCGCCACCGTGCGTGTGCCCGAGGGGCCCTGGATCACCATGGAGCCACCGAGAGCGAGTACGGCGGTCGGCAGGTCGGAGGCGGAGTCGCCGTGGGCGAGGGAACCACCGATGGTGCCGCGGGCCCGGACCTGCGGATCCCCGACCTGTCCGGCCACGTGGGCCAGCAGCGGCACTTCGGCATGCAGCAGCGAGGAGTGCTCCAACTCCCGGTCGCGGGTGAGTGCACCGATCGCCACCTCATCGCCCTCCACGCGGACGTAGCGCAGCTCGGGGAGCCGGCCGATGTCCACCAGGACACCAGGTACCGCCATCCGCAGCTTCATCAGCGGCAGCAGTGAGTGCCCACCGGCGAGCAGCTTGGCCTCGTCGCCGTGCTCGGCGAGCAGCGACAGCGCCTCCTCGGGGGAGCCGGCCCGCACGTAGTCGAACGGGGCGGGAATCATGCCTGGCCCTCCATCGTTCGTGAGTCGGCGCCTGCGCCTGCACCGGCCGCGGCGAGCACTGCGCGCACGATGTTGTGGTAGCCCGTGCAGCGGCAGAGGTTGCCCTCCAGACCCTCGCGCACGTCCCGTTCGCTGGGATGCGGGTTGTCCCGCAGCAGCCCGACGGAGGCCATCACCATTCCCGGTGTGCAGAAACCGCACTGCAGGCCGTGCTCGGCCTGGAAGGCCGCCTGCACAGGGTGCATGGTTCCGTCTTGCGCGGCCAGCCCTTCCGCGGTGGTGACCTCGCAGCCCTCGGCCTGCGCGGCGAGAACCGTGCAGCTCTTCACCGCTTCACCGTCGAGTAGCACGGTGCATGCACCGCACGAGGAGGTGTCACACCCGACGTTGGCGGCGCGTAGTCCGCACGTCTCGCGCAGGTGGTGCACCAGCAGCGTGCGGGGCTCCACCTCGTCGGTGCGCTCCTGCCCGTTGATGTTCATGCTGACCTGCATCAGGATCCTTCCGCCGCTCGGATTGCGGACCACACCCGTTGCGAGGTGGCCGGCATGTCGATGTGTCGCACCCCGAGGTGTGCCACGGCGTCGATCACCGCGCTGTGCACCGCGGGCGTCGCGCCGACGGTTCCCGCCTCGCCGATTCCCTTGGCGCCCAAGGGGTTGAGCGGAGTCTCGGTCTCCATGCTCAGTAGCTCGAAGCTGGGTAGCTCGGTGGCGGACACGATGGGGTAGTCGGCGAAGGTGGACGTCAACGGGTTGCCGTCGTCGTCGTAGAGCACCTCTTCCAGCAAGGCCTGCGCAGCACCCTGGGCGATGCCGCCGTGGCGCTGGCCCTCGGCGATCAGCGGGTTGATGATGCGGCCCGCATCGTCCACGGCGATCACCCGCTGCAGAGTCACCTTGCCGGTGCCGGTGTCCACCTCCACCACGGCCAGGTGCGCACCGAAGGGGAAGGTGGCGCCGGCGGCGGTGAACGTGGTGTGCACCAGCAGCGGCTCCTTCTCCGCGAGCTGGGCGAAGGTGACGCCCACCCCGGTGCCGACGACCTGCAGCCCGGCGTTGGCGTGGTCGACGACAAGGTCGTCGGGATTCGCCTCCAGCAGCTCGGCCGCGCGTGTGCGGGCCAGGTCCAGCAGCTCGATGGTGGCCTGCTCGACCGCGGCCCCGCCCTGCTGCATGCTGCGCGAGGCCAGCGTGCCGCCGCCCGAGGGCACCAGGTCGGTGTCGCCGTGCAGCACGGTGATCTTGTCCAGTGGGATGCCGAGCCGGTCGCTGGTCAGCATCGCGTACGTGGTGGCATGGCCCTGCCCGTGTGGGGAAGTTCCCGTCAGGATGGTGGCGCTGCCGTCGGCATGCACCTGCACCTGGGCGTTCTCCGAGGGGCCGTCGGGTCCGGCGCCGGTGATCTCGACGTACACCGAAACGCCCAGGCCCAGCGCGAGCACCTCACCGCGCTCGCGACGCTCGGCCTGCTCGCGACGCAGCCCCGCGTAGTCGCCCGCCTCGAGGACCTTGGCCAGGGCCGCGGGGTAGTCACCACTGTCGTAGGTGGCGCCGCTGCCGTTGGGTCGTGGTTCGTCGAAGGCAGGCACCAGGTTGCGACGACGGACCTCGGCCGGGTCCATCCCGATCTCGGCGGCAAACAGATCCATGGCCCGCTCGAGGGCCGCGGTGGCCTCGGGGCGGCCGGCACCGCGGAAGGCCGCCACCGAGGTGGTGTTGCTGACGACGCTGCGGGCCTGGGCGTGCACTGCGGCGATGTCGTAGACGCCCGGCGCCATCATCGTCGTCAGCATCGGGAGCACGGCCCCCGAGCGGGGGTAGGCGCCGGCGTCCTGACGAATCTGAAGTGAGTACGCGGTGACGTTGCCGTCCCGGCTCCCGCCGATGGTGATCGTCTGGTCCTGGGCCCGGCCGTGCACCATGCCGGTGAGGTTCTCCGAGCGGGTCTCGGCCCAACGCACCGGCCGGCCCACGTGTTTGGCCAGCCAGACGACCAGTGCGAACTCCGGGTCCGCCCCGATCTTGGCGCCGAAGCCGCCGCCCACGTCCGGGGTGATCACGTGCACCAGCTCGGGGTCGAGGCCGAGCCAGGCAGCGATCTCCCTGCGGGCAGCCTGAGCGCCCTGGTTGGAGCACCACACGGTGACGCGGCCGTCCTCGCCCCACGCGGCGGCAGCGGCGCGAGTCTCCATGGGGACAGGGGCGACGCGCTGGTTGATGATGTCCTGGCGCACCACCACCTCGCACCCGTCGAACATGTCGGCGGCCGGGTCCTCGCCGAAGGTGATGACGGTGTTGGTGCCGGCCTCCGGGAAAAGCAGCACCTCGTCGGAGGCGGCCTTGGCGGTGCCGACGACCGCGGGCATGGTGTGGATGTCGACCTCGACGAGCTCGGCAGCGTCCTCGCCCTGGTAGCGCAGCTCGGTGAGTACCGCTGCCACGGGCTCACCCACGAAGCGCACCACCTCAGACGCCAGCCAGGGTCGGGGCATCTCCTGGTTGAAGAAGGGCATCGCCGGTGGGATGGGCGTCAGTTCGGTGAGGTCGGCGCCGGTGATCACCGCGACGACTCCCGGTGCCTGCAGCGCAGCCGAAGTGTCGATGCCGAGGATGCGTCCGTGCGCGGCGGCGGAACGAACGAAGGTGAGGTGCAGTGCACCGGTCAGCGCTTCGTCGACAAGGTCGTCGGTATAGGTGCCGCCGGTGGTGAGGAATTTGGGATCCTCGATGCGCACGACTCGCGTGCCCAGGATGCTCATTCCGCCACTGTGCACTGAGATGCGCGTCAGGTCAACGGGTTCCGTCAGTCGGCTGTTCCGGCTTCGGTTCTTCCTTCTCCTGAGGCTCTGGATCGCTCGGGCCCATCACGTCTTGGCCCTCCAGCGTCGCGAGCTCCTCTACAACCTCGGCGTAGAGCACCTTGGCTTCCGCCTTTGCCTTATCCGTGAACTCCGACATGTGTCAGTTCCTACCAGGTCGTGGGTTTTCGGAACAGGGGCGGCAGGTAACGCAGCATCAACGTCGACCAGACGAGGTGGGTCAGCATCGGCGCCTGGATGCCCCCGGACGCTCGACGCTGCAGGCCGAACAACGTTCCCATCACCCCGGAGGCGAGCACCAGTGCCGGGTTGCGGGTGGTGGCCGTGGCCAGTGCGTACACGGCCGTGGACGAGACGACGGGGTGGCGCTCACCGGCTGCCGTGTACAG
>JADGOX010000128.1 GCA_017882745.1 Mycobacteriaceae bacterium | reverse complement strand
CCGGCCCCTTCGGGATCGCCGGGCCGCCCTGGAGACACTGGCCCGTAACTGGTCACCGCCCCTGCAGCTCTCACCGATGACCGACGACATCGAGGTCGCTCGACGCTGGATGACCGACTACCACCCGGCCGGCGTGGAAGGACTCATGATCAAGGGAGCCGACACCCGGTACGAACCCGGGCTGAGAAGGTGGGTGAAATACAAGCTGAGGCAGACGACCGAGGTTCTGGTGGGCGCCGTGATCGGTCCCATCAAACGGCCCGACTCCATCGTCGCCGGACTCTACCGCAACGGAGAACTCGTCATCGCAGGCCGCAGCGTCCCGCTCACCGCTGCGCAATCCCGCTCCCTGGCAACAGTTCTCACCCCAGCATCGGCGGACCACCCATGGCCGGACACGGTTGCCTCGAACCGATTCGGCGGCCGCGACCGCGTCACATTGACCAGAGTCCAACCCACGGTGGTCGCCGAAGTCACCGCCGACGCGGCTCTCCAGGGCGGTGTCTGGCGACATCCCTTGCGGTTCGTCAGGTTCCGGCCAGAGCTGCACGCAGCCGACATTCCGACGCTCCCGGCGCGACCTCACCAGGACTGAGAGTCGTTCCTGTCAATCGTGTCGCCATGCCCTGGTGGCTCAGGGCCAGCGGACGGCGTCGTCGAATTGTCGGCTCCACCGGACGACCCCGTCAGGTACACGATCGATGTGGTCAGGCCGATGGCGAGGGCTAGAACAGCCACGCCGCAAAGAATGTCGAGTTCGTAGTGGTTCCCGGTTGTCAGCACGTCGACTGCCACGAGCAATGGGTACAGCCATGCCGACCACGCCCACCGAGGACTGTGCCGGCGGAGCACCGACCATGCGGCGTAGGCGCACCAGCTCGTCCAAGCGATGTGCGTGCTCGGCATCGCCGCGAACAGGTTCAAACCTGACGAAGGATCGCGAAGAGCTCCGCCGCCGAGGATCTCGTAGGTACCGACGTGGTCGACGATGCCGTTCTGCGCGAACCGCGGCGGAGACACCGGGAACAGCCAGACCAGGGGCAGGTCGAGCAGCGTCATCACCACGAGAACGGTTCGCAGGTAACGGTAGTGCCCCGGCCAGCACACGTAGAGCCAGACCAGGATGACCGGCACCGTGATCAGGCAAAGCCGGTAGAAGTAACCAGTGAGATAGATCGCGGAAGGATGCGCCAAAATCGCATGGTTGAGCGGATGCTCCACCGACAGTCGAAGGACTTGCTCGACGCGCTGGACGCACAGGGCATTGCTGGTGGCCAGTTGTTCGCCACGAACGATTCGTCCCCGAGCGAGCCCGAACGCGACGTACCCCGCGATCAACAGCGGCAGCTCGACACACCACGTGGGACGCTTCCTCCCGGCGGAGGCGACGTCCATGCCGGTTGAGAGTAATCCTGTCGCCCGCCGCGAGTGACGCCAGGTCACCACGACACCCACGATGGCAAGCCGAATCTCGTGCGTCATCTATGTCAGGTCCCACCGAGACCCCTGCCTCACCGGGCTCGCAGTGACCCGACGCTCACCGGCGGATGTGGCACCGTTGGGCCTGATGACAACGGCAAAGTCCGCGCAATCCCCTTGACGCCGGCCGCTGAAAAGCGACCATAACATTGAAAGTTGCGGTACCTTTCCGTAAGCGACCAACCACACTCCGTGCGCGAACGCACGTGTTTGGGGGCAAGGTGCACTGGTCTCTGGCTCGGAGCAGGTCGTAACGGGGTGGACCGGTGGCGAAGAGATTGCTGGCTGGGTGGTTCGTGGCCGCAACATTGGTCCTTATCTCCTGCGGAAGGGACGCTCCGGCCACTCCGGCGGCAGCCGCTGCGACACCTCCGACGCCTGTTGCGACTGCCCCTGCAGTCGACGCGCCCACCCTTCAAGCCTGTCGCGAGTACGAGAACGAGCTGAGCGCGTCAGGACTCGGCAAGTTCAAAGAGCTCATCCTCGCGAACACGGGGGGCGCGAATCCCCAGGAACTGTCCGCTGCTGAGAGGGCATACACACCAATACAAGCAAGAGCCGCGGTTCCCAGGGTTGCCAGCTCCATCGACGCATTCAACGGCGTTATCGCGGTTGACGTGAAGTACGGCGGCCCTCCGACGGTCGCCGCCTTGAACGCCGTCTTCGCCTCAGTGCAGCAGGAATGCACGGTGGCTGGTTACTCGTTCTCCTGAGGGCCTGTTGCAGGGCAGAACCGCGCCACTGCACCATGCAGTCGAGTGCTTGGCGGTCGTCTAGCAAGGCTGGATGCGTTCTTGGTGCCCGAGGTCCGTGATCGTGCAGAGCATCGCGGGGATCAGGGGATCTTCGTGCGGCCCAACCTTGCAGCGCGCGCTCCCAACCCGTCCGTCGGCAGTATTAACATCGACTAAGAATCGGAACCTCCTCGTTCGACGTGATGGTTCGGGCGAAGTCCCAGTCGTGACCCGAGATCGCTTTGTCTGCAGCGCATTTGCAGGGTCATGAGGTCAGGGCGTTGCGGACCTGATGGGCCCGACCGATCGCCTCAGCGTCCGCGGCGGGGGCGGCTCGCCAGGCGCCGTCGTGGACCCAGGTGAGGTG
>JADGOX010000127.1 GCA_017882745.1 Mycobacteriaceae bacterium | reverse complement strand
CGCCACTTGGCTCG
This sequence comes from Mycobacteriaceae bacterium, assembly GCA_017882745.1. Lineage (GTDB taxonomy): Bacteria > Actinomycetota > Actinomycetes > Mycobacteriales > Mycobacteriaceae > X156. Next base: position 5,576 of record JADGOX010000127.1, on the reverse strand, counting down.
AAGACCGTTGCGCAATGCTGACTGGTCGCTGTCAAGGTGGTCGGGGCGACGGTCGGCGAACACGCCAAGCCCTTCGATAGCGGCGCGGCACGCACTCTCCGAGGCCCGGCGGGCGGTCAGTACCGCTGCTTCGAGCTGTTTGCGAAGGAGGGAGGGAAGGGCTCGCATCTGGGGCCTCAGATGATGACGGTCTTGTCGACGTCGAGGTGGGGCTGCACGCGGGCGCGCAGCCCGTCGACGTACGCCTGAAGGTCGTCAGCCGTTTTGATGGTGGCCGAAGGTGCCGTCACCGTGACGCTCTCGGGTTCGAGCTGCTTGGCGGCGCGCTGACGCGCCCGGGCACGCCGGCCCGGTACGAGGCTGATGCTGTCCTGCCACCCCCTGAGCGGGGTGGAGTCGAGCACGTTGAGCAACTTGGCGTCGGTTGAGACGTCGGGGGGGTCGGACGGAAGGAGCTTGGCGTCGGCGACGATCGCGTTCTGGTCGGTGGTGTCGAGCCTCTTCCACTCCTCCCAGGCTTCCAGCTCGGCGATGGCTTCTCGCTGGGCGGCGGCGAGCTGGTGAGCGCGGCTCGTGACTTCACCGCGCAGTGCCTTGGTGAGCTCGGCGAGCAGAGGCCCGATGGGGTCGGGTTCGTCGAGGAGCTGTCGACCGTCGCGGATGGCCGCGACAGCGGGCTCTACCTCGTTGGTGACCGCCAGGCCCTCGGCGTGCCGGAGGAGGCGCTGGAGGCTGTGCCATTCCGCTTCGCGCTGCTCGCGCTGTTGGTCAGCGGCGCGCCATCGCACCAGGCTCTGGCTGAGGCGGTTGTGGTCGTCGGCGACGGTCCGAAACCGTTGGTTGCCAGCGAGGACCAAGAGCCCGTCGAGATTGTCGGTGTCGGGCGGCTCGGGGAGCGGCGGCGGGCCACCGGCGCGGGCGGCGAGGTCCTTGAGGCGCTGAAGCAGTGCCGAAATCTGTGCTGCTTCCTGGCCGGCCACGTACGGGATACCAGCGGCGGTCAATAGCCCCTTGACGGCGAGGCGTTGGCTGACGGTCGGCGGCTCGTCCTCCTTGTACAGCGTGACCTTGCCGATCTGGGTGGGCAGCAACTCCTTGGGGCCGGCGAGGTCCTTGCCGTCCTGGGCGGCGCGAATGTTCCCCGCCGCGAGCAGGGTGAGAATCGCACCATTAACGGCGTCCTTGGGCCAACCATAGGGTGGCGCGGCGAAGCGCTTGTGAAGGTCGCCGCCCTTCGTGCCGCCCGGGCTGACATTCGAGAGCACCTCCTTGCACACCGCGTTGGTGGTGGGCTCGCCGTGGTGGCCGACGGCCTCGAGGGCGTCCGGCGCGCCGTCGCGGGCCTTGGTGACAACCTTTCCCCAGTTGGCGTTGTCGCCGGCGCCGAACTTCGGGAACAGGCGGATGAGCGACCGGTTGGCGGCGGTCTGGACCGCGGCCCGTAATGCCGAGGTGGTGACCTCGGCGCCGCCGCCTTGGTACACCCGGGCGTGCGCCACGACATCCTGGAAGAGTGACGTGAGGCGTTCCTCGTCGGTGGCGAGGCGGGTCTTCATGGCGCGCTGTGCCGCCTTGCCCTCATCCGTCTGCGGGGTGGGCTGCCGAAGGGCGTCCCCGGCGGCGGCGTGGCTGGCGAGGGTGTCCTTGATTTGGCTCACCTCGCGCTTGGCCAGCAGAACGAACACAATCGGGCTCTCGTCGCCCGCTTCAGCCGCCGACTTCTTGACCGTCGACTCCGTGACCGACCACTCGTCCCGGATCCACACCGGCACATCACCTTCCCTCAGTGATGGGTCGTCCTGGCCCCAGTGAGTGACGATCTTGCGGGAGGTATTGCTTGTGCCGTGAGGGAGTTTGAGCCCGCCGAGGGCGCTGTCGACGGCAGCAATGAGCCGGTCGCTGCGAAGCTGGTTCATCCGGACGGCGTCGTCGCGGATGGTGGCGAAGCACCTCCGGTAGTTCTGCTCCCATTCGGCGCCCTCCTCGGTCTGAAGCCGATATTCGTCGTCGATCCGCATCAGCCGGCCCTCGGCAACCAAGACGTCGAGCTGCTCCGGCACGCACTTGCGGAGCAGCGCGCCGTCGCTGGCGAGGTCCTCAACGAGGAGGTCGGCGAGAAACCGGGCGGTTGCCCGCAGCCCGGTTTCGCCGCCGATCGTGCGGCTCGGGATCTGGGAGATGAGGAAGACCAGCGCGCAGATCCGGGACTGGAGCTCACCGTCCGCGCCCTCGGTGCGCAGACTGCGGATGAGCTCGTCGATCTCCTTGAGGAGGACGCCGCTCTGCAACATGCCGGTTGACTGCTCGTCGTAGAGGAACTCGGCACCGACAACGTGGCCGATCGGCTCGCCAGCGACGTGGGCGGCTGCCTCGTGGACGATCCGGAGCTGGGTGCGCAGCACGCCCGACTTGCCGGCCCGGTCGATCGCCCGCAGCGCCAGCTCCCAGAAGCGGCGGCGGGTCGGAAGCAACGGGTAGTCGGGCACGAGGTCGGGCTTGTCGGCCGCCTTCGGAGCGAGCTGAGTGCCGCCAAGCTGCTTGTCGATCTCGCCACTGACCGCGTCGAGCGCAGACTTCAGCTCGGAGACGTGCTCTGGACGCTTGCGGAGCACGACCTGGCGAACGACGGACTCGACGTCCTTGTCGGACAGCGCCACCTGCACGGCGAAGCGGTCGGTGAGCTTCTGCAGTGTCGGGGTGGCCGTCAGGGCGTTCTGGCCGGTGGCGACAAACAGCACCCGGCTCTGGAACCGAGCCGAACAGCCCTCGACGATGTGCTGCACCGCGAGCGACTTGTTGTTGTCGTCCCCGATGTACTGCTGCATCTCGTCGAGCACAACCAGGGTGAGCGGGAGCTTGCCCTGAGTGCTCGACTGGAGCCGCAGCACGTCATCGACGACGTCGAACATCTCGTCGTCGGTGATATCCTTGGTAGTCGGTGGGAACTGCGTCCGGAGGAGTTCCCGGACATCCTTGATCGAGTCACCCAGGCTGGGGTCGGCCTCGAGCAGTGCCTTGGCGATCACCGGGGACACGTACAGGTCGTGAAGCTCCTTCTCAAGCGATCTACCCTCTGCCGCCACGGCGGCCCGGACCAGAGCGAGGTAGCCGTTCTCCCGCGCCCAGATCGTGAAGCGAGCACGTGCGTACTCCTCGGGAAGGCCTGCGCTGGCGAACAGCACCGACAGGAACGCCAGGCGGACGGCGTCGCTCTTGCCGGCGGCCAAGGTGCCGGCCGCCGACCACAGCCCGCCGAGGCGCTTACCGGCGGTGGACAGCTCGGTGAGGTGATCTCTGACGTCGTCCGGCAGCGAGACCAGCACGCTGGCGTGGTCACCGCCGGGCAGTGGGGCATCGCGCCAGAGGTGCTCCAGCACCCGCACGAGGTGGGACTTGCCACTGCCGTAGAAGCCGCTGACCCAAACCGCCGGCTGCTGAGCCTGGCTCAGATTGGTGAGGAAGGTGTCGAGGATCCGCTCGAGGCCGCGCGCGTACTGGCCATCACAGACGAAGCTGCACAACTCCCACCGCAGCACATCCCACTGCTGCTCGGTTTCGGGTCGCAGGACCTTGGCGACCCCGTCGTTCGGGATCTTCGTGTCGGTCGGGTCCCGGTAGAAGAGCTCCCGGTTCGTCATGGTCATCGGCCGTTCCCGTCCGGTGCGATCGGTATTGCCAGGTAGTTCCACCCGTCGCGGGCGTCGAGCAGGCGGTAGCTGTTGCCCTGGTGCTCGCCCGGGAAGAAGACCAGCAGCCGACCGGCCACTGCTTCGTTCACTGCGTTGAGGAGTGCGGAGACCGTCACCGCATCGCCGAGGCCGAAGAGAGTGCCCGCGCCGAGGAGGCCGACCACGCCATTGGGTTCAGAATGCTGGGCGAGCTGGGCGCGGACCCCGACGGCGAGATGGTCGAAGAAGGCAGGTAGCGCAGTCTCGAGGAGCTCGGGATCCTCGAAGTACGCGTCGCGGTACACATGGTCAGCCATCCACCGCTCGAACGACGTCGTGAGGTCGATCAATCCCCACGAATGGCGATGCTCGGCTGTGGCCTCCTTGAACGCAGGGAGATGGAGGCGCAGGCGACGCTCGTACTCCGGCGGATAGACCGCCATCCACACCCGCTGCGGGGGCGCCAGGTTCTGCTGCCAGGGCAGCGCCACGAACTTCCGGTACGCGGCGACGAGATCGTCGACGTAGCTCACAACGGGCCACCTTGACCGTCACCGTGGAGGGGGCGCAGCAACGCATTGAAGCTAACGTCCACCACACCACCCGCCTGGCGCAACTCAAGCAGCCCCCGCTGGGATGCATCACTGGCAACGTTGAGGAGGTGTGAAGTCGGCCGATCGAGCACCTTCGCCCACAGCGTTTCGAAGAGCAACTTGCCGCGAATGCCCTGCAAGAAGCCGAGCATCAGCGCGTACGCCACGGCTGCTGGCTCGCAGGAGGCGCGGATCCGCCGCTTCACTCCTTTGGATGCGCGGCCAAGATGCCCGGTCTGCTGCCACGAGGCGTACGCCTTGGCTGTGATCGTTGACATCGTGCTCGTGGCGTAGACCGCTGGGAAACTGGCCTCCACGGCCTCGGCGAAGTCGGCGGCCGCGACCAGTTCCCCCGTCGTGGTTGAAGTGATCTGCTGCGCGGTAGCTCGGAAGACGGTGTCCGTGGCAAGCGCGCACAGCCCAGCCAGAAGCGGCTGCGCCTCCGGCGCGTCGCCCCACAGATCTCTCAGCGCGCGGAACAGCACAGAATCAGGACGAAGGATGTAGAGACGCCGCAGCGTCTGGAACCGCCAAGAGCGGCCACTCGCGGTGGCTAGGCCGAGAACGTTGTCGTCCACCACGGCGCTCCGGTACGCCGTAGATGGAGCCTCTCGGTCAATAGCCTTCAGCAGTGCGGTCAGCTCGCCGACGCCGATCGAGTGGCTCGTGATGGAACTATGGCGAATGCCCCCGTCGATGATCTCATTGGTGACCAGCACGCTCCCCGGTTCTCCTCACTCGCCGACGGCGATCTTACCGACTCGCGCCCCGCTGGGGCGATCGCTCACACGGCCGTGCGTGAGTCGGGGGCACAATCCTGCGCGCAGCGAACGCCGTTCTGAACCTCCGTTGCCTGCTGTTGGTCTCGTGGAGTCGAATGGCGAACCGACCGTCACCGGCTCGACGGGCGGACAAGGATGAGGTCGGAGCCCACGTCGTCCAGCCCGACCATGAGCGCGCGGATCACTCTACGGCCGCGGCGAGCCTTGGTAAGGACGGGAATTCCGTCCTCCACTCAAGGCGGCTTTAGCTTGGCTAAGTCTGATGCCTACAAAGGATGCCAGGAATAGCACCGGATTTCAAAACGGCATCATCGCGAGAGCCAACCTACCCCCCCTGCTGGAATACCGGCAGTCCACCGCACAGATCATCGCCCAGCACCCCGCCATGTTCATCGGCGCGCTGGTCTGGTTCTCCATCGCCGGCACCGTGGCCTACGTCAACAACAAACGCACCCCCATCCCGGTCAGCGTGTCGTACGAGACGCTGAAACAGCACTTCGACGCCCTCAACCTGGACGCCTCGTTCCTGCCGG
>JADGOX010000126.1 GCA_017882745.1 Mycobacteriaceae bacterium | reverse complement strand
TCCTTGGCGGACTGCCCTCTGGGAACTGACTATCCTGAAGGTATGTCTGTTCGCACTGGCCCCCGTCCGCCCCTGACCCCCGGTCTGATCTCGCCGATGCGCAGCGTCCCCAAGCAGATTCCCCGCCCGGATTACGTCGGCAAGGCGGCGCCCACACCCAGCACCGATCCGTGGGTGCAGCCCCCCGAGATCATCGAGGCCATGCGGGTAGCCGGACGTATAGCCGCACAGGCACTCGTCGAGGGAGGCAAGGCGGTGGCCCCCGGTGTGAGTACCGACGAGGTGGACGCTGTGGTGCACGAGTTCCTCTGTGATCACGGCGCCTACCCCTCGACACTGGGCTATCGCGGTTTCCAGAAGAGCTGCTGCACCTCGTTGAACGAGGTCATCTGCCACGGCATCCCCGACTCGACCATCATCGCCGACGGTGACATCGTCAACATCGACGTCACCGGCTACATCGGTGGAGTACACGGCGACACCAACGGAACCTTCCTGGCCGGGGACGTGAGCGAGGACGCCCGGCTGTTGGTGGAGCGCACCCACGAAGCCACGATGCGCGCGATCAAAGCCGTCAAGCCCGGACGCCAGCTCAACGTGATCGGACGTGTCATCGAGGCCTACGCCAGCCGATTCGGCTACGGCGTCGTTCGTGACTTCACCGGCCACGGCATCGGGCGGGCGTTCCACAGCGGCCTCGTGGTTCTGCACTACGACGAGCCGAACGTGGACACGGTGATCGAGGAGGGCATGACCTTCACCATCGAGCCGATGATCACCCTGGGCGGTGTCGACTACGAGACGTGGGACGACGGCTGGACCGTCACGACCGCAGATCGAAGCTGGACGGCGCAATTCGAGCACACGTTGCTTGTCACTGCGACCGGCGCGGAGATTCTCACGCTGCCCTAGAGGCTTCACCGGGTCCTGGGCAGTTGATGGGCGCATTCTGGGGTAGCGTCGCGGACATGCTGGTTCAGCAGGTCCCAGTCGGCGACAACATCTTCGACGTCCAGTTGGACGGCGAGGAAGGTGACGTGCCGGTGTTACTGCTGCACGGGTTCCCGCAGAGTCCGCACTCCTACGACGCGGTGACCCCGCGACTGCACGCGGCCGGGCTCCGCACCATCGTTCCAGCGCAACGGGGGTATTCCGCGGGTGCCCGTCCACTTCGCCTCGATGAATACTCCATGCCTCACCTGGTGTCCGACATTGTCGGACTACTCGACGCGTTGGGCGTCGGGTGGGTGCATCTCGTCGGGCACGACTGGGGCGCGGCGGTTGCTTGGCAGGTCGCGGCTCGTCACCCGAACCGGGTCAGCAGTCTCGTCGTCGCCAGTGTCGGGCACCCCGTCGCCTTCTCCCAGGCGCTGAAGAACGATCTGGAGCAGCGCGAGGCATCGAGCTACATGAAGCTCTTTGGACAGGCGGACAAAGCTGAGGACCTGCTGCTCGCGGACGGGGGTCGTCGACTGCGGGCCATGGTGGCCACGGGCGGGCAGACAGACGCACAGGTGCGAGCCTGCACCGATCCGCTCCTCGAGCGCCCGGCGCTTACCGCGGCACTCAACTGGTACCGCGCGATGCGCGCCGAGGACTACAGCGACTGCCCGCCGGTCGAGGTGGCGACCACCTTTCTGTGGAGCACAGGGGACACCGCCCTCCGACGTTCGCAGGCCGAGTCAACCAGGCGTTTCGTGCGTGGCGACTATCGCTTTGTCGAGCTCAAGGACGTCACGCACTGGATTCCCGAACAGGCCGCACCGGAACTTGCTTCGGAGATCGTGCTCCGCTCCAGCCCTTGGTAGCGCTGAGCGATGGCCGAGGCAACGAGTGTCCGAGTGGACAGCTGGATATGGGCTGTTCGACTCTTCAAGACGAGATCGGCGGCGGCAGCGTCGTGCCGCTCTGGTCACGTTCGCGTGAACGGAGCGTCGGCCAAGGCTGCGCACCAGGTCCGGGTCGGCGATGAGGTCCGCGTGCGCGCGGCCGACGTCGAACGGATCGTCGTCGTGGCCCGGATCGTCAACAAGCGGGTCAGTGCGACGGTGGCCGTCGAGTGCCTGATCGACCGCAGCCCCCCTCCGCCTTCCCGGGAGATCATGGCGTCGGTTCCCCACCGTGATCGCGGTGCCGGCCGCCCGACGAAGCGCGAACGTCGGGAACTGGACCGGTGGCGCGATCGGTAGCACCGCCTCTTGAGGTGCACTCGGCAGAGGATCACTTGCGACGACGACGTGCGGCCTTCCTCGGGACGCTGCGTGTGGGTGCTCGGCCCGACCCCTTGCTCGGCGGTGAACCGCGCTTCGTCGTCGGCGAGCCGGCCGTTGGTTGTTGGGCCGAACGGGAGCTGTTCGCTGTTCTCCCCTGGACGATCCCCACGAACTGTTCGATGTGGTCCGTTGTGCCGTCAGCCAACCAGGCCAACGCGATTTGTGTCGGCGCTACATCGGTGACGGGACGGTAGACGAGGTCCCGCCGCATGTGTAGACGCGCAATCGACTGCGGAACGATCACGATCCCGACCCCAGCCGCGACCAGCTCGATTGCATCCTCGATGGACCCTATGGGCGGCAGCGTCCGGCGCCGCCCGGTTCGCACCTCCGTCGCCGTGTCGCGCCACTCAGGTAGCTCGTCCGGATCCTGGAGCAGGTGTTCGTCGGCGAGATCGGCCACGCTCACATGGTCGAACAGTGAGACAGCGTGTTCCTTCGGCACGACGACGACGGGCACCTCGCTGTAGAGCGGAATGACGCTCAGTCCGTCCCGATCGACCGGCAAGCGCACGAAGCTCACCGCGGCGCGACCGTCGTGCAGTACCGCGGCCTGGTCGGTCGACGTGGTGCTGAGCACCTTCAGTTCTACATCCGGTGCGCGCTCCGCCCAGATGCGCGTCCACTTCGTGAGCGTGACGCCGGGTGCGAATCCGACGGTGAACTCGGCGGGCGCGGCGGCCGCCTCGGCAAGCTCGAGACGGCGTAGCTCTTCCTCGGCGAGACGTTGGCGCGCGTCTTCGAGGAGCGTCCGACCTGCCTCGGTCAGCGCGGTGGGTTGCGCCCCAGGTACGAACAGCTTCACGCGCAGCTCGGACTCCAACTCGATGACCGTGTGGCTCAGCGAGGGCCTGGTGACACCCAATGCCTTTGCCGCTCGACCGAAATGTAGAAGTTCCGCGACCGCAACGAAGGAACGGAGCTGTCGCAGATCGACGTCCACGGATGTCCCTTCGTCGCCGCTCGGATTCCCCAGCCGCATCCGAAGGATATTGCACGGAAGGCTGAGCGCGCTGTCCCGCTCCGGATACGCTGTGCGGGTGACCGCGGAAAAGAAGCAACAAACGATGAAGCCCCTCACTGCGGCGAGCAAACTCGAGATCTACCTGCCAGCAGCCCCCGAAGATTTCCGGGACGGACCGGTGTCGCGAGCGGAGTTCGATGAGCTTCGCACCAGCCCACCGGAGTGGCTCACAGCGTTGCGTCAGCACGGCCCACATCCGCGCGGCGTGGTGGCTCGGAAGCTCAACATCTCGATTGCGGGATTGGCGCGTGGGGGAGTGACCGAGGCCTTGACCACCGCGGAGATTGACGAGCTGCTGGCGATCTCACCTGAATGGTTGGTGCAGGAACGCAAGACGCAGGCCGAGGTACGTGCCGAGGCCGCCCGCATCAGGGACAAGGGGACCGAACCTGAGACCAAGTCGGCAAACAGACCGGACAAGCGCCGCAAGTGAGCGCCGCGCTGACGTTCTGGAAACCAGACCGATGGAAGATACGAACAAACTGGACTAGGTATCCCAGTGCGATCTCGAAGACATTGGCGACGGGTTCGACGGTGAGTGGCATGTTGCTGGTGCCGCAGTCGTTGTCGCCATCACCGCTGTAGGCGGCGGCGTTCTCAGGCGTCATCGTCGTCCTCCGCGAGCTCGCCTTCCCATGCCTGCAGGCCCTCGTGGACGGCGAACGCTGCGATGACGAACCCGGCGACCGGGTCCAGCCATGCCGCACCGGTGAGCTGGTACAGACCGACCCCGACGAGCGTCGAGATGCTGAGGAGCACGCAGATCCGGGTCTCGGCCGCGTCGGCCAGAATCAGGTTGTCCCCGAGTTGTAGTCCGACGCGGCGTTTCGTGGCTGCCAGCACGGGCATGACGATGACCGAGGCGACGAGCAGTGCGACGCTCACGGGGGAGCTGTCCGGGGTGTCCCCGCCGACCAGAGCGCGCACACCTTCAACGCCCACGTAGGCAGCCAGCACGAAGAACGTCACCGCGACAATCTTCAGAGTCAGTCGCTCCTTGCGTTCGTCCACCACCCTGTGGCGCAGTCGCGCCGCTAGGCGCAGGCCCACCAGCACGGCGGAGATCGACTCGATACCGGAGTCGATACCGAACCCGACTACGGAGACCAGCCCGGCCGTCACACCGGCGGTGACCGCGACGACACCCTCGACGACGTTGTAGGCGACGGTCAGCTCCGCTAGGCGCAGGCCGCGGCGGGTGAGGGCCTCTGCCTGCTCCGCGGTGAGCGTGTCCCCGCGGGTCATGAGAACGGCTCCGGGTCGGATACTGCCGCGGCAACTTCTTGAGTCGGGTTCGCAGCGCTCCCATAGACCGGGCACAACGTGACCGAATCACCGGTCAGCGCAAGAAGCCGCTCGGCCGCGCCCAGCAGGACCATCACGGCGTCGGGGTGGGTCAGGCAGAACACCGACGCCTGACCCTGCGGCCGGGAGTTGACCAGGCCGCAGTCCCGCAGGCACGCAGGGTGTCGAGAGACCGTCGACTGCGCCAGCCCGAGGTGCTCGGTCAGGTCGACAACACGATGATCACCGAGAGTGAGGTGACGCAGGATTGCCAACCGCGCCGGATCGCTGACGCCGCGGAACAGATGCGCCGCGAACTCCAGCGCCGACCTTTCGTCCAGCATTGGTGCATCGCGCCCCGCACCTAGCATCGTCATACGACGATGCTAGGTGCGGGGCGTGAATCTCGATGGGGACGCAATCCCGAAGCACCGTTCGAGTGCGGGTTGCCGGGCCGGTTCAGCGTGTTGCTTGGTGCGAACTCGGCTGGCAAGACGACAGTCACCGAGGCCATGTACTGGGGGCACCCAGAACACCAGTTCAGAGCACCATTCTTCATGTCCGACACGGCTGCTCGCCGGTCTTCCGTGAAAGCCCGAGGTTAGAGTTTCGGTGGCGGCCGAACTGTGCCGGAAGATCCTGGGGGTGTTGTGGTGAACGAGGGGGACGCTGATATCGCCTCGGTGGCCAGCCTGTTGGCCGATCGAACCCGTGCGAGCATGCTCACCGCCTTGGCCAACGGGCTTGCCCTGCCCTCGGGAGAGTTGGCGCGCAGCGCCGGTGTCAGCGCCGGCACAGCCAGTGAACACCTCTCGAAACTCACTGCGGTGGGATGGCTTTCGGTCGAGCAGCATGGACGGCACCGCTACTACCGGATCAGCCGACCCGAAGTGCTTGCGGTGGTCGAATCGCTCGCCAACATGGCCCCGGTACAGCCGGTGCAATCCCTGCGCGGCGCCAGAATCAGCAAGGCACTGCGGCTGGCCCGAACCTGCTACGACCACCTGGCCGGAACTGTTGGCGTCGCGGTGTTCGAGGGCCTACGCGACCAGGGCGGCATCACAGTCACCGACGGCGACTGGACGGTCAACCGAAATGCCCGGGTCTTTGCCGACATCGGCCTCCTCACGCTGCCGACCACGGCCGGCCGCCGTCCCCAAGCGCGGGCCTGCCTCGACTGGTCCGAACGACGCCACCACCTCGCCGGGGCGCTCGGGGCCGTCGTGTTGCGGCACCTCACCGAGCAGGGCTGGTGCGAACGGACGCAGGGCAACAGGAGCGTGACCGTAACCAAGGCCGGATGGGCCGGGCTGGACACAACATTGGGCATCAGCCGCGAGAAGCTGCTCGCCGCAACCTCGTAGCCACGTTCCTTCGGCCCACACCGAAGCATCCGCACAGCATGCTTGGGAAATGGCAGAGACCGGCATCGACCCCCGCACGGACACCGAGAAGCGGGTCGTGCAGCCAACCTCCTGGCTCCCGCTGGTCGTGGTGTGCACCGGGTTCTTCGTGGTCATTCTGGACACAACTGTTGTCACCATCGCGCTCGACCGCATCGCCGACGGCCTGCACACTTCGGTCACCGGACTGCAGTGGGTCGTCGACGGGTACACCGTCGTGCTCGCCTCGGTACTACTGCTCTCCGGCACCATCAGCGACCGGATCGGGGCTCGCCGCGCTTTCCAAGCCGGGCTGCTGCTGTTCGGCGTCGCCTCCTTGGGTTGCGCAATGGCACCCAGCCTGGGCGTGCTCGTCACGGTGCGCATGGTCCAGGGCTTGGGCGGCGCCCTGCTGATTCCCAGCTCACTTGCTCTGATCCGGGCCGCCTATTCCGACGATGCAGCGCGGGCCAAGGCGATCGGGGTCTGGGGTGCTGTGGGGGCTACGGCGGCGAGCTTCGGGCCGGTCGTCGGCGGGTTGCTGTCGGGCACACTGGGCTGGCCGGCTGTGTTTGGCGATCAACGTGCCAATTTGCGCGGCGGCACTCGTGCTCGTGGTCCGCACGGTGCCACCGGTGCCCGGCGCACCGCGGCGTCTGCACGTCGGCACCCAGGTTGCCATCGTGGCCGTCGTCGGCGGGTTGAGTTCGGTGGCCATACAGGCGGGAAGCGAGCATGCCGACCGCCTGGTGGTAGGGGTCTCCGCGGTGGTGTTCGTGGTCGGCGCTCTGGCCGTGCTGACCACACAGGTGCGGGCGCGAGAGCCGCTGCTACCCCGCGCGGTGCTGGCCAAGCCACAGTTCGCGGCGGGCAACATCGTCGGGTTCGCGCTCAACTTCGGGTTCTACGGGCAACTGTTCGTCATGAGCCTGTTCCTGCAACGTCAACTCGGGTTCTCCCCGCTGACCGCGGGACTCGCACTGCTGCCCGAAACGGCCATGGGCGTGCTCGCCTCGACCATGGGCGGCCGAGTCATGGCCCGCCACGGTGCACGTCCCGTGGTGATCAGTGGGCTCGCCGTCGGCGCCCTGGGCCTGGCGGGGTTGAGCCTGGCGCGGGTGGGAATGCCCTATTGGCAGCTTGTCCTGCCACTCGTACTCATCGGGTTCGGCACCGCCTTCTGCATGCCCGCCGCCACCACGGTCACCATCGACACGGTGCCCGCCGACCAGACCGGCTTCGCCGCGGCGGCATTCAACACCTCACGACAGATCGGCGGAGCCCTCGGAGTCGCCGCGCTCGGGTCCATCGTCTCTCTCAAAGGCGGCTCCATCAACCTGGCAGTGGCCTGCGGCTGCGCGGCCTTTCTGCTCGGCGCCGCACTGGCCGCCCGGATGCTCCCCTCCCGCCAGAAATAGGCTGTGACCTGTCGAAATTCGCTGCGTCACACCGCCCTGTAAGAGCGTGAACGTGGACCCCGGTTGTCATTGACGTTGAGGCCGGACTTCTGTGTCCGGGTGGGGGCAGTTCGTGTTGACAGAGCCAGACGAGGGAACGACCGCACGTCCGATGGCCGATGGGTCAACGGACTAGCCCGTGGTGAGTCAGATGCGAGCAGTACGGTCCTCGGCATGACCGAGCTCCTGCGAGACGCCGGCCTGGTCGTGCACGCCCGGCTCCTGTGCGAGCCCACCCACCCCGAGCAGACACGACCGGCTTACCCGGCGGGAAACGTCGACAACTCGCGTCGACCAGAACCCCGACCACCAGACCGACGCGCTGTCCCGGCCCCAGCTGGACCTGGTACTCAAGCTGCTGCGCGACGGCGACCAGCTCGCGATCACTCGCCTGGATCGGTTGGGCCGCTCGGTCCTGCACCTGAACAAGGCCGCCGCCGAACACCCGACGCCGGCACGGACGAACTCGAACACTCCGCGCCGCCTCGACAGACGCCGCGCGCCTGCCCGGGTTGCGGGCACGAGCCCACCACCCGCGGCGAGGCCGCCCACCAACGCGCCGACCTGGCAGTCACCTGGCTTTATCGAGACCCCGACGTCCCCGACGAAATAGTCGCTCGAAACCATTGCCGCAGTTGCCAACCCGGAGATCCGTCCGTCGACATCGCCTGCGCCGTCTGCGGAGACGGCCCCATCCTCGCCGGAGAACTCGCCGACAGCAACGACGGCCTGTCCCAGCCCGTCCAGCGGTGGCCCACCGATGCGGGGTGGCGAACGAATCCGAAGCTGCTCTGCCCCGACCACGCCTGAACGAGCGGAACCGGGGGTGCTGGACCATATCCGCCCGATTTTCGGCCAGTACTACCGCAAC
>JADGOX010000125.1 GCA_017882745.1 Mycobacteriaceae bacterium | reverse complement strand
AGTCCAGTCGGGGGAGCATTTCTTCAGGTTCACCAGCGGGAATCCGCCGCACGGGGCAGTAGCTCAGTTGGTTAGAGCAGCGGACTCATAATCCGCCAGCCGTCGGTTCAAGTCCGACCTGCCCCACTCCTGGCCTGTGGGCTTGTCCGTACGGGCGACCTCGCGGGGGTCGGAATCCCGCGAAGTGGTCACAGGGGCCTGCGTGGTCACGCTTCGCGCGCCGCAGGCGCGTAACGAGCTGCATCGACAGGCACGGGTCACCGATTGCTGAACCGCTCGATCGACTCAATGATCGAGAAGACGTCGTGTCGCGGAGTTGCCCGTAAACACGCAGGCCTGAGACGCCACACACCCCAGCTGGTGATGCCATTGCAAGGGTTCCCGTAGTGGCTGGTGTGGTCTATGTTTTATGTGACTCGCGCGCTTGCGGGCGACATGGACAGGTACTGGGCCGTGGTCGGGGTGGAGGTTCTTCATGGGCCGCTTACGGTTGGGAATAGCCCTGTCCGCGGCGTCGGTACTGGCCGTCGGACTGCTACCCGCACTGGCGTCGGCGTCGGCGGCGGCGGCGCCGTCTGCGGTCGCGTTTCCTGCGCCGGGTGATGGGTACGCCGCGGCTGGGGACGACATCACTTTGCAGGGGGTGGAGGCCAGTCAGGTCGCCGGCCTGACGGTGACCGGAGCGGCCTCCGGTGTACACCCCGGCACGCTTTCGGCGCTGGGCACCAAACAGGGTGTCACCTTCAACCCGGCTGGTGACTTCAAGCCCGGAGAGAAGGTGACGGTGCGCGTCCCGGGTGTGTCAGTGCAGAACGCCTCCGGGGATTCGTACACCTTCACGGTGGCTACGCCTGGACCACCGATCGACCCGAACACGCTGGCCGACGGGGGCACCGGCACCGTCAAGCCACAAGCCCAAGCGGCTACGGCGCTCTCCTGCACCGCGACGACCCAGCAGTACGTCAGCCGGCCCGACCTAGGTGCGGTGCCTGGGGCTTGCACCACAGGGCCCGACGCGACGGCGCCGAGCGACCCTGTAAATGCGACGGCCGACAAGATTTTCACCGCGACTGGGGGCCCGACGATCTACGACCGTAGTGGGCAGCTGGTCTGGTACGGCAACACTGGTCCGTCGCCCCTGTTCGGCAACTTCCAGGTAGTGAATCTCCACGGTCAGGACCTGCTCGCCTACTACGACGGTGTGCCCTCGGCCGTGCCCGGCAGTGGCCAGGGCGAATATCCGCTGCTGGACACGCACTACAACCGTGTGCACACGGTAAGGGCCGCCAACGGGTACGAGGCTGATCTGCACGAGATGCAGCTGACTCCGCAGGGCACCGCCCTCATCGGCAGCTACGTCTCGGTGAACAGCCCCGATGGTCCGATCATTGACTACGTGATCCAGGAAGTCGAGATCGACTCCGGGAACAAGGTGTTCGAGTGGCACGCCCTGGACCACATCAGCCCCGCGGACTCGCACTTCCCCCGGCTCCTGGGGGCGCCGTGGGACTGGATCCACGGCAACTCGCTGCAGCAGACCGCCGACGGGAACCTGCTGCTGTCGGCTCGGCACACCTGGGCCACCTACAAGATCAACAAGACCGGGTTCAACGGCAATATCGGTGACCTGATCTGGACGCTGGGCGGCAATCACACCAGCTTCAACCCGATCAGCACCGGGCCGGGCGTCGACCCCACCGAGGCGTACCCCTTCTGCTGGCAGCACGACGCCCGCGAGCTGCCCGACGGCAGCTATACCGTGTTCGACAACGCGTCGGCGATTCTGATTCCCCAACTGTGCGGGAAGAACGGAGACGGAAACAGCAGGGGCCTGCAGATGAATTTGGTCCCGCCCACGGGCACGACAAAGGGCACCGCGGTCATCACCAGCGTCTACCGGCACGATCCGAACGTCGCCGCTGGCTTCGCGGGTAATATGCAAGCCCTTCCCGGTGGGAGCAGGTTCCTCGGGTTCGGGCAGGTGCCGGCGGCCACGTTGTATGCACCGGACAACACCCCCCAGCTGGAAGTGGGGCTAACCGGGGCCTCTTACCGCGCGTTCACCTTCCCCTGGCAGGGCACGCCCTCCGAGCCTCCTACCGTGGTGGTCAAGGACGGCTCCGCCTATGCAAGCTGGAACGGCGCCACCCAAGTCAGCTCCTGGCAGGTGCTCACCGGGTCCACTGCGGATGATCTGGTCCCGGACGGTGGTCCGCAGCCAAGAACCGGATTCGAAACCCAGTTGAGGCTGTCGAACTCCGCTGCTCCGGTGGTGCGGGTGCAGGCGCTGGACGCTAACGGCAAGATCCTGGACACGAGCGCTACGCCCGTCAGCGGGTCAACCCACCTGCAGGTGCCGAATGCTACCGCCCAGTTCACCTCCGGACACCTCACCGTGCGTGCCACCACCCCGGCAACGGGCGGCGTCAACGTCACCGGTGCTGACCTGGCGCTGTCGCCGGCGAACGCGGACTACTCCCTGCTCTTCGGGTTGATTCCCTTGCGGGCGACGATCTCTCTTACTCCAGTCGACCCGACCCTCGGCCGCACGATCCCGCTGACCGGTACCTTCGCGGCGGGGGGTAGCACGGCGACGTTCACGGCAAACGTTCACCTCGACGATTTCTCGGTATTCGGAATTTCGCTCCAGGGCTTCTTCGGAACGAAGTGTGCGTCGATGCCGGTGACGTTTACGGCCACGTCGAGCGGTGACGCCAGACTCGGGTCAGAGCTCACAGGCACGTATACGATTCCACCGTTCACCGGCTGTGACGGAGTCGAGCCGGTGGTATCGGGTCTGCTCTCCGCGCCCGGAAACACCATCAGCCTGAAGCTCGACTGAGCTGATCTGACCGTCATGGGGCAGTGCGGCTACCGCACTGCCCCATGACGTTTGTGTCGACGAGCCACGATCTGTATCGCCTCGGCCAAGCCTTGGGTCAGTTCAGGGCGACGGCGAGAAATGCGTCGTTCGCGGGCGCGGTTCCGATGGTGACCCGGTCGCCACCCCGGCGGTCGGCAAGGGAGTGGCGTCACCAGGGACCGTAGGCGCTGTTGTTGGCCTCCCTCAGTGCACTGACATAGTCCCCGCGCTCGGTCGCTGTCTCGTCCGCGCCAGCCGGCACAGCGAGCAGCCCACGCAGTTCGTCGACTGTTGCGTATCCCTTCCGCCCCATCCATTCACACAGTCCGTCGAGCAGTACGCCCGCATGTTCTGGGCCGTGCCGCAGCAGCGCTGACGCGGTCATGACGACGTCGGCTCCGGCCAGGAGGTACTTGATCAGGTCGACGGGGCTCTCGACACCGGTGGTCGCGGCGAGCGAAGCGCGCACCCGTCCACGCAGCAAGGCGATCCACGTCTGCGGCAGCCGGGACTCCGCGGCGGTGGACAGGGTGATGGCGGGCACCGCGGTGAGGGTCTCGGGGTCGATGTCGGGTTGCAGGAATCGGTTGAAAAGCACAAGCCCGTCCGCACCGGCCTCGTCCAGGCGCAGCGCCATCTCGCCCATCGAACTGAAGTGGGGGCTCAGCTTGACCGCCACCGGCACGGTCACAGAGTCCTTGACCCGGGACAGGACGTCGATGTGGCGTTGCTCGACGTCACGGCCGTCGATGTGCGGATCGCCGGGCAGGTAGTAGATGTTCAGCTCGATCGCGGCTGCACCGGCGTCCTGCATCGACCGGGCGTAGCCGGCCCAGCTGCCCGGGGTGATGCCGTTGAGGCTGCCGATCACCGGGACCTCGATCGCGCCGGCCGCGCGTTCGAGCAGGCTCAGGTACCGGCGGGGACCGTGGTCCGTGTCGGCTCCGGCGGGAAAGTAGGACAAGGACTCGGGGAAGCTCTCGGCGCCCACCTGGGCCAGCCGCGCGTTCTCCTCCGCTTCGCGGCGCAGTTGTTCCTCGAACAACGAATAGAGCACCACCGCGCCGACGCCCGCATCGGCGAGTCGGCGGACGCCGTCGACGGTCCGGGAGAGCGGGGACGCCGACGCGACCAGCGGATTGCCTAACGTCAGGCCCAGGTAGCGCGTCGTAAGCTCCATCAGCGATCCTTGCGGTGGTCGGTCGGGAAGCGTTGCGGACCACGGGAAGCCATCTCCTCGTACTGCTTCCAGCGCTGAGCGATCACCTGCTCTGCCATCCCGAGCAGCCGTTCGGCTTCGACCGGATCGGCGTTGGCGAGGGCGCGGTAACGCAGCTCTCGGTAGGCGTAGTCGGCGAGCGGGAGCCTCGGTCGGGGCGAGTCGAGCAGGAACGGGTTGTCGCCGTTGGCACGCACCATCGGGTCGTAGCGAACCAGTGGCCAGTGCCCGCTGGCCACGGCTCGGTACTGCTGGTCGAGTCCGTTTCGCATCTCTATGCCGTGCGCGATGCAGTGGCTGTAGGCGATGATGAGCGACGGTCCGTCGTAGGCCTCTGCCTCCCGGAAGGCCTGCAGGGTCTGCTGAGGGTCGGCGCCCATGGCTACCCGGGCGACGTAGACGTTTCCGTACGCGATCGCCTGCAGGGCGAGGTCTTTCTTCGGCACCGTCTTGCCTGCGGCGGCGAACTTTGCGACCGCGCCGAGCGGTGTCGCCTTGGACATCTGTCCGCCGGTGTTGGAGTAGACCTCGGTGTCGAGCACCAGCACGTTGACGTTGCGCCCGCTGGCCAGGACGTGGTCGAGCCCACCGGATCCGATGTCGTAGGCCCAGCCGTCTCCGCCGACGATCCACACGCTGCGCCGGACCAGGTGGTCCACGACGCTGATCAGGTCGTCGGCCAGGGCGGGATCGAGCCTGTCGAGGCGGCCCCTGAGCTCGGCGACCCGCTCACGCTGGGCGTGCAACTCCGACTCGCGCAGTTGCGGCGACGCCAGAATCGCGTCGACGAGTTCGGCGCCCACCACCTCGCGCAGCTCGGCAAGGCGTCGTCGGGCCAGCTGGCTGTGCCCGTCGGCGGCCAGTCGGAAGCCGAGCCCGAATTCCGCGTTGTCCTCGAAAAGGGAGTTGGACCAGGCGGGGCCACGCCCATCTGCGTTGGTGGTCCAGGGCGTGGTCGGCAGGTTGCCGCCGTAGATCGACGAGCAGCCCGTCGCATTGGCGATCATCAGTCGGTCGCCGAACAGTTGCGAGAGGAGCTTGAGGTAGGGCGTCTCACCGCAGCCCGCGCAGGCGCCGGAGAACTCGAACAGCGGCTCCAGGAACTGGGTGCCGCGCACGGTGCCGAAGTCCACCCTGGACCTGTCGTTGGTCGGCAGAGTCTCGAAGAAGGAGATGTTTTCTCGCTCAGCGGCCACGAGCGGTTCGCGCGGACTGAGATTGATCGCTTTGGTGATCGGGCTGCCGGGTGTCACGACCGGGCAGGCCTCCACGCACAGACCACACCCAGTGCAATCCTCGACGTACACCTGCAGGGTGTAGCGGGTGTCCGGGAGGCCCACGGCGGCCAGAGGTGCCGAATCGAAGCGGTCCGGCGCGCCGTCCAGCTGGGACTGGTCGTAGTACTTGGAGCGGATCACGCTGTGCGGGCAGACGAAACTGCAGTTGCCGCACTGGATGCAGCTCTCGGAGTCCCAGACGGCGACGAGTTCGGAGATGTTGCGCTTCTCGTACGCAGTCGTGCCGCTCGGGTAGGTGCCGTCCACCGGAAGCGCGCTGACCGGCAACTGATCGCCGCGGCCGGCGATCATCTCTGCGGTGACGGTGCGGACGAACTCGGGCGCGTTCTCGGGCACGATCGGCGCCGGCACGTGCGTGGAGGTGACCAGATCGGGCACCTCGATCCGGTGCAACCCTTCCAGTGCGCGGTCCACCGCCGCCAGTTCGCGCTGCAGCACGTCGGCACCGCGGTTGCCGTACGTTTTCGCGACAGACTCCTTGATCCGGGCGATCGCCTGCTCACGCGGCAGCACATCCGAGATCGCGAAGAAACACGTCTGCAGGACGATGTTGATCCGCCCGGCGAGCCCGACCTCGCGGGCGATCCGGCCGGCGTCGACGGCGAACAGTGTGATGCGTTTGGCCAGGATCTGCTCCTGGACCTTGCGGGGCAGTGCGTCCCAGACCTTGTCCGCCGCATACCGACAGTTCAGCAGCAGGGTCGCGCCCGGTGCGGCTCGGCCGAGCACGTCGACCTGTTCGAGGAACCGGAACTGATGGCAGCCGATGAAGCTGGCCTGTGCCACCAGGTAGGGCGCCCTGATCGGGCGCGGGCCGAAGCGCAGATGGGAGACGGTCTGCGAACCCGATTTCTTCGAGTCGTAGACGAAGTATCCCTGGGCGTGCTGGCCCTTCTCCGATCCGAGGATCTTGATGGTGTTCTTGTTCGCACTGACCGTTCCGTCCGAACCCAGGCCGAAGAAGACCGCCCGGACCGTGTCGGGCGACTCGATGTCGAGGGATGGGTCGTAGGCCACACTTGTGCCGGACACGTCGTCGTCGATACCGATGGTGAAGCGGCGCCGCGGCCGCTCGTGGGCGAGTTCGTCGAACACGCCGGCGACCATCGCGGGGGTGAATTCCTTCGATGAGAGGCCGTAGCGTCCACCGGAGACGCGCGGCATGATGGGCCGCTCACCGTCGGTATGTGCCTCGGCGAGGGCAGCGACGACGTCGAGATAGAGCGGCTCGCCGATCGATCCGGGCTCTTTGGTGCGGTCCAGCACTCCGATCGTGCGCACTGTCGCCGGCAGCGCCTCGAGTAACGCCTGCGTGGGAAATGGCCGGTACAGCCGCACCTGTACGACGCCGACCCGCTCGCCACGCTCGGTGAGAGCAGCCACGGTTTCCGCCACGGTCTGCCCGCCCGAGCCCATCACCACCAGCACGCGCTCCGCCTCCGGATGCCCGATGTAGTCGACGATGCTCATCTTCCTGCCGGTGCGCTCGCCAAGTCGGTCCATGAGGTCCTCGACGACCTGCGGAACGCGTGCGTAGAACGGGTTCACCGTCTCGCGCGCCTGGAAGTAGACGTCCGGATTCTGCGCGGTGCCACGGATGAACGGGCGCTCCGGGGACAGCGCGCGTCCGCGATGCGCACGGACCGACTCCGCGGACACCAGCGCCCGCAGGTCGTCGTCGGAGAGCATTTCGATCGTGTTCAGTTCGTGCGACGTCCGGAAACCGTCGAAGAAGTGCACGAATGGCACCCGCGTCGCAAGCGTGGCCGACTGGGCGATCAGTGCCAGGTCGTGTGCCTCCTGAACCGATGCAGACGCGAGGAGCGCGAATCCCGTCTGCCGCACCGCCATCACGTCGGAATGGTCACCGAAGATCGACAATCCCTGCGCTGCGAGCGAGCGGGCAGCCACGTGAATCACCGCCGCCGTGAGTTCGCCGGCGATCTTGTACATGTTCGGGATCATCAACAGCAGACCCTGCGACGAGGTGAAGGTTGTGGTCAACGCGCCGCTCTGCAGGGCGCCGTGCAGTGCGCCCGCCGCTCCGCCCTCGCTTTGCATCTCGACCACTGTCGGCACGGTGCCCCACACATTGGTCCGCTGAGTGCTGGACCATTCGTCGGCCAACTCGGCCATCGGTGATGACGGTGTGATCGGGTAGATGCAACACACTTCGTTGAGTCGGTAGGCGACCGAAACGGCAGCCTCGTTGCCGTCCACCGTTGCACGCGTCATTTCGGCTCCGGAAACATCTCGATGGCGTGGACGGGGCACTGCTCGACGCACGCAGCGCAGCCGGTGCAGCTGTTGTAGTCGAACTCGTAGCGGTGCCCGACCCCCAGCTTGATCACCGCGTCCTCCGGGCATGCGCCGAGGCAGCCGTCGCACTCGAAGCAGTTGCCGCACGACAGGCACCGGCCCGCTTCGTAGGTCGCTGCCTCGACCGACAGACCCCCGACCACCTCCTCGAATCCTGCGATCCGTTGGACGGGGTCGAGTTCGGGCTGCTGACGTTGCGCGGCGTCGCCGAAGAACCACAAGTTCAACAAGTCGAATGTCGCCACGGGATGCTTCGCCCGGACCTCGCCCGCGCCGCCACGCAGCCAGGTATCGATGTGGTGCGCCGCCTTCTTGCCGTGCCCGACGCCGACTGTCACGGTGCGCTCGCTGGGCACCATGTCTCCGCCCGCGAACACACCCGGGCAACCCGTCATCATCGATTCCGACACGCGCACGCTGCCGTCGCGTTCGAACACAACTCCAGGCAGGGTCCGCATGAACGCCGACTCGGTCTCTTGACCCAGCGCCATGATCACGGTGTCCGCGGCCAGCGTCTCGAAACGCCCGGTCGGCCGGGGGTATCCGGCCTCGTCGAGTTCCATGACCTCGACGTGCACTTCAGGGCCGTCGAAGGCGGTGATTGTCCGCAACCAGTTGATCCGCACGCCCTCGCGTTCGGCGTCCTGGGCTTCCTCCTCATGGGCCGGCATCTGCTCACGGGTGCGGCGGTAGACGATGACCGCGTCCTCGGCGCCGAGGCGGCGGGCGACGCGGGCGGCGTCCATCGCGGTGTCGCCGCCGCCGTAGACCGCAACGTGACGCCCGATCGCGGGCTTCTCGCCGGAGGCGACGCTGCGCAGAAACGACACCGCGTCCAGCATCGGGCCGGCGTCGCGAGCCGGGATGTCGACACGTTTGGCCAGGTGGGCCCCCACGGCAACGAAGACAGCGTCGAAGTCGCCTTCCGCCCGCTCCGCGGCGAGGTCTTCGACCCGGTGCTCGCAGGTCAACTGCACACCCAATGCCGCGATCCGGTTCAGTTCGACCGTGAGCACGTCGCGCGGGAGTCGGTAGTTCGGGATGCCGTAACGCATCATCCCGCCGGGCTCGGCGCCCGCGTCGCGGATCTCGACTTCATGGCCGAGGCGAGCCAGATGATAGGCAGCGGAAAGTCCGCTCGGCCCGGCGCCGATGACGAGCACCCGCTTGCCACTGCGGGTGGGCGGCGGATCGAACGTCCAGCCTCGCTCCCGCGCAAGGTCGCCGAGGAACCGCTCCACCGAATGGATAGACACGGCGCTGTCGAGATTGGCGCGATTGCAGACGGTTTCGCACGGGTGATAGCAGACCCGTCCGTGGATTGCAGCGAAGGGATTGTCCGCAACCAGTTGGCGCCAGGCTTGTTCGTGCCGGCCCGCGGTAGCGTGCGCAAGCCAAGCCTGGATGTTCTCCCCGGCAGGGCAGCCAGCATTGCAGGGCGGCAGCAGATCAACGTAGACGGGTCGGTGCTCCCGCACCGGCCCGGCCCGGGCTTGCCCGTGCACCAGGTCCGGCAGAGGCGTGACGTCCTTCGACGGTCCGGTCGCGCCATTACCTGGCTTGCTGCGGTGCTCGCCGGCAGTCATTTTCCCAGAATAGGGTTCGACAGTGACTTCGGCGCGTTCATGCGTACACCGCGTGCGGACGCCAGACGCGTACCCGGCTCAGAAGGCGAGTACCGGGGCCAGCCCGAAGTTGTTGAACACGTCGGGGTCAGGCGACCGGGGAAACGCGAACGCGATGAGCGCGCCAAGTGGGCCGTTCGCTGTCATCGAAACGGTGTAGGTCCTGCTCTGACCAGCAGCAAGCAGCGGGGTGGTGAAGTCGGTGCCGGCACCGACCGCTGTCCCGCCGCCCCTGTTCGTGATCTGGAAGGCACCCAGGGGCAACAGACTGGCCGTCGTCGAGGCGGCGGAGGCCGGACCATGGTTGGTGACTGTCACGGTCGCCGCGAAGCCTTGGCCTGGTGCCACGTTGATGGGTGCGGCGACCGTCACCTGCAGGTCAGCCGAATTGGGATCGACGATTGTCGGCCCAGCGCCCCCGGCCAGCCGCGCCAGTGCGCCCGCGTCGGAGTAGAAGCGGTTCAGGTCCACCCTGGCCTGGATGCCGGGAATGATCCCCGAGCTTGTGTACTGCCAGAAGGCCCATGAGGTCCAACCGCCGAACATGGCGGGGGCGGCGGCGGTCGTGTAGTTGGCAATCCACAGCGGGTACCTCGCGAACTGCGTCGTGCTGCCGAGGTACTGCGACCAGTACCAGTTGGCGGCGTAGACGATGGGAGTGCGCCCGGTGAGTTGCTGCACGGTGTCCAGCCAACGCTGCGCCCAGTTGACGAGGTCGCCCGCGCCCAGTCCCGTGCCGGTGTCCTCGTAGTCCAGGGCGGGTGGAAGGTTCCCGGCGTTGGCGTAGCCGCTGATTGTGCCGATGTAGAACCGCGCCTGGTTCTCGGCGGAGGCATAGCGGTCTCCCCATACGTTCACCTCGGGCCGTGCGTAGTGATAGGTGCCGAGATACATCCCGGCGGCCTTCACGCCGTTGGCGTCAGAAGCAAAGTACGGGTTGACGTAGCCACCGGAGTTGCCCTCGGTTGCCTTGATGAAGGCGAAGGACTGGCCGGAGTTGTGGACCTGGTTCCAGTCGACGCTCGCTCCGTTCGGGTGCTGGTAAGACGCACCGTCGATGCCTGTGATCGTCGCGCCGGCTGCTCCGGCTGCTCCGATCATCAGCACTGCGGCCAACGCGATCGTGAGGGTCGAACGAAGGCGGCGGCTGAGCCCGCAGTGCGGTAGGGCGAGCTTCATGGCGCTCTCTCTCGACGCGGTT
>JADGOX010000124.1 GCA_017882745.1 Mycobacteriaceae bacterium | reverse complement strand
GCGCGTCGGAGGCCCGATGAACGGCAAGGAGCCGGCCGCGCGGATCGTGGAGCAGCCTGTGCGCACGGCCGAGAAGGCACTCGACCCGGAACGGGTCGCGCACGCCCGTGACCGGCTGCCCTCGGCGGAGGACGCGACCCGCCTGTCGGGCCTGTTGTCGATCATGGCCGACGCGGTACGGCTGCGGCTCCTCTACGCCCTCGACGTCAGCGAAGAACTCTGTGTGGGGGACCTTGCACTCGCGCTGGGGGCGTCGGAGGACCAGGCCACCTACGGTCTGCGGCTGCTTCGCACCGCCGGGCTCGTCATCGGTCGCAAGCAGGGCCGGGTCGTGTACTACCGGCTCGCCGAGGACTTCCCCGAACCACTGCGCCAGCACTGCATGCATCAGCTCATCGAGCTCACACGACGTGCCACCGAACAGGACGACTGACCCACCGACCGCGCCCAGTTCGTCCCCCAACCCTCTCTGGAGGCTGATCGTGTCCATCACCCCACCATCCCCGGCATCCGGTGTGCCGTTGAGTCGGCGGCGTCTCCTTCAGATCGGTGCGGCGGGAGCTGTCGTCCTCGGCGGCAGCTACGCCGGGGTTCGTCTTTGGGAGGATTCCTCGCCGGTGGGGCCAGGGTCCGCCGCGGTGGCGAAGGCCGAGGCGGCCCGACATGGCACTGGCACCATCGTCCACCGGGAGCTGACCGCCGCACCGGCGACGGTGGACCTCGGGGGTCGGACGGTGTCCACCTGGGCGTTCGACGGCACCGTGCCCGGGCCGGAGATCCGGTTGACGGCGGGGGACCAGCTTCAGGTGAGGCTGCTCAACAAGCTGACCGATCCGACCACGGTGCACTGGCACGGTGTCGCCCTGCGCAACGACATGGACGGCGTCCCGGACCTCACCATGACGTCGGTGCCACCAGGCGGGAGCTTCGACTACTCCTTCGTCGTGCCCGACCCCGGCACCTACTGGTTTCATCCGCACGTCGGGGTCCAGCTCGACACCGGGATGCACGCAGCGCTCATCGTGGAGGACCCGAACGAGCCGGGCGGCTACGACGACGAGGTCGTCCTGATTCTGGACGACTGGACCGACGGGTGGGGCGACTCACCTCAAGACATCCTCACTCGCCTGGGTCGTGACGGCATGGGCGGTGCAGGCATGGGTGGCATGGGCGGGATGGGCGGTATGACGTCACCGGGTCAGCCGCTGGGCTCGGACGCCGGAGACGTGGTCTACCCGGCGCACCTCATCAACGGCCGGCTGCCGCAGGCACCCGTGACGATCAATTCCACGCCCGGGCGCCGGATCCGGTTTCGGCTGATCAACGCAGGCAGCGACACCGCGTACCGGTTTGCGGTCGGTGGCCACCGGATGACGGTGACGCACACCGACGGCTACGGGGTCCGGCCGGTGGAGGTCGACACGCTCGTCCTGGGTATGGGAGAGCGCTACGACGTGGTGGTCACCGTGGGCGACGGTGCTTTCCCGATCGTCGCCGTACCCGAAGGGAAGAAAGGGCCGTCCGCGATGGCGGTGCTGCGGACTGCGTCCGGGTCGCCACCAGCCCCCGGTGCGCGGCCGGGCGAGCTCGACGGCAAGCTGCTCAGCTACGGCGACCTCACCCCGACCGCCGCGGCGGCGTTGGAACCCCTGCATCCCGACCGCGAAATCGACCTCGCGCTCGGGATGGCCGACGGTGGCCGCCGCTGGCTCATCAACGGCGCGGCCTTCGGTGACCACAAGCCCCTCGAGATCAAGGCCGGTGAACGGGTCAGGCTGACCATGCACAACCAGACCATGATGTTTCATCCGATGCACCTGCACGGCCACACCTTCGCTGTCGCTACCTCAGCTGGTCCCGGCATCCGCAAGGACACGGTGAACGTGCTGCCCATGCAAACGCTGTCCGTCGACCTCACCGCCGACAACCCGGGGCAGTGGATGGCGCACTGCCACAACGCCTATCACGGTGCGCTGGGGATGATGACCGTCGTGTCCTACGTGGCCTGACGCCCCCGCAGATCCAGCGGTCATGCCCGCAGGGTGGGTTTGGTGTGGTCAGCGCCCTTCGGTCCGGACGGGCCTACTGGTGGTGGGCGAGTTTCTGGTGCTGCTCTTCGCCGCGCGGCCCGGTGGGGCTGATGTGCACGGTGGCATCGATGAGTCGGGGGACGTCGTGAAGGAGTTGGTGGTGGGCTTGGACGGCGATCTCGTGCCCGTCGACGACGGTGATGGTGGGGTCGACGAGCACGGCGGCTTCGGCGCGCATCCGATGTCCGACCCACCGCAGGCGTAGCTGTTCGACGTCTTGCACGCCGGGCACTGAGCGCAGGCTGGCTTCTGCGCCGTCGACGAGGGCGGGGTCGACGGCATCCATGAGTCGGCGGCCGATGTCGACGACCGCACCGCGGAGGACGAACAGGATCGCCACAGTGATCAGGAGTCCCACGATGGGGTCGGCGAGGGGGAAGCCGACGAGTACCCCGAGGGCGCCGAGGACGACGGCCAGGGAGGTGAATCCATCGGTGCGGGCGTGAAGCCCGTCGGCGACCAGGGCGGCGGACCCGATTCGGCGTCCGACGCGGATGCGGTAAAGGGCGACGAGCTCGTTGCCGGCGAAGCCGACGAGTCCGGCGACGATGACCACACCCGCGTTGCTGATCGGCTGGGGTTCGAGCAGCCGCCGGATGGACTCGTAACCGGCGAGCGCCGAGGACAGGGCGATCATGAGAATGATGAACACCCCAGCGAGGTCCTCGGCCCGGCCGTACCCGTAGGTGTAGCGCCGGGAGGCGGCGCGACGTCCCAGCACGAAGGCGATCCACAAGGGCACCGCGGTGAGGGCGTCTGAGAAGTTGTGGATCGTGTCGGCCAGCAGGGCGACAGACCCGGTGTAGAGCACCAGCAGCAGCTGCAGCACGGCGGTGGTCCCGAGGGCGACCAGGCTGATCTTCACCGCCCGGATGCCGTCCGCGCTGGACTCGAGGGCTGCGTCGACGGAGTCTGCGGCCTCGTGGCTGTGCGGCCGGAAGAGGGACTGCACGAACCCGGCCAGCCCACCCGGGTGAGGGTGCTGGTCGTGGTCGTGGTCGTCGGGTGTTTGTGTTGCAGGCGGGTGTCGCCGGTCAGCGTCCACCGCCACCCCCTTGGGCCGCACCGTTCGAGGCAGCCAGGGCGGTGACGCCCACGTCCGCACGGTGGTGCTGTGGCACCTCAGTTCCTGCGTGCTCGGCGTTGTAGATGACATCCTCGATGAGCTGGCGAACGTGAGAGTTGTCGAGTCGGTAGAACACCTGGGTGCCCTGTCTGCGGGTACTCACCAACCTCGCGAGTCGCAGCTTGGCCAAGTGCTGCGACACCCCCGATGGTGACTTGCCCACCGCCTGGGCGAGCTCGTTGACCGCGAGCTCACCATCCAGCAGCGCCCACAGCATTTGCACCCGCGTGCCGTCCGCGATCATCCGGAGCGTCTCGACAGCCAACTCGACGTGCTCCTGGGCAGGCTGCTCCCTGCGTAACTGACTATCTACGTGCATGTGCAGATAGTGTCACCTATGTTCGCCGCGGTGCAAACGCATGCTGCCGCGGCGGGTCACCGGTCGTAGTCGATGTGGATGGAATCGCTCGTGGGGCGTGATTGGCAGGTGAGTATCCAGCCGCGTGCGAGGTCGTCGTCGGAGAGTGTGTAGTTCTGCTCCATGTGGACGGCGCCCCGCAGCAAGCTGGCCTTGCACGTTGCGCAAGCGCCGCCTGTGCAGGAGTAGGGAGCGTCGAGCCCGGTCCGGAGCGCGGCCTCCAGAAGCGATTCGTCGCCCTGCGTGGTCAGTTCGGTCATCTTCCCGCCGAGAGTCACCGACAGTTTCGCGGGCACGACGGCCGAGTCGTGCGCGAATTCGGTTCGCTTGGTGGAGACGAACAATTCGCGACGGATGTGCTGTGGCGGCACATGGTGCTCGGCAAGGACATTCGCCGCCTCGACAGTGAGGTCTTCCGGCCCGCACAGGTACCACTCGTCGACGCTCGCCAGGCTTCGCCCGCTATTTGTGCAGGTGTCCAGCAGCTCGGCCAACCTGGCCGGGGTGAGCCGTTCGTTGAAGACGCTCTCGTGCCCTGGCTCGAGCGCGCCGGGTGCGGGGTCGGCGCCCGTGCCCCCGCGGGAGTGAAAGTGCAGCACCTTCAAGCGGCCCTCGAATTGGTGGGCGAGAACCGCGATCTCGGAGCCGAACATCGTTGACTCTGTGCTGCGGTTCGCGTATATCAAGGTGGCCCGGGCCTCGGGTTCGGCGGTCAAAGCGCTTGCCAGGATGGAGATCACCGGTGTGATGCCGCTGCCGGCCGCGACCGCAGCGAGGTGACGAGGCTGGGTCGACCGGTTGGTGAGCGTGAATTCTCCGGCCGGTGGCATGACTCCCAGCGTGTCGCCGGCCTGCAGGGCGGTGTTGGCGTGGTGGGAGAACCGTCCACCGTCGACACGTTTAACTGCGATCCGGAGCACTCCCGAGCTGGCCGCGGTGCAGATCGAATAGTTGCGCCGCAGGTCCTGCCCGTCGAGAAGGGTGCGCACCACGACGCTCTGACCGGGAAGAAACTGGTAGGTCTCCCGTAGGTCGTCGGGCACCTCGAAGGTGATCGAGACGGCCTCCGGTGTCAGCGGGTGGACCTCCGAGACCCGTAGTGGGTGGAAGCGGGGACTGGCTGGTTTCGCCGCGATGTCGCCGTCGTGCTTCGTGATCTCACGCCACGCCAGGTACTCCGCCGGGGTCAACTCGCTGCCCCACGCGGTGGCGATGGGCACGCCGCGGTCCAGGTAGTCGGCCTCGGTTCGCTGCCAGGC
>JADGOX010000123.1 GCA_017882745.1 Mycobacteriaceae bacterium | reverse complement strand
TGGATGCGGCCCGCCGGTCTTGCCCGAATGGCCCGCGCCACCGCTGATTGCATTGCCGGCACCACAACGGCGCGGGCCAAGACACGGAGGCGCCGCGTCGTCGTCACCATCACCGCGACGGACAAGGAGGCGCAGGAGCTGCGGGTGCAGGTGGCGGAGGCGGTTGCCGCCCGACTCGCGTCGGTGACGCGGCGATACTCGGTGAAGGTGAAGGTCAAGACCACTCGCCACGGGGACGCGGCGTGAGCCGGGCGGTCGTCGCTCTGGACCGTCTTCTGGCCCTGATTCTCGGGACGGCGCTGTTTGCCCTCGGGCTCGGAGCGATCGCGTGGCAGACAGACAGCCTCTCCTGGGCGCAGCCCAGGCTCACCGCTGCCTGGTTGGTCACCGCCACCGAGCAGCGGTGGTGGTGGCCGTGGGTAACCGGCGCTGGTGGCGTGGTGCTGGTGGTGCTGGGTCTGTGGTGGTTGACGGCACACGTGCCGCGTCGCCGGCTGGGCGAGATCCGCCTCCCAGGCAGCGGAGCCGAAGGCATTCTCCGGGTTAACACCGACGCGGTCGCCTTGGCGGCAGGTGAGTCGCTGGGCGCAGCCGACTGCGTGCGATCAGCCAGCGGGCGGGCGATGGTCGATCGAGGTCGGCCGACGATCGTCATCACGGCCACGGTGGATCCACTGGCGGACCTGACGTTGCTCGGCGCAGCGGCCACGCAGGTGCAGGCCGAGATCGCGCAGGCCCTGGACGGGGTCGAGATGGCCACCCGGATACACCTTCACGTGGCGTCCAGCTGAGCTGGTGCATGCTGGTACCCGTGAATGCCTGGGCACTCGGTGACAGCGGTCCACCCCCACTGACGCCCACGCGGGTGCTGAGCGCGTGGACGGCCAACCCTCCGGTGCTGCTGGTGGTTGTGCTGCTGGCGGCGGCCTATCTCGCGGGTGTGCACGCGCTCCGCCGCCGTGGCGAGACCTGGCCGCGGGCGCGGTCGCTGTGTTTCCTGGTGGGCGGGGTCGGCACCATCGCCCTGGTGGGCCTGTCCGTCCTCGGCGTGTACTCCGGCACCTTGTTCTGGGCGCGGGCCCTGCAGAACCTGCTGCTGGTGATGTTCGCTCCGATGTTCCTTGCCCTGGGCGCACCGCTGACCTTGCTTCGGGAGACGTTGCCGCGCCGAGCGCGGTCGGTGGCGGGTGCAGTGCTGCACAGCCGGGTGGCCAGGGTGCTCACCTTTCCACCGGTCGTCACCCTGGTACTGGTGGTGCCGCCGTTGGTGCTGTACTTCAGCCCGCTCTACGAGCAGACCCTGCGCAGCAGTCTCGTCAGCGGGCTGGTGGGTGTTCTGCTGGTATTTTCCGGCTTCGTCTACTACTGGTCGCGGCTGCGGGTCGACCCCGTACCCAGTCCGGGCTCGTACCTGGTGACCATGTGGATCACCCTGGTGGAGGTCATGGTGGACGCGGCGCTCGGTATTGTGCTGTGGCTCGGTCCGGTGATCGCCACCGGCTACTACCTGGGCGTCGGCCGTAGCTGGGGTCCGGATCTGCGCGTGGATCAGGACATCGGCGCGGGCATCCTCTGGATCGGTGGCGACATCATCGGCCTGCCCTTCCTGGCGACGGTGGCCGTGCGGATGAGCAAGGAGGACGAGGGCTCTGCCGTTCAGATAGACGCCGAGCTCGACGCGGCCGAGGTCGAGGAGGCGTCCGCTCACGAGGGTGCAGGCGATGCCGAACCGACGCCAGCTCGCCTGTGGTGGGAAGAGGTACCGGAGCTCGCCGAGCGCACCCGCGGGCACGGCGCTTAGGAGGGCCGGGGATCGTGCCCCTTCCGTTCCCGGGTTCCTCCTTCGTTGCGCCTCGTCCTACTGCCCGAATCGTTCGTGCGATGCAAGGATGACCAAGTGAACGGGGCCACCACGGCACCTGCTCAGTGCTGCTGCTGTGGTGGCGCAGGGAGCGAGTCGAGAAGGTGCGATGGATCCACTAGAGGCGGCAGAGGCCGAGGCAGCCAAGATCAGTACGGCCGCCCAACCGCTGGGCGCACCCGGCAGCATGTTCAACCGGCGTTCACCGTTCGTCGTGGGCATGGCCGCAGCTGCCGGGGTGGCTGTGACCTACGGACTTGTGCTGGCAGTGACCGACTCGCGGCATGCGCTGACCCTCATCGGGGTGGCGATGTTCATGGCCATCGGGCTGGATCCGGTGGTGGCGTGGCTGGTCAGGCGCCGTCTTCGGCGGTGGGCGGCGGTCACGGCGGTGTCCCTGGCTGGACTGGTTCTCGTCGGCGGCATGCTGGCGATTGCCATTCCGCCCCTGGCGGAGCAGGCCGCCCAGCTCGTGGCACAGGCCCCGAACTACCTGCGCGAGGCGCAGGACCATTCCTCGACCATCGGCCGCATCAACGATCGATTCCACCTGCAGCAGCACCTCACCGACTGGGTGAACGGATCGGCTGTCCTCGACGCCCTTGTCGGAGCCGTCCGGCTCGTCGTCGACGCGGTCACCAACCTGGTGGTCGTCGCGGTGCTGACCGTCTTCTTTCTCGCCGACATGCCGCGGATCCGCTCCCTCTTCTACCGGTTGCTCCCAGGCTCGCGCCGGCCCCGCGCAATCCTCATCGGGGACGAGATCTTGGGCAAGGTCGGCGCCTACGTGCTGGGCAACGTCGTCATCTCGCTGATCACTGCCGTCGCCACCTTCCTTTGGCTGTGGGCGTTCGACGTGCCGTACCCCTTGCTGTTGTCGATCTTTGTCGCGCTGTTCGACCTGATACCGGTGGTCGGTTCCAGCATCGCGGGTGTAGGCGTCGCGGCGGTGGCACTCACCGTTTCGCTACCGGTGTGCCTGGCCACAATCGCGTTCTTCATCGGCTCCCGGCTCATCGAGGACTACCTCCTGGTGCCGAGGATCATCGGGCGAGCGGTGAAGGTACCGCCGTTGGTGACGGTGGTGGCCGTGCTGCTCGGCGGTGCGGTGTTTGGCATCATCGGTGCGCTCGTCGCGATCCCCACCGCCGCCGCACTTCAGTTGTTGGTCCGAGAACTGCTCTTCCCACGCATGGACCAGCTCTGATCACCTAACTGGCAACACGCCGCGTCAGCTGGATGACGGCGATGCCCAGCACCAGCAGCAATGCCCCGAGCCCGAAGCCCGACGCGACGTCATGGCGTATCCGCTCGTCGTAGACCACCACTCCGATCACGATGCTCAGCAGCGGGTCCACCGTGGCGATGGCAGGCAGACTCGCGGCCAGCGGACCGGCCTGGAAGGCTAGTTGGTTGAGCAACAGTCCGCCGGCTCCCACCACGATCACCGTGTACAGCTGCCAGCTGGTGAGCAGAGGCAGTGGTCCCTGCAGGGCAATGTCGGTCAGCGACTTGAACAATGCGGCGGTGGCAG
>JADGOX010000122.1 GCA_017882745.1 Mycobacteriaceae bacterium | reverse complement strand
TCGTCGTCGGGGAACCACGCCAGCAGCTGCTGGAACGTCTTCGGATAGTCAACGCCACCAACAGGATGGGCAGCCACCTTTTCAGCCATGCCCCGATGGTACTTTACTTAAGCAGATACCCAGTACATATGGCCTAACGTGTCTGCTCATGGATATTTAGCCGATAATCTACATTATGTCAAGTTCTAGTCTGCGTATTGCATCAGATGAATCAATGACATTGGGTCCGCCCTCCGCCCCGACGGCAGCGCCGAATCGCCGTTGACCTGCGGGAACGCAGCGGCGATACGGTCGGTGCTGACGCTGAGAGCGACCCGCGCTGGCCAGATCTGTACGGCTTAACGTCTGCGCGACACGCCGCTCACCTGCAAGAACACGGTCGCCGTCTCATCGGATGCATCATTGAATCACTGGATGTAACGGAGATCGCGGGAGTATTCGATGCAGATTGACGGCTCAGGGCGAGTCCAGCTGGTGCAGTCGATGCCGGTCCTCCGGCCGGACGAGCAGGTGCTACTGCTGATGCTTGAGGGCTGGCGCAACCAGCAGCTCTCGCGCAACCTGCGGGTCTCCACCATCGAGCAGCGGCTTCGCTGTGTCCAGCGGTTCCTGGGGCATGTCAACGAGGACCCGTGGAACTGGACACCCGCCATGGTCGAGGAATTCTCGGCCGACCTGCGCACTGTCAAGCACGTCTCCCACTCGACACTTCGCGGCTACCACTCCGCGCTCCGCGCGTTCACCAGCTACATCAGCAACCCTGACTACGGCTGGGACAGGATCTGCGAGCGGTACTTCGGTACCCACCCGGCCCAGGTCTTCTTCGACTGGAACACCGCTCCCCACGTCCAGGAGTACGACGGCCGCCCAACCAAGCGCCCGTACACCCGCGAAGAGATCAGCGCGCTGTTCGACCACGCCGACGACGAGGTCGAGCGCATCGGCAAGTCCGGACGCAAGGGCTGGCAAGCCGCGTACCGGGACGCGGTCATGATGAAGATCGCCTACGCCTACGGCCTCCGGTTCAATGAGCTGCGGCATCTTCAGACCGTCGACTTCGCCCGCAACCCGCACGCGCGAGAATTCGGGGCCTTCGGCATCTGCAAGGTCCGCTACGGCAAGGCACGACGAGGCTCCCCACACAAGCCCCGCAGTGTGCTCACCGTGTGGCGCTGGACTCCCGGCGTCCTTGAGGACTGGCTCGCCAACGGCCGCGGCGAACCCGGCACGCTCGACCTGTTCATCAGCGAACGGGGCGGGCTGGTCGCCGAGTCAACACTTTTGCGACGGGTGCGTCGGTACTGCGAAGAACTGGGTCTGTCGGAGGGCCTCGACCTGCACTCCTTTCGTCGCTCGTACGCGACCCACTTGCTGGAAGCAGGCTGGGACCCGCGGTTCGTGCAGGACCAGATGGGCCACGAGCACGCCTCAACTACCGGGATCTACCAGTTCGTCTCCGACGAGTTCCGACGCTCCACGCTCAGAAGCGCTTTGGACCGTACGGTGAACGAAGCCATGCAACGCGGGACCGAGGGTGGCGCATCATGAAGCGCAAAGTCGACTACACGTGGCGCCTGGCCGAGCTGATGGCGGCTCGGGGCCTGCACAACACCACGGACCTCATTCCCCTTCTGGCCGAACGCGACATCACCCTTTCGCGACCGCAGGTCTACCGCCTGGTGAACCAGCGCCCGGAGCGGATGTCGCTGCAGGTGGTCGCGGCGCTCTGTGACATCTTCGACTGCACACCCGCGGACCTGCTCACCACCACCGCTGCCGACGCACGTGTCCGCAAGACCGGCATCGCTTCGTCGCCGAACGTGGTCTCGCTCGACCGCAGCGTGCGGCCGCGCCGTGCGAACATCCTCGACGAGTAGCGACCAGGAGTCCCCATGGATCCGAAGCCGGTCGGTCTCTCCCCTCACTCCACCGCGCGTGGACGACCGCGAACGACGAGCACTCGTGACGACCCTTGTGCGCGCTGTGGCCGAAACATCCCCCGACTCGCAGCCAGGTGGCCGGAAGGCCGGCTCTGCTTCACCTGCTACTTCGACGCCATCCACACCCGTGGCACCTGCCTCGAGTGCCTCCAAGACCGGCTCTTGCCGGGACCGCCCAACGCCGACGGTCAACCGATCTGCGCAACCTGCGCCGCGATCCCCTACGACTTCCACTGCGAACGCTGCGACGTGGAAGCCGGGCACCATCGCGGCCGCCTATGCGCACGCTGCGCCCTGCGCGACGACCTCCACGAGCTGCTGGGCGGCTCGCCGAGCAACGCCGCGTTGGTCGGCCTGGTCGACGCACTCTGTGCCTCAGAGCGACCTGAGTCGATCTTCGTCTGGAAGCGTTCGCCGAAGGTCCGTGAACTGCTTCGCGGGCTCGGCGACGGCAGCATCCCGGTATCCCATGAAGGTCTCGACGTCGTGTCCAGCAAGCAGGCCGAGCACCTGCGTGCACTACTGCAGCATCACGGCCTGCTCCCCCAAGGGGACCCTTACCTTCCCATCTTCGAGCAGTGGATCGAGTCCAAGCTCGACGGGCTGCCGGACGAGGTGCGCCAACCCGTTCAGCACTTCGCTACCTGGCACCACCTCCGGCGCATCCGCGCCAAGGCTGCCGCGGGCGCGTCCACGCGAGGCCCGGTCCACTCTGCAAAGCAGGAGATCACCGAGACGGTGAGGTTCCTCGTGTGGCTCCACGACACCTACCAGCGAACCGCCGCCAGTTGCGCGCAGCAAGATGTCGACGAGTGGCTGGCCGCCGGGCCGACAACCCGCAGCGCGATCAGGACCTTCTACGTAGTCGCGAAGAGGGCGCGCCTCAATACGACGGTGACCGTCCAGCACCGCTCAGCCAAGAGCAGCCCATCCCTCAGCCAGGATCAGCGGCTCGCCTGGATCCACGAGCTCCTCACGGGCGCCAGCGAGTGCCTCCCCTACCGAGTCGCCGGGATGCTCCTGCTGCTCTACGCCCAGCCGCTGGTCAAGGTCGTCACCTTTCCGACCAGCATCGTCGACGACGCCGACTCCGGTATGAGCATCCTGCTCGGCACGCATCCGACGGACGTCCCCGAGCCGTTCGCTTCGCTCATTAGGGAGCACCTCGCGGCACGGCCGAACCTGCGCACCGGCGCCGGTCCTGACAGCCCGTGGCTCTTCCCGAGCACCCTCGCTGGGCGACACCTGCATCCGAACACCGTCATGGATCGTCTGCGCGACCTGGGCGTCAACCTCCTCGGCGCCCGCAACCGTGCCATCGGCGAACTTGTCCTCGAGTGCCCACCCTCGCTCGTCGCAGAAGCCCTCGGCTACAGCACGCCGGTCGCATTCCTGCACGCAGACAAGGCCGCCGAACCGTGGGCTCGTTACGCAGGCCGGCGCATCGGCAGCCCGTAGCCGGCTCTCAAGGACTCGACTACAGCCCTGGAAGAGGCAGCAGTTTGAACATCAGGATGCCGAGATACTTGTTCATCACTGCCTGCTTGTGGGGATAGCGCTCGGCGGCTTCGGCAGGCATCTGCGGCTCGACCGCGGCCTCGATCCACAGCCCGGCCGCGCTGAAGGTGTTCAGCAGGTCCGACATCGTGTAGGGCCGCTTGGTGAGGGTCACCTGGTCGTTCCAGTTGTGGTGCCGGTAGGCGAATGACTCTGTCGCGAAGTACTCCTCGCCCAGCGAGGTCCCGTTCTGCTCCGCTCGCTCGATCGCGTACCGGATCGGCTGGGTCCGGGTGAGCAG
>JADGOX010000121.1 GCA_017882745.1 Mycobacteriaceae bacterium | reverse complement strand
CCCGTCTCAGTCACCAACCGCACCGACTGAGCCCGGAACTCCGGCGTAAATTTCCTACGCTTGCCCGACATACCGACATCCTCCCGGCGTGACCAGCAGTCACGCGAGTTGGTGTCCACCTACAGGGAGCAACCCCAGCTCACACAGGAACCTCGTTCGTCCGGCAGCTCAGGATTCGACCCGCCGGCCTTCCGGGTCGCACAGGTACGGATAGATCGGCGCGAGGGCCTTCTCCCAGTCACTGTGCGCGGCGGCGATCGTCTGCAGCGCGTTCTCCGACATCCGCCGGCGCTTCTCGGCGTTCACGCACAGTGCCTCAAGCCGGTCCGCCAGGCTGTCCACAGTCCGCTTGGCCATCAGTGAGTTCTTGCCGTCTTCGAGAACCCAGTAGCCCCAGGGGTTGTCGAAGGCCACCACGGGGACGCCACAGGCCATCAGCTCGAGCGGGAGGTAGGACGGGTGCTTGGAGACGGTGAGTGCCACTCCGACGTCGCACGTCCGGTACAGCTCACCGGTTGCCCGGTAGTCGAGGAGGCCCAACCGTTTGACGTCCATTTCCGCACCACCGCCTGTTGCCCATGCCCCGGCGGTGACGATGCGTACCTTGTCGCCGAGTCGCCGTTTGAGTTCCTCGAGAGCGAGTGAGGTCATCTCCCAGCAGTTGCGCCAGTGTCCCGGGCGACCGTAGACGAAGACGGTCACCGGTGCGTCGTCGGTCCGATCGACGCGCCCGTTCGCGTGGAACACCGACGGGTCCACCGCGGGAGTGAACGACATGCCCTTGCCGTGGTACTCGGTGTCGTAGATCTTGGCCAAGTTCTCGGTGTTGCACAGGCCGTAGAGGCCGAGTGAATACGTTTCCTCGGCCAGCGCGTACAGCGTGCTCGCCGGGTAGAACATGGGCTCG
Organism: Mycobacteriaceae bacterium; assembly: GCA_017882745.1. Classification (GTDB taxonomy): domain Bacteria; phylum Actinomycetota; class Actinomycetes; order Mycobacteriales; family Mycobacteriaceae; genus X156. Next base: position 2,868 of record JADGOX010000121.1, on the reverse strand, counting down.
AAATCCTGGATGAGGTAGAACTTCCGCCGGGTGTTGGGGAAATGCGTGACCGCGTAGGCGGTCACCCACAAGGTGGCGATGGACGCGTCGGCACTTGGCAGTGATTGCAGGACCGACGGCGTGGGTTCGGCGTAGAAAAGGATCTCGCTCTGGCGCAGCGCCGGGAAGGCAGCAGCGAGCGCAGATCGGACGAAGAACTCGTTCGGTTGGCCCCAGACGACAAAGCGGTTCTGCACGCCGTGCCGGCGGGCCAATTCGTCGGCGATCCGGAACGCGGTGTTGATCCCACCGTAGAAGGGGCTGTCGATGTCCGGGATGAACCAGTTGATCGTCCGGACAGCGAAGGGCTCTGCGTTGTCGGCGTGCAGCGCGTCCACAGCGGCGACGTCGAGGGGCAACGCCCGGCACATGTTGGCCAGCATCCGTGATTCGCTGTCGGTCGTCGACTGCTGGAAGGCAGTGAACGACCGGCCGAGCGGGATCGAGACCCGCTGCTGGGTGGTCGGTTCTTCCGCGGTCCGCAGCATCGGCACCCTGGACGACAGCGCGACGTTGGGAGAGAAGTAGGGGTCACCGCCGAACAGCCAGGAATTGTAGCGCCAGTAGCTCATGAAGAAATCCCACCGGGGGACGTCCGAACCGCGGGTGGCCGATTCCAGGTGGCGAACGGTCCCGAAGGGCGAGCACACGTTCCGGTAGCCGCGCAGCACGGTGTCCAGTCCCAGGGCGACGTCACTGCCGCAGAGGATGAAGCGTTCGTCCAACCCACCGATCCGGTCGTAGAGATCGCGGCGGATGGCAAGGCAGGCGCCCGTCACTGCGAGGCAGTTCCGGTACCAGTCGTTGCGGCCGAAGATCGAGTCCTGGTGAGGATCGGTTCCCTCGAAGATGTGATCGGCGAAACCACCCAGGCCGAGAATGACACCGGTGTGCTGGATCTCGTCGTCGGGTCCGATCAGCTGCAGTCCGGCGACACCGATCTCGGGCTGCAGGGACCAGCCGACCAGTTCACGCATCCACGAAGGATCGAGCAACTCCGTGTCGTCGTTGAGGAAGACGAGGACCTCACCCTTCGCGTCCTTCGCGCCCGCGTTGTTGACGGCGGAGTAGTTGAACGGAGTCTCGGTCCACCACATCACCCGAAGGTCGAGTTGGTCCTCGAACTGGCTATACCACTCCTCGTTGGCCGGTGATCGGCCCCCGTTGTCGACGATGACGACATCGAACGACGGGTAGTCGGTCCGCGCCAGGGATGGCAGGCAGGTGGACAGCATCTTCCTGTTGTGTCGGGTGGGGATGATGACCGTCACGTGCGGCGCAGTGGCCAGTCGCCAGCAGACGCGGACCACCTGGTCCACCAGCTCCGCTGTTGCGTCCCAGCCCCGCCGGTCGAGGACGCGCTGGACGACCAGCGGTGCCGTTGCGGGGTCGGGTGCGGGCCGATCGGTGGTGGAAGACAGCACCCTGGAGACCCTCGAGATCCGGTCGTCAGCCAGATCGAGACTGAGCAGCAGGTTCCACGAATCATGCCGGCCGAACTGCCCGAGCAGGCCGCCCCCGGCAAGGAACGCACTTCGCCTGATGGCGCATGCACCGCCGACGTAGTCGGCACCGAGCAGCATCTCCGGAGAGTACGACGGCCGGAAACGCGGATGGGACCGTTCCCCGCTCGCGCCGATCAGATCGTCGTCCCAGACCACCACCTCTAGGAGCGGATCCTGGTGGACGGCCGAAGCGACCGTGAACAGGCAGTCCGGTTGAAGGACGTCACCGGCACGCAGCACGATCACGAAATCGCCGGGTGTCCCCGCCACCTTGGCGTTGGCCGCGTCGCGCGGCGAGTGGGTGTCGACGGCGGCGATCGAGACGCGTTCGTCGGCGATCGGGGATGGGGCCCCCAGCGCGGTGCAGATCGCCGCATTCCAATACGGCCAACTCTGCTTCAGCAAGCTGTTGATGGTGCTGCGAGCCGAACCCGGCCCCGGCATGATCAACACCTGGATGGACACCTTGTCGGCGGTGACCTCGGCCCACAGCTTCTGCAACCGGACAGCGTCGGGGCCGATCACATGACCGGCGAGCCAGGTGTCGTAGGTGATCGCCTTCGGTCGGATCTTTCCGGCGCTGATCGCTCGGCCGCGCCACGCTCGCTTGACCCGACGGCCGAATTCCACGCCTTCCCGGTGCGTGTCGAGGGCGGCCTTCGCAACTTCCCGCTGGGTGCTGCCCTCAGGCAGCTTGGCCGACGCATAGCGTCGTAGCTTTGCTTTGACGCCCCCGGAGGACGAGGTGTTGACCCGTTCTCGAACCGGCGGCACAACGGGGCTGTTCTGCGGCAGGATCTTAGGTCCGGTACCGACGGCCTCGGCGGTTTCCTCGTCATCGTCGAGCGTAAGTTCAACTCCGGCTTCTACCGCCTTCTGAACGAGCGCCTTTTGCCGTTCCTCGGCTAGGCGGGCGTCACGCTGCGCTTCCTCGAGTCGGCGAAGCACATCGTCGTACTCGGCGGCCGTGGCCAAACGCTCGCCGCGTTCCCTGCGCAGGGACTCGCGCAACAATTCGACCTTGCGCACAAGTAGCTCATCAGTGGTGACCCCGTCCTGCTGTCGCCCCTCCCTGCTGGCGATTTCTTGCTGGATCTTCTCCCAAGTGAGACTGAGGATGTCGGGGGGAGCATCCAGTTGCCGGACTGCCTTGCCGAGCGACGATGCCTTGACACCGGCTTGCCAGCGCGATTCGACGCCTTCCTTGTGGAAGACCGGCTCCCAGCTCAGGGGGTCCAGCGGCTCGGGATCGGGGAATCCCGCCCGCTTGAACAGTTCCAACAGAGACGACTGGTCATAGCACCACACGTGATGCGACGGCTGT
>JADGOX010000120.1 GCA_017882745.1 Mycobacteriaceae bacterium | reverse complement strand
GCAGAGGGGAATGGTGCAGAGGAGGAGCAGGCGTTGCTGTTGAGCTGTTTCCGTGGCCGTTGGCATGTGGAAGGGCTGTACGACTGATGGGCTGGGTCGACTAAATGAGCTTTGGCAATCCGCCGGTGCCATGGTCGGAGCTGGAGCGGCTGCTATCGGGTCGTCCGCGCAGGGACGGTCCGTACAAGGGCCATCCCTTTCCCGGGGATGGGAGCGACAGCCCGGCCTGGTCACGTAAGCGCAGCGCCTATCAACCCCCGGAACAGCACCCGAGGCTGGCCGCGGCAGTGCCCTTTGCGGAGCTACACACCCATTCCTCCTTCAGCTTTCTCGATGGAGCCAGCCAACCGGAAGAGCTCGTCGAGGAGGCGGCGACTCTCGGCCTGGAAGCTCTTGCGCTCACCGATCACGATGGCCTCTACGGAGTGGTCCGCTTCGCCGAGGCTGCCCGAGAGCTGAACGTGCGCACGGTGTTCGGTGCTGAACTCAGTCTCGGTCTCAGCGGACCGCAGAACGGGGTGCCCGACCCGGAGGGCACTCATCTGCTGGTGCTCGCCAGGGGGCAGGAGGGTTACCGGCGGTTGTCCCGGGAGATCTCCGCCGCACATCTGGCCGGCGGGGAGAAAGGCAAACCCCGCTACGACTTGGATCGGCTCACCGCGGCTGCCGGCGGCCACTGGCAGGTGCTCACCGGCTGCCGCAAAGGTGCGGTGCGTCAGGCGCTGGCCACAGAAGGCGTGGCGGCAGCATCCGTTGCCCTGGGGGAGTTGGTCGACCGCTTCGGGGCTGAGCATGTCGTCGTGGAGCTCACTGATCATGGCCTGCCCACCGATGACGAGCGCAACGACGTACTGGCCACGCTCGCCGGCCAGCACCACCTCGAGGTGATCGCCAGCACCGCAGCGCACTTTGCCAGCCCCTCCGGCCACCGCTTGGCTGCGGCGATGGCCTCGGTGCGCGCTCGCCGCAGTCTGGACGAAGCCGCGGGGTGGTTGCCGCCGGCCGGAGGTGCACACCTGCGTTCCGGTGCTGAGCTTGCGGCCCGATTCGCGCGCCACCCCAGTGCAGTGCCCACGGCGGCGGAGCTGGGGCGCGAGTGCGCGTTCGACCTGAGTCTGGTTGCCCCGCAGCTACCTCCCTTCGACGTCCCTGCCGGGCATACCGAGCAGACCTGGTTGCGGGAGCTGACCATGCGTGGCGCTGCCCGACGCTACGGTTCGCCTGCCGCCAGCCCCGTTGCCTACGCCCAGATCGAGCGCGAGCTCGTTGTCATCTCCGAGCTGAACTTTCCCGGCTACTTCTTGGTGGTTGATGACATTGTCAGCTTCTGCCGCAGCAACGACATCCTCTGCCAGGGCAGGGGTTCGGCGGCCAACTCCGCGGTCTGTTACGCCCTGGGTGTAACCGCGGTGGATGCGGTGGCCAACGGTCTGCTGTTCGAACGGTTCCTGTCCCCGGAGCGGGACGGCCCACCGGACATCGACGTGGACATCGAGTCCGACCGTCGTGAAGAGGCCATTCAGTACGTCTACAACCGCTACGGTCGTGACTACGCCGCGCAGGTGGCGAACGTGATCACCTACCGGGGGCGCTCCGCCGTGCGGGACATGGCTAAAGCGCTGGGGTTCTCTCCTGGGCAGCAGGACGCGTGGAGCAAGCAGATCGACCGCTGGGGACCGCTGCGCACAGCAGACCAGCAGGAGCTGGCGGCCCAGGAGTACGACATTCCCGTGTCGGTGCTGGAACTGGCGGCGCAGCTGGAGGACTTTCCCCGTCATCTGGGCATCCACTCCGGCGGGATGGTGATCTGCGACCGCCCCATCGCCGACGTGTGCCCGGTGGAGTGGGCTCGGATGGCCAATCGAAGCGTACTGCAGTGGGACAAAGATGACTGTGCCGCAGTAGGTTTGGTGAAGTTCGATCTGCTGGGGCTGGGCATGCTCTCCGCGCTGCACTACGCCATCGACTTCGTCGCCGAGCACGAAGGACGCTACGTCGACCTTGCCCAGCTCGACCTCAGCGAGGACGCCGTCTACGAGATGCTGCAGCGCGCGGACACCGTGGGGGTGTTCCAGGTGGAGTCCCGCGCCCAGATGGCCACCTTGCCGAGGCTGAAGCCCCGGGTGTTCTACGACCTGGTGGTGGAGGTGGCACTCATTCGTCCCGGCCCCATCCAGGGTGGCTCGGTGCACCCGTTCATCCGGCGTCGCAACGGCCTGGAACCGGTGACTTTCGAGCACCCGTCGATGGAGCGTGCATTGGCGAAAACCTTAGGGGTTCCGTTGTTTCAGGAACAGCTGATGCAGATCGCGGTGGACGTCGCCGGGTTCACCGGCACGGAGGCCGACGAGCTGCGTCGGGCGATGGGATCCAAGCGTTCCCCGGAGAAGATGCAGCGACTGCGCCAACGGTTCTACGAGGGAATGCAGCAGAAGCACGGCATCACCGGTGACGTCGCCGACCGGATCTTCGAGAAGCTGTTCGCTTTCGCGAACTTCGGTTTCCCGGAGAGCCACTCGATGAGCTTTGCCTCGCTGGTCTTCTACTCGGCCTGGTTCAAGCTGCACTACCCGGCAGCGTTCTGCGCGGCCTTGTTGCGTGCTCAGCCGATGGGTTTCTACTCGGCGCAGTCGTTGGTGGCTGACGCCCGTCGGCACGGCGTCACTGTGCGTGGTCCGGACGTGAACAGCAGCCTCCCGCAGGCCACCCTGGAGCCCGTTCGTGGCGGAGTGAACGGAGTTCGACTTGGGCTTGGCGCGGTGCGCAATGTGGGTGATGTTGTGGCCCAACGCATTGTTGACGAGCGAGTGGAGAATGGCCAGTTCGTCGGCTTGGTGGATCTCACTCGTCGGGTGGGGCTGAGCGTTCCGCAGACCGAGGCGCTGGCTACCGCGGGAGCGCTGGGCTGCTTCGACCTGGAGCGCAGGCAGGCGTTGTGGGCGGCCGGGGCGGCGGCGGCGGAACGACCCGACCGGCTGCCCGGTACCGGGGTGGGCACCACTGCACCGGCGCTGCCCGGGATGAGTGACGTGGAGCTGGCGGTGGCTGATGTGTGGGCCACCGGGGTGTCCCCGGACAGCTACCCCACCCAGTTCCTACGTCCACAGCTGGACGCTCTCGGAGTGATTCCCGCCGGGCACCTGCTGGCCGCTCGGGATGGCAGCCGGGTGTTGGTCGGGGGAGCGGTTACCCACCGGCAACGCCCGGCCACCGCGGGCGGCGTCACCTTCCTCAACCTCGAGGACGAGACGGGCATGGTGAACGTGGTGTGCTCACAGGGGCTGTGGGCCCGCTACCGGCGGGTGGTCCGCGCCGCGCCGGCGTTGCTGATCCGTGGAGTGGTGCAGAACGCGGAGGGCGCGGTGACGGTGGTGGCCGATCACGTGCAGCGGATGGACCTGCGGGTGTCCTCACGTTCCAGGGACTTCAGGTGAGCTGAGGGTTCTCCAGCACTCCGAGGCTGAGCAACTCACCCACCGAGCGTGGGAGCACGAACGCGGTGCCTCCACCGGGTTGGCCGAACCACGCCATCGCTTCACCGACCAGTACCTCCACCGGGCGGCGCACCCGATAGACGGTGCAGGGCTGCCGCGTGAGTTCCGGGGGTAGCGACCGCATCGGGAACGGGGTTCCCGCGAGGTAGGTGACGTTGCCCTGGGGTGTGCCCAGCCTGTCGAGCAGGGTGCCGGGATGCACGACGAGCAGGCGCAGTCCGTGGAACAGGCTGAGCGGCGGGTCACCGGGCAGAGCGTCGACGTGCTGCCCTGCGCGGAACACCTCCTCTGCCGGGGGCGACGTGGGCTTGGCCGCCAGCGCCACGTGTCCCACCGCATACGCCGCGGCAGCCCACGCTGTGGTGCACTCCTGTGGCCGCTCCGTGGCGCACAGCGCCAGCCATCGACCGGCACTTCTGCTCACGACCCAACCGACGTCGGGAACCGCGGAGTTCCCGACAACAACGGCTGACGCAGGCGTATCCAGTCTGCGCAGCGCGTCCGATACCTGCCGTGCCAACTCCGCGGCGTCGAGGATGCCGGACAACCACAGGGGCCGAGCTGACTCGGACCAGGGCAGCGCAGCGACGTCCTGTACGTAGTCCGCCACTTCTGGTGGTGCACCACTGAGCTGGGGCTCGTCGGCGTCGGTGTCCAGCGCGAAGCGGTCGGGGTGAGCAAGCCGCACCCGGGCGCTGAACCATGACCCGGTCTCCGTGGAATGCTGTTGCTGCCGAAGCTGGCTGAACAGCTCCAGCACCTCACCGGGCATTGTCAGCGTAAACTCGGTGCCGTCCGCACACACTGCAGCGCCGTCATGTTCCTGGCGCTGGCCGACCTGTTGCCAGCGCACTTGCGCCCGCTGCCACCCGGGCGGACACGCGGCCATCATCGCTTGCGCGATGCGCGCCACCAGCACTCTGGACGACTCGTCCGCCCCCACTGCACTCGCCCCCTCCGCCATCACACCCGTCACCGCTCGGGATGATCCTTCCCTACCGGCGTTCGTCGATGAGGCAGGATCGGCGGAATCACGCGCGACCGGGCACCCGGGGACGCCGTATGCGAGGAGATCACCGAGTGAGTGCTCAGCCGGACGACCCCGAAACCGACTCCACGTTCGAAGGTGTCGATTTCAGTGACACGGTGCTGGCTGATCAACGCTGGAGCAAGCGCAGCTACCAGAGTTGCAGCTTTCTGGATGCCGACCTCAACGGGTTGCGCACCGAGAACGTCACCTTCACCGACTGCGATTTCACCGGGGCCGACCTCCGCGGCTCCGTGCATCACGGCTCAGCGTTTCGCTCCTGCAACTTCGTGAGAACCAGCCTGTGGCACAGCGAGTTTCACCACTGCACCCTCATTGGGTCGGTCTTCGACAACTGCCGGGTGCGCCCGCTCGTCCTCGACGAGGTGGACCTCACGCTCACCTCGCTGGGCCGCATCGACCTGCGCGGTGTCGACCTCACCGGTTGCCGGTTGCGCGAGGCGAACCTGGTGGATGCCGACCTGCGCAAGGCGGTGCTGCGCGATGCGGACCTCTCCGGCGCACGGACGTCCGGCTTGAAGCTGGACGACGCCGACCTGCGGGGAGCACGGCTGGACGCGGGACTGTGGGTCGGCGCATCACTGAGCGGTGCGCTGATCGAGACCATGCAGGCCCTGGCGTTCGCTGGTGCCCACGGGCTGCGGGTCAACCTGCAGGAGTGAGACCGAGGTCGCTCTGGGACACTGGGCGGGTGACAGCGACCCTCTTGGACGGCAAAACCACCCGCGACGCGATCTATGTGGACCTGCACGCCCGGGTTCAGGCACTCATCGAGGCTGGATACACGCCTGGTCTGGGCACCGTGCTGGTGGGCGGAGACCCCGGGTCGCAGGCCTACGTCCGGGGCAAGCACGCCGACTGTGCGAAGGTCGGCATCACCTCGCTGCGTCGTGACCTGCCTGCCGACGTGAGCCAAGCCCAGCTGCTGGACACCATGGACGAGCTCAACGCCAACCCCGAATGCACGGGCTATATTCTGCAGCTGCCGCTTCCCGCGCACCTGGACGAGGTCGCCGCCCTGGAACGGATGGACCCGCTCAAGGACGCCGACGGTCTGCACCCGATCAACCTCGGCCGCCTCGTGCTCGGCGAGCCCGCACCTCTGCCGTGCACGCCGCGCGGAATTGTCGCGCTGCTGCGTCGCTACGAGGTGCCGATTGCCGGAGCGAAGGTCGTGGTGATCGGACGTGGCGTCACCGTCGGTCGCCCGCTCGGGCTGCTGCTCACCCGGCGCAGCGAGAACGCCACGGTCACCTTGTGTCACACGGGGACCCGTGACCTGGCGGCGGAGGTGGCTCAAGCCGACATCGTGGTCGCGGCTGCCGGCGTACCCGGCTTGGTCACAGCGGACATGGTGCGTCCAGGGGCGGCAGTGCTCGACGTCGGAGTCACCCGGACCGAGGCGGGCTTGGTGGGTGATGTCGCTCAGGACGTGGCCGAGGTCGCAGGTTTCCTGTCGCCAAACCCCGGCGGTGTCGGCCTGATGACTCGCGCCATGCTGCTGGTCAACGTGGTGGAGCGTGCTGAGGCTGTGCTGACGTCCCGGCGCAGCTGATGGCGATGCTGGCGCGGCTGCGAGCCATCCACTGGCCGTTTGCGTTGGTGCTGCTGATGGTGCTTGCGGCCGGAGCCTTCGTGGTTACCGATCGGTGGCGCAGGGGGGCAACCCTGCTCGGGGCGGCGATGATGACCGGTGCAGTGTTGCGGGCTGCGCTGAAGGACAGCCAGGTGGGGCTGCTCGCGGTACGGAACCGGCCGGTGGACGTGGCGACTTATTCCGCGTTCGGGGTGGCAATTCTCGTTCTGGCCAGCTCCATAAGCTCGCTGGGGACTGTGTAGATCGAGCTCAGCCGGCGGTGGAGCGGCGCAGGGTCTCCACGATGAGCTCTCCCACCGCCTCGGTCTCCAGCAGGAACCCGTCGTGGCCGAAGATGGACCTGATCACTCGCAGCCCCTCGCAGTTGCCCAGGTTGTCGGCGAGCTCCTGTTGCAGGCGAAGGGGATACAGCCTGTCGGTGTCGATACCGCCGACCACCACTGGGCAGCGGGTGGCGGCCAGGGCTGCCGGTATGCCCCCACGGCCGCGGCCGACGTCGTAGCCGTTCATGGCCTGCGTGAGCAGCACGTAGCTGCTCGCCTCGAAACGCTGAACCAGCTTTCCCGCCTGGTGGTCGAGGTAGCTCTGCACTGCGTACCGGCCACCGTTGGCGGGGTCTTCGCCCTCCTGGGGATCGTCGCCGAAGCGCGCGTCCAGTTCTTCCTCGGCGCGGTAGCTGAGGTGCGCGATCCGGCGGGCCAGGCCCAGTCCGACATCGGGACGCTGAGAGGTGCCGTGGTAGTCCCCGCCCTGCCACCCGGGATCGCTGGTGATGGCAAGGATCTGGGTGCACTGGGTACCGATCTGGTCCGCCGCAGCCCGGGCACCCGTGGCCAGCACGAGTGAGGCGCCGACGCGCTCGGGGTGCATCACCGCCCATTCCAGGGCACGCATGCCGCCCATGGAGCCACCCATCACCGCAGCGAAACGGTCGATGCCCAGGGCATCGGCCAGTGCCACCTCGACGGTGACCTGGTCCCGGATGGACACTGCGGGAAAGCGTGAGCCCCAGGCCCGACCATCCGGCGCCGGCGACGACGGTCCGGTGGTTCCGCGACAGCCGCCCACCACGTTGGGCGCAATCACGCACCACTTGTCGGTGTCCAGTGCCGCGCCGGGACCGACCAAGCCGTCCCACCACCCGGGAGACGGGTGCTCGGGGCCGATCGGGCCCGTGACGTGCGAGTCGCCGGTGAGGGCGTGCAGAACGAGCACTGCGTTGCTTGCCGAGGCGTTGAGCGTGCCCCAGCTCTGAAGGGCGACCCTGACCTCGGGCAGCTCGGCGCCGCTCTCCAGTGCGACCCGGCCAAGCGACAACGAGGTCAGTGCCCCGTCCGGCAACAGCCCCCGGTGAGGGGCCACAGCCTTCGGACGGGGCACTGGACGGCGTTCGTCGTGGAGCAAGCTCACGCCTGTGCTGCTGCTGCGAATCCGATCCGCAGGTCGGCGAGGATGTCGTCGATGCCCTCGATCCCCACGGCCAGCCGGACCAGACCCGGGGTGACGCCGGAGCTGAGCTGCTCCTCGGGGCTGAGCTGGGAGTGGGTGGTCGAGGCTGGGTGGATCACCAGTGACCGTACGTCCCCGATGTTGGCGACGTGGCTGTGCAGCTGCAGGGCGTTGACGAAGCGCTTTCCAGCCTCGACGCCGCCGACGATCTCGAAGGCGAGAACCGCTCCGGCGCCGCGCGGTGCCAGCTGCTGGCCGCGTTCGTACCAGGGCGAGGACTTCAGACCGGCGTAAGCCACCGACTCGACGCCCTCGTGCGCCTCGAGGAACTCGGCAACCACGGTGGCGTTGGCCACGTGGCGCTCCACGCGCAGGCTGAGGGTCTCGATGCCCTGGTTGATGAGGAACGCGTTGAACGGGGACACGGCAGCACCGAGGTCGCGGAGAAGCTGGACGCGGGCCTTCAGCACGTAGGCCGGCGGCCCGAGCTCGGCGTAGACCACGCCGTGGTAGCTCGGGTCGGGGGTGGTGAAGCCCGGGAAGCGTCCGCCGGTCCAGTCGAAGGTGCCGCCGTCCACGATCACACCGGCGATGGTGGTGCCGTGCCCACCGAGGTACTTGGTTGCGGAGTGCACCACGATGTCGGCGCCGTGGGCGAGGGGCTGAATGAGGTACGGCGTGGCGACGGTGTTGTCGACGATCAGCGGGATGCCCAGCTCGTGGGCGACGGTGGAGATCCCGGGGATGTCGAGGATGTCGTTACGGGGGTTGGAGATCGACTCGCCGTAGAACGCCTTGGTGTTCGGCTGTACCGCGGCGCGCCACTGCTCCAGGTCGTCGGGGTCCTCCACGAAGCTCACCTGCACGCCGAGCTTGGGCAGTGTGTAGTGGAACAGGTTGTACGTGCCGCCGTACAGGCTCGGGCTGGCCACGATGTGGTCGCCGGACTCGGCGACGTTGAGGATGGCCAGGGACTCGGCGGCCATCCCGGAAGCCAACAGCAGTGCGCCGACTCCGCCTTCGAGGGCGGTGATGCGCTGTTCCACCGCGTCCTGGGTGGGGTTCATGATGCGGGTGTAGATGTTGCCGGGCTCCGCGAGCCCGAACAGCGCTGCCGCGTGATCGGTGTCGCGGAACGCGTAGGCGGTGGTCTGGTAGATCGGCAGTGCGCGCGCCCCGGTCGTGGGGTCGGGCTGCGCGCCGGCGTGGATCTGCTTGGTCTCAAAGCTCCAGATGGAGGTCGGGTCGGTCATGTTGGGGATCAACTCCGTGCGGTGCGGGCGTCGTCTGCGCCCAAGCGGCGTGGGTGCCGGGTGGCAGCCACAAAGTGGGGGTTGGGGACGATCAACAGTCGCGACACATGGGTAGACCTCCGGCGTACGAGGGGCCGGTCGTGCGACAGGCCCGCGCTTGACGATCGGACGTGTTCCGATCGACCCGGTCATCACCCGGGGCACCCCACCGCGGTTGGAGGGTTGCCGTCCAGCAAGCCGGGGCTACACGCTGGCACTCATGACCTGGCGATGATGCTAGCGGAGGGTGCCCGCGGTGCGCGAACCCGGCTCACCCCAGCAGTCCCAGTTCCTGCACTGCGTCACGCTCGCTCGCCAACTCCGCCACGGAGGCGTCGATACGGCCACGGGAGTATTCGTCGATCTCCAGGCCCTGCACGATCGTGTATGTACCACCGGAGGTGGTGACCGGGAACGAGGAGATGAGGCCGTCGGGAACGCCGTAGGAGCCGTCGGAGGGAACCGCCATCGACACCCAGTCACCCTCGGGGGTACCGGCAACCCAGTCGTGTACGTGATCGATGGCTGCACTTGCCGCGGACGCCGCGGAGGACGACCCGCGCGCATCGAGGATCGCTGCCCCGCGTTTCTGCACGGTGGGAATGAAGTTGTCCGTCACCCACTGCAGGTCGTCGACAACGTCCACCGCCCTCCGGCCGCCGACCGTCGCGTGGAAGATGTCCGGGTACTGGGTGGTGGAGTGGTTGCCCCAGATGGTCATCGTCTTGATCGCCTGGACCGGGGACTGCGTCCGGTTGGCCAGCTGCGCAATCGCGCGGTTGTGGTCGAGCCGGGTCATGGCGGAGAAGCGCTCGCGAGGAACATCGGGGGCGTTGTTCATCGCGATCAACGCGTTCGTGTTCGCGGGGTTGCCCACGACGAGGACCTTGAGGTCGTCAGCTGCCTTGTTGTTGAGGGCCTTGCCCTGCACGGTGAAGATGGCACCGTTTGCTGCGAGCAGCTCACTGCGCTCCATGCCCTTGGTCCGAGGGCGGGAACCGACCAGCAGGGCGATGCTCACACGGTCGAACGCGACCTCGGCGTCATCGGAGATGGCGATGCTCGAGAGCAGCGGAAACGCACAGTCGGCGAGCTCCATGGCCACACCTTCGGCGGCGCCCAGGGCAGGGGTGATCTCCAGCAGGCTCAGAGCGATGGGGGTGTCCGGTCCGAGGAGGGCGCCGCTGGCAATACGGAACAGCAGGCTGTAGCCGATCTGGCCGGCAGCACCGGTGACGGCGACCTTGACGGGTGTGTTGCTCACAACTGGCTCCTCACGAGGTTGTGCACCGGCGCGACGTACGCACCCGGCCGATGCAACTTTGGCGGGCTGTGACGACGCTAGCAAGTGCCGTCAGGGCTGGGTGATTCAGATCTCCCTGGAGGCGGTTTCTCCGAACCGCAATCGGACGCAGGGCACCTGGGTACGGTGCGAGGAAGGCGCTGGTGGCCCACCGACCGCGGCACCCCGACAACCAGTACGCTCGTAACGCTTGGGTCACGTCATCGCCGCTGGCGCGTACGGCCCGGCGCGGAGTGAGAGGAGAGTCCCACAGCATGGGCAAGATCAAGGTTCAAGGCACCGTCGTCGAGCTCGACGGCGATGAGATGACGCGCATCATCTGGCAGTTCATCAAGGACAGGCTGATCCACCCGCACCTCGACATCGACCTCGAGTACTACGACCTCAGCATCGAGAACCGGGACGCGACGGACGACCAGGTCACCGTCGACGCGGCGAACGCGATCAAGAAGCACGGGGTGGGCGTCAAGTGCGCCACCATCACCCCGGACGAGGCGCGGGTCGAGGAGTTCGGCCTCAAGAAGATGTGGGTCTCGCCCAACGGCACCATCCGCAACATCCTGGGCGGCGTCGTCTTCCGTGAGCCCATCATCTGCAGCAACGTGCCGCGCTTGGTGCCGGGCTGGACCAAGCCGATCGTCATCGGCCGTCACGCCCACGGCGACCAGTACAAGGCCACCAACTTCAAGGTCCCCGGTGCGGGCGAGCTGACCATCACCTTCACCCCTTCGGACGGCTCAGAGCCGATCCAGCACGTCGTCGCCAACTACGGTGACGACGGCGGGGTCGCGATGGGGATGTACAACTTCAACAAGTCCATCGAGGACTTTGCGCGCGCCTCGCTGACCTATGGTCTGCAGCGCAACTACCCGGTGTACCTGTCGACGAAGAACACCATCCTCAAGGCCTACGACGGTGCCTTCAAGGACATCTTCCAGCGCGTCTTCGACGAGGAGTTCAAGTCGGACTTCGACGCCGCGGGCCTCACCTACGAGCACCGGCTCATCGACGACATGGTCGCTGCGGCCATGAAGTGGGAGGGCGGTTACGTCTGGGCGTGCAAGAACTACGACGGTGACGTCCAGTCCGACATCGTCGCCCAGGGTTTTGGCTCGCTCGGTCTGATGACCTCGGTCCTGATGACCCCGGATGGCAAGACCGTGGAGGCGGAGGCCGCACACGGCACCGTCACCCGGCACTACCGCCAGCACCAGGCCGGCAAGCCCACGTCGACGAACCCGATTGCGTCGATCTTCGCGTGGACCGGTGGCCTCAAGCACCGCGGCAAGCTCGACAACACCCCCGAGGTGACAGCGTTCGCCGAGACCCTCGAGCGTGTGTGTGTCGAGACGGTGGAGAGCGGCAAGATGACCAAGGACCTGGCCCTGCTGGTCGGCAAGGACGCTCCGTACCTCACCACGGAGGAGTTCCTTGCGGTGCTGGACGAGAACCTCACCGCCGCAATGAAGTAGAAGCATCCAAAGTCACGGCCCGGTCACGCTTTGGCGTGATCGGGCCGTTCTTGCATTATTTTCGGGGTGTGCCGTGCCACCATCGTCCGATTACGATTTCGGCATGACAGGGCAGAGAGAGGGCATTCGGATGAGTCTGACTCCGGAGGAAGTCCGCGAGGTCACCTTTCCGCGCGCACCCTGGATTCGGCGCGGCTACCACGAGGACTCGGTCGACGCGTTTCTGGACTATGTGACCGAAGAGCTCACCCGGCTGCGCGTGGACCATCGCGTGCTGGCCCGGCTGACCGAGGAGAACTACGAGCTTCGCCTGCAGCTCGCTGAGCGCACCGAGGCGCCAGGCACGAGAGCGCAGTGGCCCAGCGCAGAGCGCTCCGGCGCTCATCGCTACGCTGCGGCGAGTGACGATCCCCGCTCAGCTCAGCATTTCTAGCGTCAACGTCAACGGTGTCCGGGCTGCGTCCGGCAAAGGGCTGCTCGAGTGGCTCGCGAGCACCGAGGTGGACGCGGTGTGTCTGCAGGAGACCCGTGCCGACGATGCGCAGCTGCGCACAGCGTTGGCCGGTGCACTCGGGGACGGCTGGCATCTGGAGTCGGCAGAACCCTCGGCCAAGGGCCGCAACGGGGTGGCCATCCTCACTCGCGCTGCACCCACAGCGGTGCGCATCGGTTTCGGTGTCCCGGAGTTCGACCACTGCGGGCGCTACATCGAGGTCGACCTGGGCGGGGTACACGGGGGTGTCACTGTCGCAAGCCTGTACCTGCCCTCTGGCGAGGTGAACACGCCGCGGCAGGAGGAGAAGGAACGGTTCATGGAGGGGTTCCTGCCGCACCTGCGTCAGTTGGCGGGACGCCCCGCGGTGGTGTGCGGTGACTGGAATATCGCCCATTCC
Source organism: Mycobacteriaceae bacterium (assembly GCA_017882745.1). GTDB lineage: Bacteria > Actinomycetota > Actinomycetes > Mycobacteriales > Mycobacteriaceae > X156. The sequence continues at coordinate 1,304 of JADGOX010000120.1, read as the reverse complement.
GAGAACGACCTGAAGAACTGGAAGGCCAACCGGCGCTCCTCGGGCTTCCTCCCCCACGAGCGTGAGTGGATGAGCGAGGTGCTGGCCGCCGAGTCCGGTTGGGTCGACGTGGTGCGCGCGCTGCACCCGGAGGTGGCTGGGCCGTACACCTGGTGGTCCTACCGCGGCCGGGCCTTCGACAACGATGCCGGCTGGCGCATCGACTACCAGATGGCCACCAGCACCCTCGCGTCCACAGCCAGCTGGGCGCAGGTGGAACGCGCCAGCGAGCATGCGCTGCGTTGGTCGGATCACGCTCCCGTGACCGTGGGGTACGCCCAGGCATCCTGAAAATGCCGGTGTGCCACATGGAAGGATGAACACCCATGTCCACCGCTGCAATGAACAGTTCCTCGCCCGCGCCCCGGGTCTTGTCGGGTATTCAGCCGACGGCCGACTCGTTTCACCTCGGCAACTACCTGGGTGCGCTGCGCCAGTGGGCGGGCCTGCAGGACGACCACGACGCGTTCTACTTCATCGCAGACCTGCACGCGATCACGGTCGAGCAGGACCCTCAGGTGCTGCATCGACGTACCCGCGTGGCGGCTGCTCAGACTCTGGCCATGGGCATCGACCCCGCCCGTTCCGCGCTGTTTGTGCAGAGCCACGTGCCTGAGCACGCGCAGTTGGCCTGGGTGCTCAGCTGTTTCACCGGTTTTGGTGAAGCCAGCCGGATGACGCAGTTCAAGGACAAGTCTCAGCGCTTCGGCAACGACCGCGCTTCGGTCGGCCTGTTCACCTACCCGGTCTTGATGGCTGCCGACGTCTTGCTCTACCAGGCCGACAGGGTCCCTGTGGGTGAGGATCAGCGACAACACCTGGAGCTGGCGCGTGACCTCGCCGGCCGCCTGAACGCCCGCTTCGGGCCCACGTTCACCGTGCCCGAGCCCCACATCCTGTCCGGGGTGGCCAAGATCTTCGACCTGCAGAACCCCACGGCGAAGATGAGCAAGTCCGGATCCAGCACGGCGGGACTCATCGATCTGCTGGACCCGCCCAAGGCGTCGGCGAAGAAGATCCGCTCCGCAATCACGGACGCTGAACGCGAGATCCGCTACGACACCGAGACCAAGCCGGGCGTCAGCAACCTGCTCACCATCCACTCCGCGCTGTCCGGACGCAGCATCCCCGAGCTCGAAGCCGACTACGCAGGCAAGGGCTACGGGGACCTCAAGGTCGACGTCGCTCAGGTGCTCACCGACTTCGTCGTCCCGTTCCAGGCTGCAGTTCAGGGCTATCTCGATGACCCGGCCGAGCTCGACCGT
>JADGOX010000119.1 GCA_017882745.1 Mycobacteriaceae bacterium | reverse complement strand
CGCGCGCCGGCGCACCCACGTGCCGGGCTCGAACGTGAAGCTCGACCGCACGTGGATGTCGATGCCTTGAGCAGCGGCCCACTCCACCGCCCGGGTCTGCAAGACCCCAGCGCCAGCATCCGAAAGCGCCAGCATCTCTTCATGGCTGACCGACTCCAGCAGGCGCGCTCTGGGCACCACCCTCGGGTCCGCGGTGAACACGCCCGGCACGTCGGTGAAGATGTCGCAGGAGGACAAGCCCAGCGCCGACGCCAAAGCGATCGCCGATGTATCGGAACCGCCGCGGCCCAGCGTGGTGACATCCCCGTTCGCCGACATACCCTGGAACCCGGTGACCACCACAATCGTGTCCCGCTCCAGCGCGTGGACAATCCGCTCCGGCGTGATGCACTGCAGGCGGGCGCTGCCGTGAGTTCCATCCGTACTGAGGCCCGCCTGCGAGCCGTTCAACGACACCGCTCGCTCGCCGAGTTCATGCACCGCCATCGCGGTGAGCGCACACGAGATCGATTCACCCACCGCCAGCAAGGCATCCAGTTCGCGGGGATGCGGCGCCGTCGACTGTTTCAGCGCAAGTTCGTGCAGATCGTTGGTGGTTCGGGCCATCGCCGACAACACGGCCACCACCTGCAGACCGTCCCGACGAGCCGTGACCAGCCGCTTGGCAACCGCCCGCAACCGGGACCCGTCGCCGACCGATGTGCCACCGAACTTCCACACCACACGCCGGTTCCTCGCTCCGTCACAAAACGATCCATCACGACGCTTTGGTGGTGGTACGGACACCGCCGACGGCGATGCCGATTCCGCCGGTCCGGGCGGGAGAACCTGGTCTTGCGCAGCGGTCATTTCTCACCCTTGGCGTGCAATGGCGCGGGACTAGACACACGGCAGCCACTGATCTGCTCGGCCGGCTCGCACTTGTGGCAGAGCGCACCGGACGCCGGTGCGCGCCGACATTTCATCGATGCTCCAATGGTCTTGGCGTCTCCGCACTCGCCACGAAACAAGGGCGAGGGTGTCCGAAGAAACCCGTCAACGGGTACTGATGGTGGTCAGCTCAGCGGACTGAGCTCCTCGATGACCGCGACCAAAATCCGGCAGGCGATATCGACGATCTGGGCCGTGACATTCAATGGTGGGAGCATCCGTACCACGCAGTCCTCGCGGCCACCGCACTCCAGAATCAGGCCGCGATGTAGAGCGGCGGCTTGAACTGCCCGCCCAAGTCCTCCCGCGGGCAGCCCCGTCACCGGATCGGCGAGCTCCACTCCCCACATCAGCCCCCGACCCCGCACTTCACGGACCCAGGGGTTGAATTCGAGCGGCGCCAACAACCGCGCCACCTGGGCACCGCGCAGGCACGCGTTGTCCAACAAATGATCGCGTCGGATGATGTTGACCGCTGCGGTCCCAGCCGCGAACGCCAGCTGATCTTCGGCGGAAGGTTCCGGTGTGCGTTCTGGGTGCCAGACGTCCAACGACGAGTCATAGATGATGATCGCCACCGGGGCACCGATCCCGCCCATCGCCAAGGACGCCACGATGACGTCCGGTTCGATGCCGTACTGCTCGAAAGCGAACCAGGTTCCGGTCCGGCCGCACCCGGTCGGCACCTCATCTACGACCAGCGGAATCCCGAGTTCGCGGGTCACCTCGCGGGTCCGGCGGACAAACTCGACCGTGGCAGGCACCACACCATCTTCCCCCGGCACCACCTCCATGATGACTGCACCCGGGAGTGGAGTACCGCTGCGCGCGTCCTTCAACGATCGTTCCACATAGGTCGCGCAGCTCGTCGAACAGGTATCCGGGTGCAGGCCCAGCAGACATCGTGAGCAGTGGGCGAACGGAAAGAAGTGCATACCAGGTACGACATTGGAAACAGGACTTTTCTCTTCGACGAGTCCACTCGCGGCCATCGGGGCGTAACTGCTACCGTGCAAACCGCCCTGAAAGGCGACTATGTCATCGCGGCCGGTAGCGGTCTTACAGAGTCTGATGGCCGCATCCACGGCATACTTACCCGTCGGACCGCAGAAGTGGATCTTCATCCGATCACGCATGCCGGCAGGCAGCATCGACAGCTGGGCCTCAGTGAATGCGTCCCTCGCGGGCGTCGGAAATTCCGCGCCATAGCTAAGCTTGGCAAGTTGCTCGGCGGCCACCTGCACCAATTCCCGATGGCCATGACCCAGGGACAGCACTCCTGCGCCGGTCAGGAAGTCGATGAAGACATTGCCGTCGACGTCGCGGACCCAACAGCCGGCCGCCTCGTCGATCGCGATGGGAAGGTCCCGAGGGTACGTCCGAGGATTGGACTCGCGGCGCGCCTGACGAGCCAGCATGTCGGCCGACCGCGGACCCGGAAGCGCACCTGTCACGCGTGGGCCGGTCAACCAGTCGTTCAGGGCAGGCGCATCTGCAATGTCAGACCCGATCCTCAACTCGGACCGAACCCGGTCGAACGCGTGAGAAGTGATGGCTGTGCTGAGACTTCCGATCGTGGTTGAAATGGGTTCCTGGTCATGCGACGTCCAATTAGTCGTCAATGCCTGCTCCACTCGTGAGATGGCTCGCACAATCTGCAAAGGACCTCGGCACTTCCGAATTTGCCACCAATAGACCCGCGACACTCGCTCGTTGGTCGTGGCAAGCCCGTCCTCGGAACGTCGCGCCGGAGGGTACTTCGGCACCGGTTCCCCATGGCGGCAATCGACCTATCACTCGCCCCGGGCATGAGAGCCGATTTAAGGCGAGTGGCCTGCATCAGGCTCACGTGCATGTATGAAAGATGCTGTCATGCCATCCGTGAAGCCGCAAGAGCTAACGCCGATTTCCGCGTCGCGGTTGGGCGTGCTCGTCGCCCTATGGATTGAACCTCAGATCGCTTGTGCGTCAGAAGGTCTGGTCAGGCAGAGTGGGGCTGGCTTTGGGGCCGATCTCACTGTCCTGCCAGCATATCCTAAGGTGAACGGCCCGTCGGCCAGGGTCGAGAGTTGTTGAATGACAACGATGTAAGCAGCGTCGGTGTGCTCGGGGCCGGGGAGACTGCACTCTGATCCCTGGGCCAAATGCAGCGAGACGTCCATTGCCGGCTGGCTGGCCGTCGAGCTGATGCCAAGCGCCTCGACCGGCCGGTTGAGCACGAACCACCGTCGCCAGCAGCGGTAACGCGGCCACGTGCGCAAAGGGACGGACCATCAAGACGTCTGCGGCCCGCGCAGAGTTGGGGCCGAACCCGCTGCGCGAAAATCCGCGCTAAGTAGACCAGATCACTTTTCGAAGAGTCGCGATGCTAGGCGCGATGTGACTCACCCGAACGGGTCAGGTGGAAAACGGGAGGCCGAATGACTTCGGTTCGCTGCCGGGAGAAAAGTCGTAGCGAAATTCTGACTGGCGACCATTCAGGTCGAGTCGCCCGCTTGCGAGCGGCTCGTTTGACGTTGGTAGTGAGGCCTGACCAGCGGTTCTGGAGCGACATGCTCAGCCCTGCAGAAGTTTTGGTCTGCTGAGGGGACACGAACGACGGAGATAACCTGTGGATCCACGATTACGGGAGGGTAAGGAGCACGAAGGGTGCGGCTCGTGGTAGCTTTCCTCTGCATGGCCTTGACGGATAACGAGAAAAGGCCCCGGCCGATGAAATAGCAACCCGGCCGAGCTTGCCGACCATGCAACTCTTCTCCCCGGGGCCACGTATTTCTGATGGTGAACGTGCTCCGGTCATGTGCGTCGCTAATCCACAAAGGAGCCGACTGGTGTACCAGAACGGGACGACTGTGCTATCCGCGGCCGCCGCGAGCGAGAAATGCGGGCAACCGTACTCCTACCGTCGCCGGGAGTTGATCGAACCCGATTGGAAACGTCTACCGGGTTGGCGGGGCGTCACCCGGAATGAGTGGGAGTCCGCGCAGTGGCAACGCGCGCACTGCGTGAAGACCGTGGCCCAGTTGCGGGCTCTGTTGGGTGATCTCATTCCCGAATTGTTCTACGTCGATCTGGCTCGCGACCACGCCGACCACGCGACGATGCCGTTGCTGCTCACCCCGCAGATACTGAATACAATGGCGCCGGATGGGGAGCCCGACCAGGAGGCGCTCTACGGGGACCCGGTCCGCCGCTATATGTTGCCGGTCGCCTCTGACCGGGCGACCGACTGGCCGAGCCATCCGCTTGCGCTTCGCGACTCCCTGCACGAGCAAGAGATGTGGACGGTCGAGGGGCTTACCCATCGGTACCCGACCAAGGTTCTCGCCGAGGTGCTGGAGACCTGTCCGCAGTACTGCGGGCACTGCACGAGAATGGACCTCGTCGGCACCTCCACGCCAAAGGTCGCGAAAGTGCGGTTCCAGGCGAAGCCCGCCGGGCGACTAGACGCGATGATCGACTATCTACGTCGCACACCGAGCGTGCGCGACGTCGTCGTCTCGGGCGGCGATGTCGCCAACATGCCGTGGAGGAACCTCGAGGCGTTCGTCGCTCGGCTCCTCGACATCGAAT
>JADGOX010000118.1 GCA_017882745.1 Mycobacteriaceae bacterium | reverse complement strand
GCAGTGCTGGTTCACGGCTTTCACCCCTGCGTTGAGTAGCGTGCGTCACCATGACTGCAGAATCGATCCCTCAGGACCTCGCCGGGCGCGCCGCGCTTGTCACCGGAGCAAGTCGCGGTATCGGCTTGGCCATTGCCGCAGAGCTGCTTTCGCGCGGTGCCAGCGTCACGATCACCGCCCGCAAGCCCGAGCCGCTCGAGGCCGCGGCCGCGGAGCTGGCACGGGACGCCTCGGCCGACCGAGTCCTGGCCCTGGCTGGCAACGCCGGAGACGCCGACGCCCGCAAAGATGCCGTTTGCCGCACTGTCCAGACCTTCGGTTCGCTCGACATCCTGATCAACAACACCGGGATCAACCCCGTGTACGGCCCGTTGATGGACGCCGACCTGGACGGGGTGCGCAAGATCTTCGACGTCAACGTCGTTGCGGCACTGGGATATGTGCAGCAGGCGTACAAGGCGTGGATGGGTGAGCACGGCGGCGCGGTCGTGAACCTCGCCAGCGTGGCTGGAATCCGCTCCTCGGGAGTGATCTCCGCCTACGGGGCGTCCAAGGCTGCACTGATCCGGCTGACCGAGGAGCTTGCGTGGCAGCTGGGCCCGAAGATCCGGGTGAACGCCGTGGCCCCTGCCGTGATCAAGACCCGCTTTGCCGAGGCGCTGTACGCCGCGGGCGAGGAGCAGGCCGCTGCCGGGTACCCGATGAAGCGACTGGGTACACCCGAGGACGTGGCGAAGCTCGTCGGATTCCTGGTCTCGGACGCAGCGTCGTGGATCACCGGCGACACGGTGCGGGTGGACGGCGGAATACTTTCCACCGGAACCGCGTAGCCGGCACAGAATCAATGACGTGACCGGACCCTCCGAGATGGCCGACGTGGCAGTGCTGGGACTCGGACCGGCGGGGCGCGCCGTGGCAGCAGCGTGCGCCGCGTCCGGACTTACGGTGACGGCCGTCGATCCGCATCCGGAGCTGCCATGGCGGGCCACGTACGGCGGATGGTCCGACGAGTTTCCCGCCTGGGCCCCTGCTGCGGCCACGGTCGCCACTCCCCTGGCGTGGACCACGCATTGCCGACACATCAACCGTGCGTACAGCGTTCTGGACACGCCAGCATTGCAACGGTCCCTGGACCTCTCCGACGTGAACGTTCATGTCGGCAGGGCGAGCGTCGACGGTCGGCGCCTCGACGACGGGACTGCCCTGCGAGCCAAGGTCACCATCGACGCACGGGGGGCGCCGGCGCGCGGGCGCACCCAGCAGACCGCCTACGGCGTGGTGGTGAGCCACGGGCGAGCCGAAACGGTGCTCGGCGGGGCGCAGGCCCTGTTCATGGACTGGCGCACCGACCATGGTGCGGGAACGGGGGCACCACCCAGCTTTCTCTACGCGGTCCCGCTGGGGGGCGATCGTGTGCTGCTGGAGGAGACGTGCCTGGCGAGGCGCCCCGGCTTGGGACTCGACGACCTGGCTCGGCGCCTGATCGCTCGACTGGCTGCCCGCGGCCTGCAGATCGACGGCCACGAGCCAGTGGAGCGGGTCCGGTTTGCCCTTGACACCCCGCTCCCCCGCCGCGAGTGGGCGGGGCGCACGCCACCGGTCGTCCGGTTCGGCGCAGCGGCTCCACTGGTGCACCCGGCCAGTGGCTACAGCCTCGCCGCAGCCTTGCGGCTTGCACCACAGATCGCCGACATCATCGCAACGGGTGGCACGGCTGCGAACGTCCAGAACCTGATCTGGTCACGCAGAGCCCGCGGGGTCCACGCCCTGCGGTTGCGGGGACTCCGGAGCCTGCTCGCCTTTGCCCCAGCGGACGTTCCCGAGTTCTTCGCAGCGTTCTTCGCGCTGCCGCTGAAGCATCAGCAGGCCTACCTGTCCGGTCGCGACGATCTCGCCGGCACGGCTGCGGCAATGACGGTCCTATTGCCGCACCTGTCCCGTCAACTGCGCACACAACTGATTCGTGCGGCGACCATCGGCTGACAGCCACAGCCGCGCGAATGACGAACGCAGTTTCTAGACGGTGAACCCGAGCGCGCGGAGCTGTTCGCGGCCGTCCTCGGTGATCTTGTCCGGACCCCACGGCGGCATCCACACCCAGTTGATCTTGATGTCTGAGCACATGCCGTCGTCGGTCAGAGCCGAGCGGGCCTGAGCCTCGATGACGTCGGTCAGCGGGCAAGCCGCCGAAGTGAGGGTCATGTCGATGGTCGCGACCTTCGCCTCATCAACCCGGATGTCGTACACCAGCCCGAGGTCGACGACGTTGATCCCGAGCTCGGGGTCGACCACGTCGCGCATGGCCTCCTCAAGGTCCTCCAGTGAAGGAAGGTCGACGGCAGGAGCCGCACTCGCATCCAGATCCGCCGCGGTGCGGCCCGCCCGCGGGTCGGCTTGTAGTTCGGTCTCACTCATTGCAACACTCCTTCGTTCGACCGCTTGTCCACAATTTTGGACACCGCGTCATTGAATGCCATCCAGCCGAGTAATGCGCACTTCACACGCGCCGGATACTTGGACACGCCGGCGAACGCGACCCCGTCGCCGAGCACGTCCTCATCACCGGCCACCGTTCCCTTGCTGCATACCATCTCGCGGAACGCCGCGAGGGTCACCATTGCCTCGTCCAACCGCACCCCCGTCACGAGGTCGCTCAGCACGGACGTGGCAGCTTGGCTGATGGAGCAGCCCTCCCCGTCGTAGGAGACGTCCTCGACGATGGTGCCATCCGGTGACAGCTCGACCCTGAGCGTGACCTCGTCGCCACACGTGGGGTTGACGTGGTGCACCTCGGCACCGAACGGGGCGCGCAGCCCTCGCCCGTGCGGGTGCTTGTAGTGGTCGAGAATCACCTGCTGGTACATCTGTTCCATCTGCATCGGCTAGCTCCCTGCCACTCCGAAGAAGTTCTGCGCACGTCGCACGGCAGCGATGAGCGTCTTTACCTCATCTTCGGAGTTGTAGACGGCGAAGGATGCGCGCACCGTCCCGGCGATGCCGAAGCGCTTGTGCAGCGGCCACGCACAGTGGTGGCCGACACGGACGGCCACACCTTCGTCGTCAAGGATCTGTCCGACGTCGTGCGCGTGGACCCCGTCCACGACAAACGACACAGCCCCACCCCGGTCGACCGCCTCGGTGGGTCCGATGATCCGCACCCCGGGGAGCTCCTGGAGACCGGACAAGGCCGCGACGGTGAGCCGGTTCTCGTGGGCAGCTACTGCATGCATCCCCAGCCTGCTGAGGTAGTCGACGGCGGCACCGAGCCCGATGGCCTGCGAGGTCATGGGCACGCCGGCCTCGAAACGTTGCGGCGCCGGTGCGTAGCTCGACGCCTCCATCTCCACCGTTTCGATCATCGATCCGCCGGTGAGGAACGGCGGCATCTGCGCGAGCAGCTCCGCCCGCCCGTACAACACGCCGACGCCCGAAGGGCCGAGCATCTTGTGCCCGGAGAACGCCGCGTAGTCCACTCCGAGCGCGTGGAAGTCCACCGGAGTGTGCGGCACGGACTGGCACGCGTCCAGCACGGTCAGCGCACCGACCTCGCGAGCCCTGCGCACCAGCTCGACGACCGGAGCCACCGTGCCGAGGACGTTGGACTGATGGGTGAACGCGAGCACCTTGGTGCGTTCGGTGAGCTGCAAGGACTCCAGGTCTATGCGGCCTTCGTCGGTCACGCCGTACCACCGCAGCGTGGCGCCGGTGCGCCGGCACAACTCCTGCCAGGGCACCAGGTTCGCGTGGTGCTCCATCTGGGTCACGACGACCTCGTCACCCGGGCCCACCGTTCGTTCGCCAGACCGACTGTCGCCCAGGGTGTAGGCAACCAGGTTCAGCGCCTCGGTTGCGTTCTTCGTGAACACCAGCTCATCGGAGTTCGCACCGACGAAAGCGGCAATACGCTCCCGCGCCGACTCGTAGGCGTCGGTCGCTTCCTCGGCGAGCTGGTGGGCGCCGCGATGCACTGCGGCGTTGCAGGTCAGCAGGAAATCGCGTTCGGCGTCGAGCACCTGCAGCGGACGCTGCGAAGTGGCCCCAGAGTCGAGGTATACCAGCGGCTTGCCTTCGCGCACAGTCCGGCTCAGGATCGGGAAGTCCGCCCTGATGCGCGCAATGTCCAGGCGCGTGCTGCTGTCCGCGAGCGCTGTCATGATCAGACCGCCACGTCCTGCTGCGCGCCTTTGGCTGCCTCGGCTGCCTCGGCCTTGTCGGCGTCGGTGAACCGGACGTAGCCATTGGTCTCCAGCTCGTCGGCAAGCTCGGCACCACCGGACTCCACAATGCGGCCACCGGAGAACACGTGCACGAAGTCCGGCCGGATGTGCTTGAGGATGCGGGTGTAGTGCGTGATCAGCAGGACGCCACCGTCGTTGTCCGCGGCGTAGCGGTTGACGCCTTCGCTGACGACTCGCAGCGCGTCGACGTCGAGACCGGAGTCGGTCTCGTCGAGGATGGCGATCTTCGGTTTCAGCAGCGCCAGCTGGAGAATCTCGTGGCGCTTCTTCTCGCCGCCGGAGAACCCCTCGTTGACGCTTCGCTCGGCGAAGGAAGGCTCGATGTCGAGCTCGGCCATCGCGGCCTTGACCTCCTTCACCCAGTGCCGCAGCTTCGGCGCCTCGCCCCTGGTGGCCGTCACGGCGCTACGGAGGAACCCCGACATCGACACGCCTGGCACCTCGACGGGGTACTGCATGGCCAGGAAAAGCCCTGCCCGGGCACGCTCGTCGACGGTCATGGCCAGGACGTCCTCGCCGTCCAGGGTGATGGTGCCGGCAGTCACCTCGTACTTGGGGTGACCGGCGATCGCGTAGGAAAGCGTCGACTTGCCGGAGCCGTTCGGCCCCATGATCGCGTGGGTCTCGCCGGAGCGGACCGTCAGGTCGACTCCGCGCAGGATCTCTTTTGTCGGCTCGGCAGCGTCGCCTGTTTGCACGCTGACGTGCAGGCCGCGGATCTCCAGGGTTGACATGGTGTTCTCGTCTCCAGTTCAGGTATGGGCAGTCAGTGAGAGGCGTGCGCAGCCGGGTCAGACACCCACTGCGGCAAGCTCCGCCTCGATCGAGGCTTCGAGTCGTTCGCGAATCGGTACCACGGTGATCTTCGCGAGAACCTCGTGAAAGAACCCGCGCACCACGAGCCTGCGGGCCTGCTCCTCGGTGATACCGCGAGAGCGCAGGTAGAACAGCTGCTCGTCGTCGAAACGCCCAGTGGCGCTCGCATGGCCCGCACCCGCAATCTCGCCGGTCTCGATCTCCAGGTTGGGTACCGAGTCTGCCCGTGCACCATCAGTGAGGATCAGGTTCCGGTTGAGCTCAAAGGTCTCGGTGCCGTCGGCCCCAGCCCTGATGAGCACGTCACCGATCCACACGGTGTGCGCATCAGGTACTCCGCTGCCGGGCTCGCCCTGGAGCGCGCCCTTGTACATGACGTCCGAGCGGCAGTGCGGCTGCGAGTGGTCGACGAACAGTCGTTGCTCCAGGTGCTGACCAGCGTCGGCGAAGTACACGCCGAGCATCTGGGCGTCTCCCCCTGGCGCGCCGTAGTGCACCGTCGGTGTCAGGCGGACCAGGTCGCCGCCGAGACTGATCGCGCTGTGCCGCAGCACCGCGTCCCGACCCAGCAACGCGTGGTGCGAGGCGACGTGCACCGCGTCATCTGCCCAGTCCTGCACGGTGACGACGGTCAGGTGCGCGGAGTCGCCGACGACCAGTTCGAGGTTCTCGGCGAAGGTCCCCGAGCCACGCTGATCGATGACGACAACGGCGCGCGCGAAGGGCTCCAGACGGACCTGGGTGTGCCCGTAGGCCACCTGGTCCACCCCCGGGCCGGTCATGGTGAGCGTGACCGGCTCGTCCACCTCGGTGTTCGCCGCCACCGAGACGACCGTCGCCTCGGTGAAGGATGTCCATGCCTGAGCGGCGACGCGGTCCGCCGGTACACCCGCAGCGCCCAGGCGTGGGTCGTCACGATTCACTGACTCGACGGTGATACCAGCAGGGGCGTCAGCCGTGACCGTGACGATGCCAGTGGCCTTGGCGGTGCCGTCGTGCAGCCCCTTGAGTCGGCGCAGCGGAGTGAAGCGCCACGCCTCGTCGTGGGAGCTGGGGATCTCGAAGGCATCGACGTCGTAGGACGTGAAGGTCTCCCCACGGCTGGAGAGTGGCACCACTGGCACATCCCGAGTCGTGCCCTGCTGAATCGTCTCGCTAAGACCCATGGTCAGCCCACGGCCCCTTCCATTTGCAGTTCGATGAGCCGGTTGAGCTCGAGGGCGTATTCCATCGGCAGCTCACGCGCAATCGGCTCGACGAAGCCGCGCACGATCATGGCCATCGCCTCGTCCTCCCCCATGCCTCTGCTCATGAGGTAGAACAGTTGGTCGGCGCTGAGCTTGGAGACCGTGGCCTCGTGGCCCATGGAGACGTCGTCCTCGCGAATGTCCACGTAGGGGTAGGTGTCGCTGCGGCTGATCTGGTCGACGAGCAGTGCATCGCACTTGACCGTCGACTTCGAGCCGTGCGCGCCCTTGTTGATCTGCACCAGACCGCGATAGGAGCTCCGGCCACCGCCTCGGGCCACCGACTTGCTCACGATGGTGGAGCTGGTGTTAGGAGCAAGGTGCAGCATCTTTGCGCCCGCATCGGTGTGCTGTCCCTCGCCCGCGAAAGCGACCGAGAGCACCTCGCCGTGTGCGTGCTCGCCCATCAACCACACCGCCGGGTACTTCATGGTGACCTTGGAGCCGATGTTGCCGTCGATCCACTCCATGGTCGCGCCCTCTTCAGCCTTGGCACGCTTGGTCACCAGGTTGTAGACGTTGTTCGACCAGTTCTGGATGGTGGTGTAGCGGCAGCGACCACCCTTCTTCACGATGATCTCCACGACCGCGGAGTGCAGCGAGTCCGAGGAGTAGACGGGGGCGGTGCAGCCCTCCACGTAGTGCACGGAGGCACCTTCGTCCACGATGATCAGCGTCCGCTCGAACTGACCCATGTTCTCGGTGTTGATGCGGAAGTAGGCCTGCAGCGGGATCTTCACGTGGACACCGGGTGGGACATAGACGAAAGAACCACCCGACCAGACCGCGGAGTTCAGTGCGGCGAACTTGTTGTCCCCGGCGGGGATGATCGTGCCGAAGTACTCCTGAAACAGCTCAGGGTGCTCCCGCAGCCCGGTGTCGGCGTCGGTGAAGATGACGCCCTGCTGCTCGAGGTCCTCACGGATGGAGTGGTAGACGACCTCCGACTCGTACTGCGCGGTGACGCCACCGATGAGGCTCTGCTTCTCCGCCTCGGGGATGCCGATCCTGTCGTAGGTCTTCTTGATGTCCTCGGGCAGGTCGTCCCAGGTCTGGGCCTGCTTCTCGCCGGCGCGCACGAAGTACTTGATGTTGTCGAAGTCGATCCCCGACAAGTCCGCGCCCCAGTTCGGCATGGGCTTGCGATAGAAGATGCTCAGTGCCTTGAGCCGCTTGGCGCGCATCCACTCCGGTTCGTCCTTCTTGTCCGAGATGTCACGCACGACCTCCTCGGACAATCCCCGCTTGGCGGTCGCGCCAGCGGCATCGGAGTCCGACCAGCCGAACGCGTACTGCCCGAGCGAGGCGATCGTCTCGTCCTGGGTCATCGCGGCGGGCGCAGTGGCCGTCGCGTCTACCTCGTGCTGGGTGACTGTCATGCGTGCTCCTTCCGGAGAGCGGTGCGGGGCGGCACTGGTCTGTTCGACGCTGGGGAACTCATCGCTGGAGCGCTGGATACTGACTGGGCGTCGGTGGGTACTGCGCCGGTGGGTATGTGGGTGGTGCACACCGGGTCACCGTTGGCGATGGTGGCCAGCCGCTGCACGTGCGTGCCGAACAGCTCGGCAAATGCCTGCCGTTCCGCGTCGCACAGTTCCGGGAACTCCGCGGCCACGTGCGCGACGGGGCAATGATGCTGGCAGATCTGGACTCCATGACCGACTTCACGCGTAGACGCGGCGTATCCGGCCTCGGTCAGCGCCTCGGCAAGACCATCCGCAGTTACGGAAGGCCCTTGGGCCGCGGCGTCTTGCCCGACACGGACATGAACTCGTTCGACGATGGCCACCATCCGACGCTGTGCAAACTCGTGTACCGCATCGTCCCCGCCCAGCTCGCGCAGCTGACGGAGGGCCGCGGTGGCGAGGTCGTCGTATGAGTGCCCGAACCTGGACCTACCCGTCTCGGTCAATATGTAGCGCCGAGCCGGTCGCCCCCTGCCACGGGGAACACGCGACGGCGCCGCGAGGCTCGTCGCCTCGCCTGCTGCCACAAGTGCGTCCAGGTGCCGACGGATCCCTGCCGAGCTCACGCCGAGACTTTCCGCGACATCCGCCGTCGTCACCGGGCCGCGCTCGAGCAGCTGCCTGGCGACGTGCTCCCGGGTGTGCTGCTCATGCGCCCGCGGCAGAGTCGCGGAGATTGCTTCGGGCAGGCCCAGCCGAGACAGCTCAGCGACCACCCGAGGGTTCGCTTCCGAGCTGCCCAGAACTGGGCTGTCCGCGTATTTCACAACACCAGTGTGACGCAATTGCACAGCTGCTGTCCACCCGG
>JADGOX010000117.1 GCA_017882745.1 Mycobacteriaceae bacterium | reverse complement strand
TGTTGATGTCAGCACCGCGGGCCCACGGCAGGAGGGCGCGCAGCATCTCAGCGACACCGCCACCACCCGCGGTCGAGTTGACGTTCCAGATGATCGCCCCGTCGAGGTTGTCCCGAACCTGCGCCGCCGTCTCCAGGAACGTCGAAAGCCGCCGACGTCCCAGCACCTCCTCCAAACGATCCGGAGGAAGTGCGTGAACGGGTACCTCGCAGAGACTCACCACCCTCACCACCCTGCACCTCGATGACCGTCGCGGGCAGGGCCGAAAGTCCTGACGGTGGTATGCGGGTTCCGCACCGGGGCCCGCACACCGAGTTCTGCGCTTGAGCCGCTGCATCCGACCGCGACGAGCTCGATCACTGTGGAAGGTCGCATCAACGAGATGCCAGGCCGGATTTATGGGCCCCATGGGGGAGGCCATCGGATTGGTGACTTTCGGCCATCCTGCGCGGGGCGGTTGTCGTGACAGGCTCGGCGGGTACGGGGGCTACGACGGTGGGAGGTGTGCAGCGATGAACGTTTTCGAGGGTCGAAGTGCGGTGGTCACGGGCGGTGCGCGTGGTATCGGTGCGGCGGTGGTCCGCGCGTTGGTCGCGGGCGGTGCGCGGGTGATGGTCGGCGATTTGCTCGACGACGAAGGTAAACGCCTTGCCGAGTCCCTCGGCGACGCCGTGAGCTACCGCCATCTCGACGTGACCGACAAGGCGGATTGGGAGGTGCTGCTGGAGGAGGCGGAGGCGATGTTCGGCCCGTTGGCGATTCTCGTCAACAACGCGGGCATCCTGGAGTTCGGTGGTATCGACGAGCAGAGTCCGGCGTCGTTTCGGCATGTGCTCGATGTGAATCTCTATGGTCCGTGGCTGGGGATGCACGTGGCCGCGCCGTTGCTGCGGCGTGCTGGGAGCGGGGTGATCGTGAATATTTCCTCTACCGCGGGCTTGGTGGGCTATTCGAGCATTGGGGGCTACGTTGCGAGTAAGTGGGGGCTGCGGGGGCTGACGAAGGCAGCGGCTTTGGACCTGAGTGCGGCCGGGGTGCGGGTCTGTTCGGTTCATCCGGGTCCGATCCGCACTCCGATGACGGCCGGTTTCGGCGATGAGACCGTGGCAACTCAGCCCATTCCTCGATTCGGCGAGCCGGAGGAGGTTGCGGCCATGGTGCGTTTCATCGTCTTTGAGGCGACGTATTCCACTGGGTCGGAGTTCGTCGTGGACGGCGGCGCGACAACCGGAGTGGTGCTGGCTCCGCCAGCCGAATCCGACTGAACCACCGATGCTTCGCTCCACCAGCGAACGCCGGAGCGAGGCATCGCCAGCACGGAGCAGAATGAACCCAAGGGGTCGACGATGACCCATTGCGCTGGTTGCTCTGCTCGGCTGGGAACAGCATCCGAGAGTGAGTCGATCACGCCGACACGACTGGGTTCCACACCCCGCTGCAGTCGACGACCAGTCCGTGGCCTTCGCCGGGTCGTGCCCCTCGCGCGCGGTGCGAGCCGTGTGCTCGAGGGTGGGGAAACGCGGGATGGGGGTCTTTGGTCCTTTGTGTTCGGGGCAGGTTGGCCGTGCTGCGTGCGGGCCGGTGGGGGTTGTCTGGGTGGGCGGCAGCTGTCGCGACGAGAGGAGCAGCAATGAGTTCATTGGTACCAACTCCGAGCAGGGTGTTTCCGCGTGTCGCTGCCTGGCTGGAGAATCCGTGGCCGTTGGCTGAGCACAACCCCGTCCGTATCGAGGAGTCCATCAAGGACGGGAAATACGTGGTTCGCGCCGAGCTGCCTGGTTTCGATCCTGAGAAGAACATCGCGGTGACCGCCCACGAAGGTGTGCTGACCATCAGCGCCGAACGGGAGGAGACGAAGACGGAGAACAACCGCAGCGAGTTCTACTACGGGTCATTCCAACGCAGCGTGTCGCTGCCGGCCGGGGCGGATGCCTCGAAGATCAGCGCGAAGTATGTCGACGGGATCCTGGAGATCTCGATGCCCCACCAGGAACACCCGAAGGACAAGCAGGTGAAGATCCAGGTCACGAAGGGCTGACTTCATCCAGAGAGGGTGGCCGCGACCTGAGGGTGGGGTGTTTGATTCGCGGTGGATCAGCAGCAATTGGCGGAGCATTTCTTGGCCCAGGCCAACGAGGCTGGGATCGAGTTGATGGGTCCCGGCGGGTTGCTCAACCAGTTCACGAAGAACGTGCTGGAGACCGCACTGGACGCGGAGATCAGCGAGTGGCGCAACCGTCCGTCGGCGGTGGTGCAGACCGCATCATTCGCCTGAGCCGCAACACCTTTCGTTACTCATCCGGGAGTACTGGCTCTTCGAATTTGAGCGGGCAATGTCCATGCTGCGGTTGCCCATGCTTCCGGGTGCGGTGGAACCTTATCCGATGGTGGCCATTCTGGCGTTGTGGAATTCGCATGCTGCGCGTTTCATCTGCTTGATCAGCCGGTTGATGCCTTGGAGTGTCGAGGCGCCGAAACCACAGCGAAGGCCTATGGAAGGCACCGAAGACCTGGATCAATAGGGGCGGCGGCGACTGGAGAGGCTCTCTCCAGTCCGGTCATCTGTAAGGCATTGATGCTGGCGTCAAACACGGTCAGCCAAGCCGTGCAACCTCGTCCACCATTCCGGGGGGGAACCTCGGGCAACTGGTGAGTGAGCTCCCGTTCGAACTCATGAGTGGGGCGGCACGCGTCGCCGTTGGCTGTGGCGGAGGGAATCATGGGGGTGCACGATCAGCGCATGCGTCATCGCGCCCCGCTCGTGGTCCTGCTTGCGCTTGTGGTGCTCGTGCTGGCCGGGTGCGGATCGTCGAGCCCACCTGTTGTTCCGGTTACCGACTTGCCCTCCAGGCCACCGGTCCCGGCCGACGTCCAGCCAACGAAGGTGCTTGTGGTGGTGGAGGAGAACCACACGGCGACTTCGGCGCTGCGCGCGATGCCTTACTTGGCGGCGCTGGCCGGCGCCTACGGCCAGGCGAGCGACTACCACGCCGTCGCTCACCCCTCCCTGCCGAACTACTTGGCGATCGCGGGTGGCTCGACGTTCGGCGTCACTGACGACGCAGATCCCTCGAGCCACCCCATCACCGGCGACAGCGTGTTCGACAGTGCGCTCGCGAACCACCAGAGCGCCAAGTCCTACGCGGAGGCGATGCCCGCACCGTGTGCCCTGACCTCGCACGGGCGCTATGCGGTTAAGCACAACGCGTGGACGTACTTCTCCGACAGTGCCTCTCGCCGCAACTGCCAGCGTTTCGACGTGCCGGCGGGCACCATGGCGAGCGGTCCGCTGCGCGCGGACATCGATACCGGGGCGCTGCCTACCGTCGGTGAGCTCATCCCGGACCTGTGCCATGACGGACACGACTGCTCGTTGGGCACCGCAGATGACTGGCTGCGGCAGTGGCTAGCGGTCGTGATGGCGGGTCCGGACTACCGCTCCGGTCACCTCGCGATCGTGGTGACCTTCGATGAGGACGACGACTCGGGACCCAACACCGTGCTCGCCACCGTGGTGGCGCCGAACATCGCGCACGTCAGCAGCGCCGACAGGCTCACGCACTACTCGCTGAGCCGCTATCTCGCTGAGCTCTCGGCAAGCACCCCGCTGCATGATGCGGTATCAGCGCCGTCCCTGCGTGAGGCCTTCGGCCTCTAGGCCTCGATCCGCCGACGCAGCCGTCACGTCGCCTCGGGTACGGCCGGAGGGACCGGCGCCGTGTCGGAGTGCCCGGGTGAGGTCACCGAGGAGGTGAAGTGAGCGGGGTCGACGGCGAGGAACAACGCCCGTGACGTCGCGACGAGCTGGCCCTGCGTGTCATCGACCCGGGCCGCGAAGTGCAGCTTGCGGCCCTCCCGCCGCTCCATCCACGCGGTCAGGGCGTACTCCCGGCCCAGCAGCACCGGCCGCAGGTACTCCACCTCGAGGCGTCGCGTCACCGCCAAGGATCCGACAACGAACAACAACATCCCGTAGAGGTCGTCGACCACGGCGGCGACCGCGCCGCCGTGCGCGATCCCCGGAGCACCTACGTGGCGGCTGTCGAACACGTGCTGACACACCACTGTGTCCCCCTCGCGGCGTGCCCGCAGCTGATGCCCGTGCGGATTCTCCGGCCCGCACCCCAGACAACCGGCGCTGTGCGGCGGCAACTCGACCGGCGGCCCGTCAGGTCCCCACTGCCGTGACCACGCCTCCAGTACCGACGCCCCGTCCTCGAACATGCCTACCGCGCACTCATCTGCCACTGCTCTCGACCTCCCGACCGGCCAGCAAACGCTCCGGCCCACAGCTACCCGCGGCTGGTCCGAATACCGGACCGGAGACGCCGAGGGCACCACCAACAGTTCATACACCAAGGGGCCACCTGTCGACGACATGACAAAGGAAGGCCATCTGACACCGCTCCTGGGGGCGAAAAGGCGAAGGTGAGGTGTCACGGCGCGAACAATCCGCCAACTCTGTTACGTTCAGCCGATGGCGGAGAGCACGTTTCGGCAGTCGTTCCGCCGCCACCTGCGAGAGCAGACCATCGCCGCGGCCCGCGCCCTCACCATCGAGAAGGGGTGGGACAAGGTCCGGATGAACGAGGTCGCCGAACAGGTCGGCGCCTCCCGCCCCCTCCTGTACAAGGAGTTCGGCGATAAGCAGGGCCTGGGCGAGGCAGTGGTCCTGCAGGAGGTCCAGCGATTCCTCGTCGGCATCCAACAGGTGCTGGACGAGCACGGCGACTCGGCCCGCAATGGGATCTCGGCAGCGGTTCGGTTCACCCTCGACGAGGCTGAGGCGAGCCCCCTGCTGGCAGCGGTCCTGACCTCCCCTCGCACAGGGGAACCTCGTCACGACACCAGCATGCTCCCGCTCCTGAGTACGTCGGCGTCGATGCTCGAGCTCGCGTCCGAGAGCATGGTCGCGTACTTCGGCGTTCACTTCCCCGCCCTTGACGCCCACGACGTCGCCGAGGGCGTCGATGCCCTCGTCCGACTGACCGTCAGCCACCTCGTCCTCCCTTCCGCCGATACCCAGGACGAAGGACGGCGCATCTCCGAGGTCGCGATCCGCTACATCGGTGTCTAGCGGCATTTCGCCGAAGGTGGTCGCAGCCTCGATCGGCAACCCAGCGCTCGTCGTGCCCAACCACGACACGCAGTCCGCACTGGAGTTCGAACGAGTCGGGAGCTTGCGTCCACGGCAAGTGCCCTTCCGGAAACGAGTGCACACCGGCGCGTGACTTCTCTGCAGATGCTGTTCCGCCATTGACAAACCATGCTGTTGTGTCACAGGCTGATGGCCGACCTCACCGCACAGTCCCCGGAGTTGCCACGACCACCCGCGTCGCCGCCGGCACGTCCGCCGAGCAGCGGGTCATTCCACGCCGCGCAGCCGAAGCGCTGACCCGGTCTATGGGCGGCGAAGATGTTCCTCGGCGGCGTGGACCACGGCCAGCACCAGGCCTACGAAGAGCGCGCCCGCAAGTCCGGAACGATGAGACCCGACACGGAGAGGTTCCGAAGACGATGTTGAACCTGATCGACGCACCGCTGGCCAAGGCACGAGAACGGATGTCCTCGGTCGTCATGCTTCCCGTGCAGAAGCGGGTGGAGGACACCCTGCACGGACTGAGCCGCATGCGGCCCGTCCGTGCCCTGGCACGACCGCCCGCAGGCAGCGGTCTCAAGCCAGTACAGGGCGACGCGGGGTTGCCGTTGCTCGGGCACACCCTCGACTACATCCGCTTCGGCTCGGACTACACCCGCGAGCTCCACAACCGATTCGGGCCGCTGTGCTGGATTGGCGCCTTCGGCACCCAGATGGTCATCGTCTCCGGGCCGGATGCCACCCAACACGTGCTCACGAACAAGGACAAAGCCTTCTCCCAGGACGGCTGGACCTACCTCATCGACAAGTTCTTCCACCGCGGCCTGATGCTGATGAGCCTCGACGAACACCACATGCACCGGCGCATCATGCAGGAGGCGTTCACCCGCGACCGGCTCACCGGCTACGTCAACCAGGTCGGACCGTGCGTCCGCGACACAGTCCCGACCTGGCCCGCCGACGCGCCGGTACGCATCTACCCGCTGTTGAAGAACCTCACCCTCGACGTTGCCACCCAGGTATTCATGGGCGGACGGGGGGGTGGTGAGGACACGGCCGTGATCAACCAGGCCTTCGTCGCCACCGTGCGCGCAGCGAGCTCGATCGTGCGCGCACCGCTACCGGCTACCCGATGGCGCGCTGGAATCAACGGGCGCCGCGTCCTGGAGGACTACTTCGCCCGACACCTGCCCGAGGCCCGGGCCGGCAACGGAACCGACCTGTTCGCCGGACTCTGCCACGCCAGGACCGCCGACGGTCAAAGCTTCAGCGACGACGACGTCATCAGCCACATGATCTTCTTGATGATGGCCGCCCACGACACCTCGACCATCACCAGCGCCGCATGCGCCTACTTCCTGGCCAAGAACCCCGCCTGGCAGCAGCGCGCCCGCGAGGAGTCCGACGCACTCGGCGACCAAGCGCTCGACATCGACGCGCTCGAAGCGCTCAGGAGCCTCGACCTGATCATCAAGGAGACGCTGCGCCTGGTCGCCCCCGTCCCGATCGTGATGCGCAAGACCATCGCAGACACCGAGGTCCTCGGCCAGTACATCCCCGCCGACACCCTCGTCGCCGTGGCACCGGCGGTGAATCACTTCATCGAGGACTACTGGACGAACCCCGATACCTTCGACCCCGACCGCTTCGCCGATGACCGTCGGGAAGACCAGTCGCACCGCTTCGCCTGGATTCCCTTCGGCGGTGGTGTACACAAATGCATCGGCCTGCACTTCGGCACGCTCGAAGTCAAGGCGATCCTGCACGAAATGCTGCGCACCTACACCTGGACCGTGCCCGACGACTACACCGTGCGCTGGGACAACACTTCCCTGCCCGTCCCCGTCGATGGACTACCCATCCAGCTCCACCGCCGATGAACCGGCGCGATTCGAACCAACCAGCGTTGGAACGCGACCATCCTCGGGCTTTCGCGGTGCCTTCACGCGGGGGGAGGCCGCCGCGTGAAGGAAGGGACGAGCTACTACCCGATCGCGGAACTCAGCGTCGGGTCACCACCCCGGTGGCGGCATTCCAGAACAGCGATCCGCCCCGGAAGTCGCTCTGTCGGCCCCCGGGCACGGAGCGCTCGTCGGACGTGGGGTATCCGAGTGACCCGGTTCCCGATTGATACTTGGCCCACTGGGCCTTGATGGCCCCGTGCAGTTCGTGGGCGCCTGTCGTGGGTGTCCAGTAGACGGAGCCGCCGGTGAAGTTCTGGGCCCGCCCGCCGGGGACGGCGTACTCGGCGCCGTTGATCTGACCGAGGAATGAACTGGCACCGCCCATGGCGTCGTAGTGGGCCAGAATCGCGGAGGGGTTGGCGGTGACCGGGCCGGACGCACCGTTGGCCAGCGCAGCCAGGGCGGTGGAGTCACCGGAGAACGTCGACATGTCCACTCCGGTGCTCGCTCCGGGGATGGAGCCTCGGTCGGTGTGCTGCCAGAAGGTCCAGCTGTTCCAGCCGCCCGCCAGGGGGGTTTTGGGGGCGGTGCCGCCGCTGTAGTCGGCGATCCACAGCGGGTACTGGGTGAAGCCGGTGTTGTTGCCCATCGCGCTGCGCCAGAAGTGGGGGTAGGTGTAGATGATCGGCGTGCGACCGGTGAGCGCGGTGATGGTGTCCAGCCAGCTGTGCACCCAGGTGACCAGCTGGGACGGCGACAAGCCGCCGGTGTCCTCGAGGTCGAGTGCGGGAGCAAGGTCACCGCTGGCCTGCATCCTGCCGGCGACGGAGA
>JADGOX010000116.1 GCA_017882745.1 Mycobacteriaceae bacterium | reverse complement strand
GCACCGGATCCCACCCCGGCGCTTCCGGCTTCGCCGAGAATCCGTGTCCGGGCAGCGAGGGGATCACCACGTGGAAGGCATCCGAGCCCCCCCGCCGTGCGCGGTCGGGTTTGTCAGCGGCTCGATGATCTTGAGCTGTTCGAGGATAGAGCCCGGCCAGCCGTGCGTGACGATGATGGGCAAGGCGTGCTCGTGCGGGGACCGGACGTGGATGAAGTGGATGTCGAGCCCGTCGATCTCCGTGATGAAGTTCGGCAAGCCGTTGAGGATCGCGTCACACCTACCCATGTCGTAGCTCGTCGCCCAGTACCGCGCGAGGTCCTGCATGAGCGCGAGAGGCACGCCTTGGCTGTCGTCGGTTACCGTCTCGCGTTCCGGCCACCGCGTCGCGGCGATGCGGCTGCGCATGTCGTCGCGCTCCTTCTCGGAAATCTCCACCCGGTAGCGGCGGACACTTGCATCAACAGTTGCGGTCACGTCATCCTCCTCGAGTCTCGATAGGGGCGGCCGACCCTGCGCGGGTGGTGGATAGCACTCGCCCACGGTGGACCTACGGACTTCATGTGCTCAGCTGGATTGGGCGGGCGCGAAGAAGCCGGTGAGCAGCTGGGTGACTCGCTCCGCCTCGTCGTGATGAACCCAGTGCGAGGCGTCCGGCAGCCGCGCGACACGCTCGAGGTTCGGAACGTCGTCGTGCTCGGGCTCGGCGAGTTCTTGCCCGAGGTACGCATCGCGTTGCCCCCAGATGACGAGCGTGGGGGCTTTGATGGGGTGAATTGCGGCTTCGGCTTTCTTGGCCGGAGTTCGCACGGAGGAACGGTAATAGTTGATCATCCCGCTGGCTGCACCCGGCTGTGACCACGCTTCGATGTAGCGGTCCATCTCCTGCGCTGTGTACGCCGGGCGGGCATCGTGTAGGAAGTGCCGGAAGAAGTGCCAGTTGTTGGCGGGCACGATGGCGTCAGGCAAGTCCGGCAGTGCGAAGAAGAAGAAGTACCACGACTTCCTGAGCTGGTCAGGATGGTGCAGCCCCTGCGACAGCTTCCGCGGGTGTGCCGCGTTGAGGATGGCCAGCCGGTCAACGATCTCGGGGTGTTCCATTGCTGTGGCCCAGGCCACGCTGCCGCCCCAGTCGTGCCCCGCGAGCAGCGCGGACTGGGCGCCGCGTTCGTGGACCAGGTCGCGGACGTCGCCGGCAAGCTTTTCGATGTCGTAGTCACCGACGCCTTGTGGCCGTGATGACAGGTTGTAGCCCCGCATGTCGGGCGCGACGACGCGGAATCCCGCGGCGGCGAGCGCTTTGATCTGCAACCGCCAGCCGTACCTCGCTGAGGTCCGCATAGCCTTCGCGAACACCACCGAGCCAGTGTCCTTGCTCGTGGTGCTCCGCGGTCTGGCTCTTGCTGTCCGCGCGGTGATGGGTAGTGCGCATCGGTCCTCCCAGCGTTGCTGATGAGAAGTGCACGAGATCGGCGAGTGACGGGCGGCGAGATGTAACTGCGGTTCGGCTCCGTTCCTCATTGGCGACCCGTCAGCCGAAAAGACTGCTACGGCCGGGAGCCACTGGCACCCGTGAGGACCCTGGTCTCGTCCCTGGTGTCGTCCCGTTGCGGTGGCCGCTGCCGGGATCGCGTCGGCGGGGTCGAAGGGTTGGCACGGCCGTCGCCGTTGCCGTCGACGCCGTGCCCCAGGTATTCCCGTGGCCTGCGCCCGTTCCGCCAGGCCATCTAGAGATTCCTTACGCTCCCGCTCGGATCTCGTTTGGCGGGTCGCGGCTGAACCAGGAGATGCTGGGTGCGGTGTCGTACCTGCATGTACACCCTGCACTGCCAGCACCGCGATGGCGACGCCTGTCCAACCAAGCTACTTCAGAAGGTCGGTGCCAACGCCTTCCCGTTGAAGTAGAGAATGCTGCGCTTGGCGTTGACCGTCTGGGCCCGGCCGATCGGTTGGTGGGCGGCTGTGAGTGAAATTGGCATCGCGGCGGGGCCGCTGATCGGCGGTTTCCTGGTCGCCTCAGGTGGAAGTCGATCTTTCTGGATCAATATGCCGACGGAATCGTTGTGGCGATTCTTGCCCTCGCGTTCGTCCCGGAGTCGAAGGCCGCCGCGCCGAGAGCGTTCGACCCGGTGGGGCAGATCCTCGTCATCACGTTCCTGGTGTCCGTGGTCTTCGGGATCATTGAGGGCCCGAATCGGGGCTGGGCTTCACCACTGATCGCCGGGTGTTTCGTCATCGCGGCGAGCACACTGATAGCCCTCGTCAGATATGACCGGCGACATCGGCAACCACTGGTACAGGTTGGGCTCTTCACCACCGCCTCGTTTGCCGGAGCGTTCGTGATGGCGATGGTCAGGTTCCTGTCCTTCGCCGGACTGCTGTTCGCGAACACGCTGTAAACCTGCAGAATGTCCTCGATCTGGCGGGATCCGGCGTCCCTCGTCGGCGAGGCTGGACGGGTGGGGCTCAATGTCGTGTCCTGATTTCACCGTAAGCTGCCAGGGATAACGAAGGGAAGCGGGCGATGGCTGAGCCTGGCCTCATCCTGGTGACCGTTGCCGGCGGGGGAGTCGGCGGCGTGGGCGGCAAGGTTGTGGCGTTGCTGCGTCAGCGCGGCCGGGCCCTACGGGCGATGGCGCACCACGACGACGACCGCGCCGATGCCCTGCGCGCGCTCGGCACCGACGTCGTCGTCGGTGACCTCACGCGGCCAGCAGATGTCGCGACCGCCCTCGACTCGGTCCAACGGATGTTCTTCAGCATGAGCCTGGCGCCGTCCTACCTCGAGGCCACCGCCACAGTTGCGACGGTGGCCCGTGCCGTCGGCGCCTTGGATGCACTCGTCGCCATGTCTCAGCTGACCGTGTCCCAGATGGACGCGCTCAGTATGAGCGAGTCACACCATCAGCGGCTGCACTGGCTGTCAGAGCAAGTGCTTAACTGGTCTGGGCTTCCGGTCGTACACGTTCGCCCGACGGTCTTCTTGGACAATCCATTGTTCACGACCCTGGCCGCGCGCTCCATTGCCGACAGCGGCACCATCCGGCTCCCATTCGGGACCGGTCGCACCTCGCCGATCACGACCGACGACGTCGCGCGGGTCGTCGCTACTATCCTGACCGACCCGGGGCCGTACATCGGCCGGGTCTTCGAACTGACCGGCCCCCGATCGCAGGATATGAACGGCGTCGCCGAAGAGTACGCGCGCGCTGGGCAGACCAGTTACCTACGTCGACGTCCCGTGGGAGACGTGGGCCGAGCAAGTAGTCTCACGCGCCGGGCTCGGATCGTACGTCGATGAGCATATCGCCACGATGGCCCGGCTACATCGCGAGAATCGGTATGACCGAATGACCGCCACGGTCGAGGAAATCACCGGCCGACCCGCGGAGTCCGTCGAGGAGTTCGTCGCGCGGCAAAGCGACCTGTTCGCCGAGTGACGTACGAACTACAGCAACCAGCCGGGCCGAACGATCCATCATGCGACCGGCACAGCCCGCCGGGCGCAACGCACGCTCACGTATCCGACCGGCGACGGCACATCGGGAACGGAGGTGTTCATCGACCCCGCGTCGTTCCACGACGCCTTTTGTGCCGACGTCCCCGTGGAGCGGGCATGGGTGATGGCGCTGACCAGCGACCTGTAGCGGTCGACGCCTTCACCTCAGTCGTCACCGGCACCCCCGCCTGGCACACGCTGCCGTCGTGGGCGATCGTTGCGACCGCCGACCACGCGATCCATCCCGGCGCCGAGCGCGACATGGCCAAGCGTGCAAGCGCCGAGCTTGTCGAACTCGACGCCTCGCATGCCGTAGCCGTCTCCCAACCAAAGAGGG
>JADGOX010000010.1 GCA_017882745.1 Mycobacteriaceae bacterium | reverse complement strand
TCGGTCAGCACCGCGAGCGAGGAGTACAACGTCACCAGGTAGGTCGCGATCGCCGAGCGGTTGATCCCCGCGAAGCGCACCGACAGCCCGGGAGCCTGCTCGCCGGCCAACCCCGGCTGGAACAGGCCGACAACACCCTGCCGCTCCTCACCGGTGCGGATCAGCAGGAACTTCGTCTTCCCGTCCTTCACCGGCACCTTGTCCGAGGGGATGATCGGGATGCCGCGCCACGTCAGGAACTGCGAGCCGAACAGGCTCACCGTCTGCGGCGGCACGCCCCTGGCCGTTGCCTCGCGCCCGAAGGCGGCCACGCCCAGCGGGTGGGTGAGGAAGAAACCCGGAGACTTCCAGACCTTGGCGATGAGACCGTCAAGGTCGTCCGGGGTGGGCGGCCCGGTCAGCGTCGAGATGGTCTGCCCCGCGGTGACCTGCGAGAGCAGGCCGTACTCCGCGCTGTTGATCAGCTGGCTCTCCTGGTGCTCCTTGATGGTCTCGACCGTCAGGCGAAGCTGCTGGGTGATCTGGTCGTGCGGACTGGAGTAGAGGTCGGACACACGCGTGTGGATGTCCAGGATCGTGGACACGGCCCGCAGCGTGAGCTCGCGCGGGTGGGTCTCGTAGTTGACGTAGGTCTGCGGCAACGGCTCCTCGCTGGCCTCGCCGACCTGGATGGTCACCCTCTCCGGATCGACGACCCGGTTGACCCGGTAGATGCCGGCCTCCACGGGGACCCAGCTGAGCAGGTGCAACAACCAGCGTGGGGTGATGGTCTCGAGCTGAGGGACGGTCTTGGTGGCATTGGCGAGCTGTCTTGCCGCGAGATCGCCAAGTGCTTGGGACTCGGTCTTGGTAGTGGCCATCGTCTTCTCTCTTGCTTCTGTGCTGTGCGTCACATCGACGGACGCCGAAATGCGTTGGTACACGGTGGCTTTCGGGTTCCTAGACCAAAGTAGTCCTCGGGCTCAGGTGCGCAAGCCGGGGAGCTGTGACCTTGACTGCGGGGCGGCGGACTTCGAGAGCGACCACGGCGTGGCGCCAAACCTGCACTGCACGCGCAAGAGTGGTGAACTCGGCGGGGCCGTCGTCGCTGCGGGCCCCGACCAGGGCCCTGCCCTCGTACCCCTGGACCGGGCCGACCGCCGCCCTGAGGGTGAAAGACCCCTGGCTGCCGTTCGCCGGCAGGTCGACGTAGAACGGCTGGCCCGGTTGGACAAGACCCCGCAGCTGCCGGCCGTCTTGGTCGACAACCCTCCCCCCGGAGGCTCCAGCGACCCGCACTGTGGCCGGCCGGTCGCCGTCGATGAAGAACGGCCCGGCCATGCCGCTGCCGGCGGAGGCATCCACGACCGACGGGCCGCTGATGCTCAAGGTCGGCACACCCAGCACCTCTGAGGTGGCCATGGCCAGGAGGTACCGGTACAGGTGCACCACACGCGCGCCGTTGCGGAACCCCGGCGAGTCAGCGAGAGTGAACCGCACGGCCCGGACCTCGATCCTGGCGACCCTTTCGGAGCAGCCCCGCACGACAAGTCGGTAGTAGCGGTAGCCCGCCCTGCCACGGGAAGGCACGCTGTCGGAAAGGGTCGCCCCGACGCCGAGCGCCTTGGTACGCACGGTGGCGCCATCGCAACCCGCGTCGCCATCCGCCAGCTCTACCTCCGACGAGGACACGTCCCGCCAGGTGCACCGGTCGTTTGAGCTCTGCAGCCGCCAGCTCACAGCTGTGGGGGTGGTCCCGGGACCGAGCTCGACGGTGTACTCGCCTAGCTGGAAGCGCCCGTCGAACTCGAACTCCAGAAACGTCTCCTGTCCCGGAACCAATCCAGCGCGCCACGTGCTGCGGTCATCCTCATCGAGGACAGCGCCCGGGGAGGTTCCGCCCACCGACTCGACCGCCGACACCGCCACGGGCAGCGACAGGGGTTGCGTGTCCAGAGTCAGGCCGTTGGAGAGATGCCAGATCGCCGCCTGAGTCCCGGCAATCGCCTCATGCTCCTTCAGATCCGCCGGGCCGATCGGAACTCCCGCCGCCCGCAGGTCACGGCTGAGCTCGGCGGTGCCCAACGTCGGGAAGGAGTGACGCATGATCCACACGACCTCGCCCTCAACACCAGCCTCAGCGACGGCGGCCCCGCTCGCCCAAGCCCCGTCCCGGTAACGGGACGGACCCCCCGGCGCGACGCCTGCATAGTCGATCGAGTAGGCAGCGATGTTTGGGTGCAGTCGGACCATGTCCGTCCGCGCCTGGGTCCCATCAGCGAAGCGGATGACCTCCACCGTGCTCGGGTAGGTCCCGCCGATGTAGCGCGAGAAGGTCGTGCGCCCGCCAGCGGGCCCGCGCGGCACCGACGACCCGACAGGTACAGAGGCCACGACCGACAGGACGCGCCGGTCCCGGCCTGTCCGTCGAACGGCGGCTGGCGCAACTCGTGGGCGCCTGCGGCCCTGTTCGGCAGGTGACGAACACTGGTCGGCAGCACCGAGAAGAACTGAGACAGTGGACATAGCGCGGATCCTTCGATCGGGGGACAGGACTCGCCCCGTCGACCCGTGACACACCTCGGCTCTCACGCCGCGCAAGGCACGACATCAAGGGATCCGGGGGTCCGAAGGGTCAGGGCGACGGACGTCGTCCGATCAACAACACCGGCGCATACGGACACAGGACATCGGCTGAAGGTCCTCCGCTTGTTTCCGCTGCATGACACGACTGTAAAGCCCAAGTGCTCGTTGCGGGAGGTCTCTTCCAGCATCTGAGACATAACCGCGCGTTACAGGCTCAATAACACCTGATTATTCAGATTGAGGTCTGTCACGTGGCAGTTGGTGAGCGCCAGCGTGTCGCTCTGCCTTTCCGGCTGAGGCGGGAGTCCGGCACGACGGACGTCCCCGCCACGCTCAGATCCAGAGGGCAGGGTCCTTGAACATCAGCTCGTACGGGTCCTCGCCCTTGTCCGGGAACCGGACCTTGGCGGGTACGCCGGTGGCCACCGCCCCGGCGGGAATGTCCCTGACAACCACGGTGTTCGCGCCGATCTGCACCCGGTCACCGACGTACACCGGGCCGAGAATCCTTGCTCCCGCACCGATGGTGACGTTGTTGCCAATCGTCGGGTGACGCTTCACATGCTCCATGGAGCGCCCGCCAAGGGTCACCCCGTGATACATCAGCACATCGTCGCCGATCTCGGCGGTCTCACCGATGACCACACCCATGCCGTGGTCGATGAAGAAACGACGGCCGATCTGCGCACCGGGGTGGATCTCGACGCCGGTGACCGCCCGGGCCAGCTGCGACAGGAGCCGCGCGGCCAGGCGACCACCTGGCTTGGTCCACATCCGGTGGGTGAGCCGGTGCACCCAGATCGCGTGCAGCCCCGGCGAGGCAAGCGCCATCTCACGCCGGGAGTCCACCGCGGGGTCCCTCTCGATCGCGGCGTCCAGATCCTCACGGACGCGACTGCGCGCGGACCCCAAGAAGGCCGACCGGCCGGGCCCACCAGGGGGCTTGCGGGCACGGTCGATCGGCAGGTACCTGGTCAATCGCAAAAGGGCCATGGGCGTAGTCGTTTCAGAGAATGTCGACCTGTTCAGACGAGCAGGTCGGCGAACAGGATGGTGGACAGGTAACGCTCACCAAAGGACGGGATGACCACGACGATGAGCTTCCCGGCGTTCTCAGGCCGGCGGGCAACCCTGTCCGCCGCGGCGAGCGCCGCGCCGGAGGAGATCCCGACGAGCAGGCCCTCTTCCTTGGCGGCCCGGCGAGCCCACTGCACGGCGGTGTCGGCATTGATGTCGATGACCTCGTCGTACACCTCACGGTCCAGGATCTCGGGCACGAAGTTCGCGCCCAAACCCTGGATCTTGTGCGGGCCCGGAGCGCCGCCATTCAGGATCGCGGACTCCTCAGGCTCCACCGCGATGACCTGGATCTGTGGGTTGCGAGCCTTGAGCACCTGGCCGACGCCGGTAATGGTCCCGCCAGTGCCGATTCCGGCGACGAAGATGTCAACCGTGCCGTCCGTGTCCTTCCAGATCTCCTCCGCAGTGGTCTCACGGTGGATCTGGGGGTTGGCCTCGTTGGCGAACTGGCGGGCCAAAATGCCGCCACGCTCGGCCACGATCTCCTCGGACTTGGACACCGCGCCCTTCATCCCCTCCGAGCCAGGAGTCAGGATCAGCTCGGCGCCATAGGCGGCCAACAGCATCTTGCGCTCCTTGCTCATCGTCTCCGGCATGGTGAGCACCACGTTGTACCCACGGGCCGCACC
>JADGOX010000009.1 GCA_017882745.1 Mycobacteriaceae bacterium | reverse complement strand
ACACCAAACAGGTCGACCAGCACCTGGCCGAACTCCTAGCCGTCGACGCTTAGCCCACGCGGGCAGATCGCCAGCAACCGCCGCGACGAACAACTGCTCGACGAACCGGCCTGGTCCGAGATGCTCACCCCGACCGACCGACGTGGGACGCCACTGTTCTGGACCGACGTGCTGCCCTACGGCGAGGTCCGTCTCGATATGACCTCCCGCCTGGCGTTCAGCGCGCCCGGCCGCACGCAGGTACTGGTACACCGTTTCCCGGCTGATCCCGAACTCCTGCGCCAGCGACGTCTTCGCCTCACCGGCCCCGCAGGGTCAGCTCGCCAACCTGAGCAGCAGTAAGCGATCTCGTACGGCCGCGGTAGGCGCCCCGCTGCTTGGCCAGCGCGATCCCTTCCCGCCGCACCTCAGCGAGGGCGATCGTCGCCTCGGTCGGTACCGGCACCTCGGCCGCGGCCGGTCGGCTCCTGCCGGCGGCCTTCTTCTGGTAGCTCTTACTCACGGCGGTCCCCTTCCTCGTGGTGTTCTTGGCGGATCACCCGAGACCTACCAGTTGGCAAGGCTCAGGTGGGGGACCGCCACGTCAAGTTCTACGAGAGTCGGGACAACCTCGCCGAGCAGACCCAGCGCGCCATCGACCGGAAGTGGCCCGGCTGCTCCGCGAGGCCGAGGCCAGCGCCACCGCGGTGCTGCGCGGGCAGCGGGACGCCTTGGGCCGGGTCGTCGACCTCCTGCTGGAACGCGAGACGATCGACGGATCGGAGTTGGCCGCGATCGCGGGCGTGCCCGAGCGCCACGGCGAGCAGGAACGAATCTGGGCGCCACGAACCGCCGCGATGGCCCCCATTCCGGCGGACCTCCCGCGCCCGGGCGCGGCAGCCGGCTGACCGAGTCTGCCCCAGGGGTCCACCGCCCTCGGCACGTCCGGGTGGGTTTGCTACCAGCGGGCGTCGGGGGGAAGGTCCGCACCGGTGCCCGGTAGCCAGCCCGGGGGCGGCGAACCGTGGCCGGCCGCGGCCGGGAGGTCGGTGGAACTGCCGACCGACCCGGCCGCAGTACTGAGCACCGGAAGCCCGCGGTCGCGCACCACCACCATGGGGAACATCTAGATAAGTACCTATTGGGGAGGGAAGCCGCAGGCAACACCCGGGTGTTGCGGGGTCACCGCCGGCCACCCCGCGACCCTGCCCATCCGGTCACACCGGCCGGGTCATTCCAGGGCCGCAGCGGCGCTCTGAGAGCCTCGACTGGCGCGGCGGTTGCGTCGTGGCGAGAACACGCCTCGTTGGCCTAACCGGTTGCACGGTGCCGTGCCCATCCTTCTGGGTGGCGGGGATCGGGTTTGGTTGCACTTCGTTGCTTCCAACTCGCTTGGGGACTACCTTCGCGATGGAGAGTACTACTTGCCAACGGGAGGTACTCCAATGGACATCCGCACCGTGCGTGAGCGAGCCGACGAGATACTCGCCGCCTGGAACTCTCGGGACTACGGCCGACTTAAGGAGCAGCTGGCGCAGGACGTCGTCCTGATAGATCACACCCGTGGCCGCATCGCGGAAGGCCCCGCCGCATATGTGGATCGGTTCCGGCGGGTGCTGGAGGCTTGCCCGGACATGCAGGGCGAGAGCCTGTCAGTTGTGTCGGAGGGCAACCTCGTTGTTTCAGAGACCAAGTGGCATGGCACGCACACCGTCGCGCTCGAGCTGCCCAGCGGCGGCTACATTCCACCGTCGAACCAAACGACGACCATGCACCTGGTGACCTATCTAGAGTTGGACGACAGCGGGAAAGCCAAGCTCGTACGGACGTACGGCAACCCCCGGGAACTGGCCGCACCGCAGACCATCGGCGTCGGCTAGTGACAGCGCCTTCGTAGCCACCGGGCGTAGCTCATCCGAGCATGACCGAGCTGATCCCGCGGCCCTGGTGGGCGTCGGCGACTACGAAAGCCACCTCGGCGTCGTCGGTGTCGGGGAGCCGGTCGTAGCGGACCACCGCGATGAACTCCGTGCCGAGCACCGCGACCAGACCGCAGCGGTTCTTTGGTCCACGGTGGTGAAACGAAAGACGTCAGAGTCGCTGAGCACCGGATAAGCCGCAAAGAACCGGTAGTAGATGGTCTGCGGCGACAGCTTGGAGTGAAACTTCACCAGTCGGTCGCCGTCGGCCGGGGTGATCGGGCGCAGGTGCACCGTTCCCCCGTCGGCCAGCACGACGTCGGCCTCCCAGTGCGGCGGATAGGGTGCCGGCGCCGCGTCTGCGGGGGTGGCCCGGGCAGTCTCGGCGATCACCACATGCCCACCGGGTCGAGCCCGTGCAACGGCCACACCGCCCGCCGGGTAGCCGCGACGGCGCGATCCAACGGACTGTCCACATCACCCTCCCCCGGCTCCCAATGGTGGTACGACGGGTCACCGCCGTCGCCGAGCCGGACCGGCGGCGGCTGGGTCGACCTGGTCCTGCTCCAGGCCGACCCGTGGGTGTCCGCGAAGAGCTCCGGCCCGACGTCGGTGCCTGGGTGCGACCACCGGTAGATCCGGCCGTCCTCCACCCCGCTGTAGAGCCTGCCTTGCTCGTCGAGCACGACGTCTTCCGGCTT
>JADGOX010000115.1 GCA_017882745.1 Mycobacteriaceae bacterium | reverse complement strand
CACAATGGTCGTGGTGGAAGGGCCGCGCTTCTCGACCCGAGCGGAGAGCCAGTGGTTCGCGGCGCAGGGCTGGAGCCTGGTGAACATGACCGGGCATCCGGAAGCGGTGCTCGCCCGCGAGCTTGAGCTCTGCTACGCGCCGATGGCCCTGGTCACCGACCTGGACGCCGGGATCGACGTCGGTGCCGGGGTGCGGGCGGTCGACGTGTTCGCCGAGTTCGCCCGCAACATCGACACGCTCAAGGACCTTGTGCGTGCAGCCATCGCGGCGGCACCGACCGAGCGGGACTGTGCGTGTGTGCGCGTGCACGACGGGATCACCCTGCCAATCACGCTGTCGTGAGGCCAGGACGAGATTGAGCAGCTCGCCGGCATCAGCTGATGTCGTCAGCCCACCGGGCGGCTGCGTGTTCGGCGAGCGCGATGACGGTGGCGTGTGGGCCGCGGGAGGGGACGACGGGAACTACTGACGCGTCGACCACCCGCAGCCCGGCAACGCCGTGTACCCGGAACTGCTCGTCGACCACGTCCCCCAGGGCGCAGGTGCCCACGGTGTGCATCGAGGTGCCGAGGTTCGCGGCGACCATTCGGTCGAGTTCTTGGTCGTCGGCGTCGGGCAGGCGCAGCAGCTCGTAGGCCAGTCGGACCCCCTCGCGCAGCGCGGTGCGGTCGCGGGCGGTTTCCAGGTAGTGGTGGGCGAGCTCTGGCGGCGCCAACGGCTCGGCGGAGCGCAACCGCAGCTCGCCGCGGCTGTCCGGCCGCACGAGGGCGACACCGAGGGACGGTCGCGGACCTCCACCGCTGCCGACCACGAGCTCGGCGAACGGTGCGGTGTATGGCCGTAGCTCCAGCGTCGGGGTGTTCAGCGCCACCTCCAGGGCTGGGGTTCCTGCTGGCCGCGGGGCGTGCTCGACGGGTGTGTAGGGCACCGCGACGTCCGGATGATCGGAGAAGCCCTGCCCCACAGGAAGATCTGTGTGCACCGCGAGCCCGTGGCTGCGCAGCTGGGCGGCGGGCCCGATCCCGGAGAGCAGGAGCAGGTGCGCGCTCGCCAGTGCTCCCGCGCTCAGAACCACTTGTCCGGCCCGCACCATCTCACCGCCCGCCAGCTCCACACCCGTGGCCCGTTCGTCCTCCACGAGCACCCGGACGACGGTGGTTTCCGCGCGCACGGTCAGGTTCGGCCGGCCCAACGCGGGCAGCAGGTAGGCCATCGCGGCGTTCACCCGCACTCCGTTGCGCACGTTGAGCGGCAGCCGTCCGATGCCCGGAGCGCCGCCGGAGTTCTTGTCCGCTTCCTCGGCGAAGCCCGCTGCCCTGCACGCCTCGGTGAAGGTGGCGCTGAGCGGATGAAGGCGGGCGCGTCGCTGCACCGGCATGGGTCCGTGACGCCCGTGCAGTGGACCGTCGAGGTCCGCATCGGTCTCGGAGCGAACGAACGCAGGCAGCAGCTCGGCGTAGGAAAAGCCCGGCACCCCCCAGCCGTCGAGGTCGGTCGGGGTGGCGCGGACGAAGTAGCCGCCGTTCACTGCCCCTGAACCCCCGACCACCCGCCCGCGGGAGACATGTCCGGTGCGGTGCGCGGTGAGCGCGCTCGTGTACTGCCACGTCTCGATGTGGCGGGCGGGAATGACGCCGGCGTCGAGCAGCTCGGCGGGCCAGTCGTCGGTGTGCAGCGGCCCGGACTCCACGAGCAGCACCTCGCGCGCTGGGTCCTCGCTGAGCCGCGCAGCAAGCACGCACCCCGCCGAGCCGCCGCCCACCACAAGAACGTCGACGGGCTGTGGTGTGCTCACCCCGCCATCCTGCACCGGAGGCGGGGTGAGCACGACTACCTGAGCAGCTGTCGCGCCATCACGAGGCGCTGCACCTGGTTGGTGCCCTCGTAGATCTGCGTGATCTTGGCGTCGCGCATCATCCGCTCGACGGGGAAGTCCCGCGTGTAGCCGGCGCCGCCGAGAACCTGGACGGCGTCCGTGGTCACCTTCATCGCCACGTCAGAGGCGAAGCACTTCGCTGCCGCCCCGAAGAAGGGCAGGTCAGGGTCGTTGCGCTCGGACTTCGACGCGGCGACGTACACCATCTGGCGCGCTGCCTGGACCTGCATCGCCATGTCGGCGAGCATGAACTGCAGGCCCTGGAAGTCCGCAATGCGCTTGCCGAACTGTCTGCGCTCCTTGGCGTAGCCGATCGCGAAATCGAGCGCGCCCTGGGCGATGCCCACAGCCTGGGCGCCGATGGTCACGCGGGTGTGGTCGAGGGTGCGCAGCGCGATCTTCAGTCCATCACCCGGGGCGCCGACCATCCGGTCGCCGGGGATCCGCACGTTGTCGAAGAGGAGTTCACGCGTGGGAGAGCCCTTGATGCCCAGCTTTCGCTCGGGCGCACCGAAGGTGAACCCCTCGTCGGACTTCTCCACGACAAACGCGCTGACGTTCGAGCCACGCTTGCCCTCGGGGTCGGTGACCGCGAGCACGGTGTAGTAGTCGGAGACCCCGGCGTTGGTGATCCACGCCTTCTGCCCGTTGAGCACCCACTCGTTGCCGTCAGGCTTGGCGCGGCACTTCATCGACGCAGTGTCGCTGCCGGCCTCGCGTTCGGACAGTCCGTAGGAGAACATCGCCGTGCCCGCGGCGACCGGCGGGAGGTACTTGGCTTTGAGCTCCTCCGAGGCGCCGAGGATCAAGGGCATGGTGCCGAGCTTGTTGACTGCGGGGATCAGCGAGGATGAGGCGCAGGCCCGGGCGACCTCTTCGATCACGATGCAGGTGGCCAGTGCGTCGGCGCCGACGCCGCCGTACTGCTCGGAAATGTGCGGGGCGTGGAAGTCGGTGGCCCGCAAGGCATCGTAGGCCGCGTGGGGAAACTCGCTCTTCTCGTCGACCTCGGCAGCGAATGGCGCGATCTTGTCGTCGGCAACCGCGCGGACGGCCTCGCGCAGCGCTTCGTGGTCCTCGGAGATCCGGAACAGGTCGAAATCTTGTGTGCTCATGAGTGTGCTTTCTGTTCAGGCGTGGGTGTTCAGGCGTAGGTGTAGAAGCCGCGGCCGGTCTTGCGGCCGAGGAGGCGGGCATCGACCATCCGCGCGAGGAGCGGGGGCGGGGCGTAGAGCGGCTCCTTGAACTCCTCGTACAGCGACTCGGCGACGGCCTTGGTGGTGTCCAGGCCGATGAGGTCGGCCAGCGCGAGCGGGCCCTGGGGGTGGGCGCAGCCCCGGACCAGGCCTTCGTCGATGTCCTTGGGGGTGGCGAAGCCCGACTCGACCATGCGGATCGCCGAGAGGATGAAGGGGATCAGCAGTGCGTTGACGACGAAGCCTGCGCGGTCCTGGCAGTCGATGGCGTGCTTGCCGAGGGTCTGCTCGACGAAGGTCCGAGCGTGCTCGGTGACCTCCGGCGCGGTCAGCAGGCTGGGCACGAGCTCCACCAGAGACAGCACGGGCACCGGGTTGAAGAAGTGGATACCCAGCACGTGGGTGGGCCGGGACGTGGCCACAGCGAGCTTCATGATCGGGATGGAGGAGGTGTTCGAGGCGAGCAGCGCGTCGGGTGAGGTCACGACCTTGTCCAGCTTGGCGAACAGCTCGACCTTGGTGGCCTCGTCCTCGACGATCGCCTCGACCACGAGCTCGCGGTCCGCCAGCTCGTTCAGCTCGGTGACGACGGAGATGCGGGCGAGCACCTCGGCGGCATCCGCGATCTTGCCCTTCTCCGCGGCGCGATGCAGGGACTGCGCAAGGCGGTCGTGCCCGGCCTTGGCAGCAGCCGGACTCGACTCGACGACCACGACATCCAGGCCTGCTCGGGCGCAGACCTCGGCGATGCCGGCCCCCATGAGGCCGCAGCCGACTACCCCGATCTTCTTCATGTTCTTCTTCTTCCTGCTGAGGGTACTTAATACCGCTACCACGGTACGGAGTGCCATACTGGGCCACAAGTGGGGCCGGGACAAGTGAGTGAACGGGGACGGACGATGGCGAAAGCTCCGGCGAAGGAGCGCTTGGCCGAGGCTGCCTTCGCGCTGTTCGACGAGCGAGGTTACGAGCAGACCACGGTGGATGACATCGCGGCGCGCGCCGGGGTGGGGCGCACGACGTTCTTCCGGAGCTTCCGGTCGAAGGAGGACGTGATCTTCCCCGACAACGACGAGATCCTCACCGCTATCCGCGGACGCCTCTCCGCATCAACACCGCAGACGGCTCTCGTCGCCGTGTCGGAGGCTGCACGCCTGGTGCTCCTCCACTACCTCGCCGAGGGCAGCCGGGCCAGCAGCCGCTACGCGCTCGTCAGCACCGTCCCCGCGCTTCGTGCCCGGGAGACAGCCAGTATCCAGCAGTACCAACGGCTCTTCTTCGGGTACATCTACGAGTGGATGGGTGGCCAGCTCGGCTCGGCGCTGCGGGCCGAGCTCATGGCGAATGCCGTGGTGACGGCCCACAACCACGTTCTGCGGCGGTGGCTGCGCGGTGAGTCGGATGCCCCTGAGGCGGAGTTCGACGCCGCCATGGGCGAGGTGCTCGAGCTCTTCGCCGGGCCGCGGGACACCGGGGGCGCGGCGGTACTGATTCTCCGGACGAGCAAGGACCT
Organism: Mycobacteriaceae bacterium; assembly: GCA_017882745.1. Lineage (GTDB taxonomy): Bacteria > Actinomycetota > Actinomycetes > Mycobacteriales > Mycobacteriaceae > X156. The sequence continues at coordinate 4,304 of JADGOX010000115.1, read as the reverse complement.
GCGGGAGCTTGCCCCCAGGCTCCAACAGCTACTGACCTGAGCTCAGGAACCTTCGCCGAACTTGCGGTACAGCTTGCCGATGATCGGCGCCGACAAGGCCCGCGGCGCATACCCGCCGCCCACCGACATCACTTTGCTGACGATCCCGGGCACCACGCGCATCTTGTTGCGCCCCAGGGCATCCAGTGAGTCCTTGGCCACCGACTCGCTGGTCACCCACAGGGAGTCGGGCAGCACCTTGTCGACGATGGACGCGTCGGCCGGGTCGGGTGTCACGGTACGAACTGGTCCCGGGGCCAGCAAGGTCACGTTGACCCCGGTGCCGGACAGCTCTCCGCGCAAGGACTCGGCGAAGGAGTTCACGAACGCCTTGCTCGCGGCGTAGGTGGCGTTGTTGGGTACCGGCAGGTTGCCTGCGGCCGAGCCGGTGATGAGGATCCCGCCACTGCGCCGGGCGAGCATGCCGGGCAGTACGGCCAGGGTGAGGTCGTGCACGGCCACGGCGTTGAGCTGTACGAGGTCACGCTCGACGTCATGGTCGAGCTCGGCCACCGGGCCGAAGGTCGCGACGCCGGCGTTGTTGCACAGCACCGAGATGTCGCGCTCGGCCAGCTCGGTGGCGAGGGGCGCGCGAGCGGCGGGGTCGCTGAGGTCCACCGCACGGACCTCGACCTGCACTCCGTGTTCGCTGCTCAGCCGCGAGGCCAGCGCGTTCAACAGCTCTGCGCGTCGCGCGACGATGATCAACGAGTACCCGCGGGCGGCCAGCTCGTCGGCCAAGGCCGCGCCAATTCCCGAGGATGCCCCGGTCACTACGGCTCTGCTGTCGGAAGTGGGGGTAGGCAGACTCATTTCGTGCAGCCCTACGACTCGCGGGCCACGCGGCGGCACGTGACGGTGCCGACGCTGCACGGCTTGCCTGAGGTGCCCACGCTGGTCACCCGCGCCACGCTGACCGAGCGTCCGCGGTGCATGACCTCCGTGGTGAAGGTCAATTCGGCGTCCATTGGCGCGGGACGCAGGTAGTTCATCCGTATCGAGGTGGTGACGGGCTCGGTCATCACCGCCGAGACCGCGTGATTGCCGGCGATCTCGGTACCCGCGATCAGCACCCCGCCGTGCGCGATCCCCAGTGGGTTGGTGAGGTCGGTGGACGGTGCGAGCACCAGCCGTACCCCCGACTCGTCCGACTGCAGCCGGGCACCGAGAACGTCGAACAAGGTGTGCTTGTTGCCGGGGGTGTCCAGGATCCAGTCCTCCTCGCTCTCCGGCATCACGACGTCATCGGGGAGGGGGATGAACCGGCACCAGGTTGTCGCGACGGCGATCAGCTGCTCGGCGTCGTTGAACACCCGGCATTCGGCGAAGCCGCCGTCCGCGTCCTTGTGGAGCAGCCGGGACTCAGCCCGCAGCTCAGTACCCGGGCCCTCTCGGGTACTCCACGGCGGTGGGACCAGGATGTCCATCGACAACTCGGAGGTAACCGACGCCGTGTGGGCGGGGCGGGTCATGAAGACCTGGTGGCCGAGGGAGTCGTCTACCAGCACCCCGATGGAGCCGGCGGCAGTGAGCCCCGCGGGATCGTTCATCCACGGTCCCGTTTGCATCAGCGTCCAGCCCAGGTCTCCCTCGTCGTGGGGTATGCCGACACGGAAGAGCGACTCGGGCGTTTGCGTCTCGACGAGCGCAGGGTTACTGAGCGACATGGCGCACAGCCTATCCATGAGCGAAGACGCTCCTTCACCTGCAGTTCATGCAGGTTTCGGCACGGCAGCAGTCGAGTGGGGCGAGGTCGACACGCTCGTGGCTCCGAGGGCGTGGGTGTCTCCCCTGGCGCGAATCGGTCACTCGGCTCAGACTGTGACGCACACCACCTCCAGAGAGGGCACGGATGCGCGTTGCGACGGTTGTAAGGGGTTCTTTCGGCCGGGTCCGGCGGCGGCCGGGTGGCGTCCTGCTCGCCGCGGCACTGGCCGTCACGGTGCTGGGTGGCGTCCTGGTCGGGGTGCCGGCGGCGATCGCCGCCCAGCCCACGGTCGGCAGCGAGCCGTATCTTGTCGGACGGGGGATTGCCGACGTCACCGGTGAAGCGGCCGACGCAGGGATGCTCGGCTACGCCGACGTATCGCAGAACACGGCGGGCATCGCGATGCGGTTGCGGGCGCGCACGTTCGTCATCGTGGACCGGGTCAGCGGCAAGCGCATCCTGCATTCCACTGTGGACACAGGGCTGATGTTCCAGAGCGTGCACGACGAGGTCCTGCGCCAGCTGGCCACCCGCTACCCGCACCTCTTCACCGACGAGAACGTGATGCTGACGGCGACGCACACCCACTCGGGCCCCGGTGGGGATGCGGGGCACGGGCTGTACAACGTCACCACGCTGGGGTTCCGCCCCAAGACTTTCGACGCATTGGTGAACGGCATCGTGGCGTCCGCCGTGCACGCGCAGGACGACCTCCAGCCTGCGCAGCTCAGCCTGTCCCGCTCGGAGCTGAACAACGCCAGCGTCAACCGCTCCAAACCTGCGTTCGACCAAGACCCCGCCGCGGACAAGGCCCACTATCCGGACGCTGTCGACCCGAGCTCGACCACTCTGCAGGTCACGCGTAACGGCAAGGTCGACGGCGTGATCAACTGGTTCCCGGTGCACGGCACCAGCATGTCCACCAGCAACCACCTGATCAGCCCGGACAACAAGGGCTACGCGGCCTACCAGTGGGAACGCGAAGTCAAGGGCGATGACTACCTCAGCCCGGACGACCCGAGCTTCATCTCAGCCTTCGCGCAGAGCAACAGCGGAGACATGTCACCGAATCTGGACCTGCAGCCGGCGGCCGGCGAACAGCAGTTCACCAACACCAAGCTCATCGGCGGGCGAATGTCCGCGGCAGCGCAGAGCCAGGTCTCCGGACCAGCAGAGTCGCTGGCCGGCGGCCTCGACGTGCGGATGACGTACGTGGACGTGAGCAAGGTCGCCGTGGGGCCGGAGTTCACCGGCGACGGCAAGACGCACAACACCTGCACCCCGCAGCTCGGTGCGGCCTTCGCGGCCGGCAGCACGGAGGACGGCGGCGGTGGGGTGTCGCTGTTCAAGGAAGGCCAGTACGGCGGCAACCCGCTTCCGCACGTCATCAGCCAGGCCATCTACGCGCTGGACCCAGCGACTGCCGACTGCCAGGGACCCAAGGACCTGCTGCTCCCGGTGGGCTACGTGCCCGGTGCAGTGCAGACGACCCTGCCCGTTCAGCTCGTGCGGATCGGCGACTTCTACCTCGTGGGGCTCCCGACGGAAGTCACCATCGTCTCGGGGTTGCGGCTGCGCCAGGCGGTGGCGAAGTCGCTCGGCGTGTCCATCGACAACATCCTGGTGCAGGGCTACACCAATGCCTACGCGCACTACCTGACCACGCCGGAGGAGTACGACACCCAGAACTACGAGGGCGCGTCCACGATGTTCGGCCGCTGGGAGCTGCCCGCGTTCGAGCAAACGGTGGCCGGGCTGGGGGCGGCCATGAAGGCCGGGACTCCGGTCATCTCCGGGAGTCCGCAGCCGGACCTGATGGGCAAGCAGTTTCTCAGCCCGACCGGACAGGTGCTGTTCGACACCACGGCCGTCGGATTCGGCACCGTGCTCACCCAGCCAGCACCGAGCTACTCGCCGGGCGCGCGGGTGTCTGCGGTGTTCTCGGGGGCCAACCCGAACAACAACCTGCGCAATGGCGGCACCTTCCTGGCGGTGGAGCGCAGGGACGGCGGGGGGTGGACACGCGTGGCGGACGACGGTGATTGGTCCACGCGGTTCAACTACGCTCACGACGGCTTGACCGGGTCGGTCATCACGATCACCTGGGACATTCCGCCAGAGGCCACGCCAGGGGTCTACCGCATCACCTACTCCGGTGACGCCAAGGACCTCTTCGGCACCCTCACCCCGTTCACGGGAGCTTCGCGGACGTTCACCGTGAACTGACCCCATCCCAAGTTGTGCATTTTCGGGGTTCCGACGGCCTTGGGACCCCGAAAATGCACAACTTGGGCAAAGGCTGGGGCTACTTCGGCTGCAGGCGCGCTCCGCCGTCGACGCGGACGACCTCGCCGTTGGCGTAGCTGTTGGTGAGCAGCTCGAGAACCATGGAGGCCAGCTCGTCGGACGTGCCGAGACGCTTCGGGAACAGGACGTCGCGCTTGAGCTTGTCCTTGAAGGCCTCGGAGGCTTCGCCCTCGCCGTAGATCGGGGTGTCGATGAGACCGGGGGCCACGCAGTTCACGCGGACGCCGATGGCGGCGAGGTCGCGGGCAAT
>JADGOX010000114.1 GCA_017882745.1 Mycobacteriaceae bacterium | reverse complement strand
GGCCAGCAGCTGCAGCACCGAGCTCCCGTGCTCGAAGGTGCCGGCTGGGGTCACCGCCAGCAGCTGGGCGGCCCAGGCACCGTCCTCGTCCCCAAGCACCTCCGTGAGCTGCGCCGGGGTCCAGGCGTACGTCAGCCCCTCCACGCCTTCGGTGTCCGCATCCAGGGCGGAAGCGAAGCCGCCCTCGTCGGTTCGCAGCGCGGTGAGCAGGAAACGCGCAGTGCTCTCGGCCACTCTCAGGGCCAGTGCGGATCCGGTCGCCCGGTACAGGTGGCCGTACATCCTCAGCAGCAGTGCGTTGTCGTACAACATCTTCTCGAAGTGCGGCACCACCCAGCCGGCGTCCACCGAGTAGCGGGAGAAGCCGCCGGCGAGCTGGTCGTGGATACCGCCGCGGGCCATCCGATCGGCGGTGCCCTGCACCACGGCCAGCACCTGTTCGTCGCCGGTGCGCTCGTGGTGCCGCAACAAGGCTTCCAGCACCATGGCCGGCGGGAACTTCGGAGCCCCACCGAAACCGCCGTGCTCGGCGTCGAAATCGCGGAGGACCGCTGCCGCGGCGGCGTCGAGCACCGCGGCGTCCACGGCCCCCGTCGGCAGCGCCGCGGCAGCCCGCTCGAGCTCTGCCACGACCGAAGCGCCCGCGGTCAGCACCTCAGATCGACGGTTGGTCCAGGCATCGCTCACCGCAGCGAGCAGCTGGCTGAAGCTGGGCATGCCGTGGCGCGGGGTCGGCGGAAAGTACGTTCCACAGTGAAAGGGCTCACCGTCGGGGGTGAGGAAGCAGGTCATCGGCCAGCCGCCCTGTCCGGTCATGGCGACGGTGGCGTCCATGTACACCGCATCGAGATCGGGCCGCTCCTCTCGGTCGACCTTGATGCAGACGTAACCGTTGTTCATCTGTGCCGCCGTGGCCTCGTCCTCGAAGGACTCGTGGGCCATCACGTGGCACCAGTGGCAGGCGGAGTAGCCGATGGACAGCAGAACCGGCACGTCACGCTCCCGGGCCTCGACGAAGGCCGCGGCGGACCACTCCTGCCAGTGCACCGGATTGTCCTTGTGCTGCAACAAGTATGGGCTAGCGGACTGGGCAAGTTGGTTCGTCATCAGTCTCCGTTCACTGCGGCTGTCGCTACCTGACCATGCCCGGCCGGGCTGATCCTCGCCAGCAGCGCCCCCAGTTGGCACGCATCGACACAGGCAACTCACAGCAACCGTTCAGACGGTGCACAGTGAGTCGGCTCAGGATGGTCCCATGCAGGCAGTGGCAGGACGAGCAGCACGGGCAGGAGCGGCGACAGTGGTCGAAGCACGGATACTGGTGGTCGACGACGAGCCGAACATCGTGGATCTGCTGAGCACGAGCCTGCGCTTCGTCGGCTTCGAGGTGGCCACCGCGGCTGACGGCATGCGCGCCCTCGACGTCGCCCGCACCTTCCGTCCCGACCTGGTCGTGCTGGACGTGATGATGCCCGGCATGGACGGCTTCGGATTGCTGCGCAGGCTACGAGCAGACGGAATGCACTGCCCCGCACTGTTCTTGACCGCCAGGGACGCGGTGGAGGACAAGATCACCGGCCTCACCCTGGGTGGTGACGACTACGTGACCAAGCCGTTCAGCCTGGAAGAGGTGGTGGCCCGGATCAGGGCTGTGCTGCGACGCAGCGGTGCCCTGAACGACCTGCCGAACTCCTCGCGGATGACCTTCGCCGACATCGAGCTGGACGACGACACCCGGGAGGTCTGGAAGGCCGGCGCACTGGTCACGCTGTCTCCGACGGAGTTCAAGCTGCTGCGCTACCTGATGGCCAACGCCGGCATGGTGCTGAGCAAGCCACGGATCCTGGACCACGTCTGGAACTACGACTTCGGCGGGGAGATGAACGTGGTGGAGTCCTACGTCTCCTACCTGCGCCGCAAGGTCGACACCACGGAGCCGCGGCTCATCCAGACGCTGCGCGGCGTCGGCTACGTGCTGCGGCAACCACGTACGTGAGTGACGGCCAGACCGCGGCACCCGCACGGCGCGGGGTACCGCTACGGGTGACTCTGGTTGCCACCTTGCTCGCCTTGGTGGCGCTGGGACTGCTCGCTTCTGGCGTGGCCACCACCACATACATGGGGGACTACCTGACGCACCGCACGGACGCTCAGCTCATCGAAGCCTCGGGCCCGTTCCTGCGACGGGCCGACCTGCCGAGCTTCGTCGGGCAGGACTCCAGCCGCGGTCCTCGTCCACCGAGCCAGTACTACGTGGCCACCCTCGACGCGCAGGGAAACATCGTCACGGTGCTCGACAACCCGGGCACGACCACCGATGTACAACCAGACCTCACCGCGGTCGGTGCCCAGGCGAAAGACCGGGCGGCGCTGCAGCCGGTCACGGTCGGCTCGTTGGGCACCAGCTCACGGGAGTGGCGGGTGGTGAGCGAGCCGTTCACCTTGACCGACGGCACCGTCGGCACGATCGCCATCGCCACCAGTCTGAGCGACGTGAGTTCCACCGTGGACCAGCTCATCCTGTTGCAGAGCGCGATCGGACTGGCAGTGCTGCTGCTGCTCGGAGTGCTCGCCTACCTCGTCGTGCGACGCAGCCTACGACCACTCGTGGAGGTCGAGACAACGGCTGCGGCCATTGCCGCGGGCGATCTGCACCGGCGTGTACCGGACGGGGGCAGCCGAACGGAGGTCGGCCGCCTCTCGCGTGCACTGAACGGGATGCTCAGCCAGATCCAGACGGCATTCACGGCCTCTGCCGCCTCGGAGGAGGCAGCAAAGACGTCCGAGCAGCGGATGCGTCGCTTCGTCGGCGATGCCAGCCACGAGCTGCGTACCCCGCTCACCACGATCCGCGGATTCGCGGAGCTCTACCGTCAAGGAGCGGCCACGGAGCAGGAGGCGGTGCAACAGATCATGAAACGCATCGAAGGCGAGTCGGCGCGGATGGGACTGCTGGTCGACGACCTGCTGCTCTTGGCCCGACTCGACTCCCAGCGGCCGTTGGAGCACACCCCGGTGGACCTGCTCACCCTGGCCAGCGATGCGGTTCACGACGCAAAGGCGGTGGCGCCGCGGCGCCCCATCAAGCTTGAGGTGCTCGACGGACCAGGTACGCCTGAGGTGCTGGGCGATGAGAACCGACTGCGGCAGGTGCTCGGCAACCTGGTGAACAATGCGCTCGCCCACACACCAGAGGGGTCAGCGGTCACCGTCCGGGTGGGCACCACAGCCGAGCACGCGGTGCTGGAGGTGGCCGACACGGGCCCTGGCCTCTCCGCCGAAGACTCCGAGCGGGCGTTCGAGCGCTTCTACCGTGCGGACAGCTCCCGCACCCGGGCCAGTGGCGGTTCAGGACTCGGCCTGTCGATCGTGGCTGCGCTGGTGGCCGCGCACGAGGGAACGGTGAGCCTGGACACCCGGCCGGGAGAGGGTGCCACCTTCAGGGTGCTGCTCCCCCGCCCCCAGGGCTGACGCAGCGCCCCGATGCCTCCGCCGACCACCAGCGCTCACAGCGTTTCCACAGCCTGCACAGGGAGCATCGCTGGCATGACAACGGTGGCCAACAGGACACACGTCCGGCGCAGCACGGCCGTCTCATCGTGGCAGCGCGACACAGTGGGCTACGCAGTCGCCGCCAGCCTCCTCGTCGTGCTTGCGCTCTGGGTGCACGGCGGCGGCGTCCAGCAGCTCTCGGCCGGCACCGGCGAGGCGCTCACCACCCTCGGGCGACTCACCGGCTTGTCAGCAGCCGACGCCATGCTCATCCAGGTGCTGCTGATGGCGCGGATACCGTGGGTGGAGCGCAGCTTCGGCCAGGACACTCTGGTCCAGTGGCACCGCTGGCTGGGCTTCGGTTCGTTCACCACGATGGGTCTGCACATCGGCCTCATCACTCTCGGCTACGCCGGCACCGGACAAACGGGGCTGCTCCCGCAGGCGTGGGACCTGGTGTGGAACTACCCGGGCATGCTGCTGGCCACCGCGGGCAGCGCCGCCCTGGTGATGGTGGTGGTGACGTCACTGCGCGCGGCTCGCCGGCGCCTGCGGTACGAGTCGTGGCATCTGCTCCACCTCTACGCCTATCTCGGGGTCGGCTTGGCCTTGCCGCACCAGATCTGGACGGGCACCGACTTCACCGCCAACGCCTGGGCGCGGGCCTACTGGTGGACCCTCTACGCGAGCGTGGCCGCCAGTGTGCTGTTCTTCCGGATCGTCGTGCCGCTGTGGCGTTCCTGGCGCCACCGGCTGGTGGTGGACCGCGTGGTGCAGGAGACGCCGGG
>JADGOX010000113.1 GCA_017882745.1 Mycobacteriaceae bacterium | reverse complement strand
CAGCCTCGGGCCTCTGCTCCAGTGGTTTGACGACAGAATCGTGTCCGTCAGCTGCGTCGGAACGGGACGGCATAGCGATCCGGAACACGAGTTGCAGGATACGACCATCCTGCTCGCGCGCACCCTCCACGAACGCCTGCTTCGCGTGCGTTTCGACCTGCTCTCGAACCGCCCGGAGCTGATGGCGTACTACTCCCTTCAGGGCACACAGGGAGCCTACGAAGCGGCACGCACGCCGCAATCCCAGCCGGTCATTCATCTGAACGGTCGATCGAAGGCTGACACCTGGGAGCCCCTCGACTCCTACGTCGATCGTTTCATGCCGCAGCGGTACCGGAAGCCGCCTGAGGGCGGCGGACACTGGGGTTCGGACGCGTGGCCGATCAGGGACTTCCTCGATGCCATCACTGAGGACAGCACGCCGGAGGTCGACGTTTATCACGCACTCGACATGACGCTGCCCGGCCTCCTGTCTGAGCAATCGATCAACCAGGGTGGCGCGTGGATCCACGTCCCCAATCCCCGTTACCTGACCTCAGGAATCGGTGTAGATCCCTCGCGAGAAAGCCCGCTCGCCTAGCAAGTTGCCCGGCATTACGCCGCCAAACGACAAATTGGCGGCACACAACAGCAATAAGAGGAATAGCAATGAAGACCGATAGCCAGTGCAACTGGTGATCAACGGCTCCCCCACCACGGACCCTGGCCCGCAGGCGGATCCCTTGCGGACGCCCGGAGGTTCCACCCCCGTCATCTGAACGCGGCCGCAAAGCAACCTGGCGTCGGCTCAAGGTCAATCAGACGTACCTCACCGCGCTGCATCGGCGAGCGCGCACGATCTCGCGGCCGCGCCGTGTTCGACGGACAGGATTTACGCCGCAAGCAAGTCAGACCCCACTTCGAGCAACGCGCGGCGGGCGCAGTTCACGATCACCGTGCGGCACCCGGACGGCACTGCGACCGTCGGCAAGGTAAACCTTGCCGGACTGCCGCCAACGTAGACCTTGGCGCGAACTTCAACCCCAAAGCGCGTTAGGCCGCTACCTCCTGCCTTCTTCCATGTCCGTTGCCCACCGACCTGTGGGTCAGGTCAAGGAAACGTCCGCCATGGCGCTGATGGCGCTGATGACGCGCGATCGCCGATGAGGGGCCTTCGAACATCTGGGTTCTGCGGGTGATCCTCGGACGTGCCGGGTCGTGCAGCCCCCGCTCGACCTGGCGCAGGTAAGAGTTCGAGACCGCGGCCAGGGCAGACAGCTGACGCAACGACATGTTGGACATCTGCAGCTGCGCCCGGATGAAGCCTCCCCGCATGCGCCGGGGCGTCATCTTCGGTTGCCTTGACTCTTCTGCTTCCTACGTTGAATCCTGTGTGCTCAGTGGAAGCCGAAGCCGGGTCAGACCGTCTTCGGGGGGACGACGACGTTCGTCAGCTCCGACGCGAAGTCGCGCTGCGCTGTGGGCAGGTCAGCGGCAACATCGAAGACGTACTTGGTCGCGGCGCCCATATCAGGCGCGGCCGGCAGACCAGGAATCGTAGGCATGTCCGGGGCGGCAAGGACCGATACGGCCTTGACCCAGCCCTTGGCTGCGTCGTCGGACAACTTCTGACCCTGCTGGAGGTTAGAGACCAACTTGCTCACGGAACCTCTAAGCGATGTCGGTCACCTCACCCTCCGGCGTGGCCGCGGTGTCGTTGTGGGCAGTAGCCGTTGCTGTTGCCTTGGTGAGCTCCGTGAATGACTTTGGATCCTCTGCGGACAAGTTTCGGATGGCCTGATGGAGCACGACGAAGTCACCTCGTTGTGTTGCAGCAGCGGCGGCCAGATTGTCGGGAGTCTGGTGCAGTGGATGGCGCTCACATCGTCCCGCTCGGCGACGAGCGTTCGAGATGGCGGTCTAGGGTGAAATCACCATCGCGAACAACGCACCTCACGGAGCACCTATGTCAACGAACCTGTCTGAGACCGACTTGGAGCTGATGCGCAAGCAGTTCTCGGCGAACCCTAAGAACCGCGTGGCTCAGAACGCCGTGGCGCAGACGTCGATCGATGACGTCGCCCTGGACCGGGAGGTCGTTGTCGGGACCGACACGACGGTGTCCAACCTGCTCGACGATTGGAGTGTCACGAACCAGAAGAAGAGCGGTCGCTGTTGGCTGTTTGCCGGGCTGAACCTCCTTCGGGTGGGCGCCGCGCAGGTCATGAATCTCAAGGAGTTCGAGTTCTCCGCGAACCACCTCATGTTCTGGGACAAGCTTGAGCGGGCGAACTTCTTCCTCGAGGCAATTATCGAGACAGCGGACCGGGACTTAGACGACCGCACGGTCGCGTTCCTGCTCTCCGAGGTGGCCGGCGACGGCGGTCAGTGGAACATGTTCGTCGCGCTCGTCGCCAAGCACGGTGTCGTGCCCAAGACCGTGATGCCCGAGACGCACAGCTCATCCCAGACTGCGCGGATGAACGTGATCCTGCAGAGCGTCCTGCGCCAGGGTGCTCTGGAGCTGCGGCGCTGCCCGGCCGAGGAGCAGCAGGAGCGCAAGCAGCGCATCGTGGAGTCCGTCCACCGCATTCTCTGCATTCACCTGGGCACCCCGCCGGCGCGCTTCCTCTGGCAGTGGGCCGACAAGGACCGGGTGTTCCACCGCGACGGCGAGATGACGCCGAAGACGTTCGCGGCGAAGTACGTAGGGCTCGCGCTGGAGGAGTATGTCTGCCTCGTCGACGATCGCCGGCCGACGAGCCCGAAGGGGCGGACGTTCACAGTGGACTACCTCGGGAACGTCGTCGGCGGGCTCCCCGTGGTGTACCTCAACGTCGACATCGCCATCATGAAGAAGGCCGCTATGGATGCCATCGTCGGGGGCGAGCCGGTGTGGTTCGGCTGTGACGTCGGCAAGATGCGGAACAACGACCTTGGTATCTGGGATGCCGGCCTGTACGACTTCGAGTCGGTGTACGACGTGTCGTTCTCCCTCGACAAGGCTGAGCGGTTGGCGGTGCACGATGCCATGATGACGCACGCAATGCTGTTCACCGGAGTCGATGTCGTCGACGGGAGCCCGCGCAAGTGGCGTGTCGAGAACAGTTGGGGCGACGAGAAGGCCGACAAGGGCTTCTGGACGATGAACGACAACTGGTTCGACGAGCACGTGTTCGAGATCGCCGCGCGCCGTGACCAGTTGCCACCGGAGCTGTTGAGCGCGCTGGAGACGGTGCCTGTCGTGCTGCCGGCCTGGGACCCGATGGGCTCCCTGGCCCGCTGACAACCCCCTCGCACCCCCACACAACCTTGATAGCGGGGAACCGCGCCGCACTGATCCTCATCTTGGTGCAGTTCGCCAGGGCCACGGATGGATATGCAACGCACGGAATGCCCCCGGGCTACCCTATGGCCGCGCGGGTGGCCACCTCTGCCACCAAGGACTTCACCACGGACGCAGGGAGGGGCCTACCGAGGCTGGATGTATCGACCTCGGCTTCGATCAACGGACCGGTGATGAAGGCGACCGTCACGTAGATCACCGGACCGGCGTCGAAGGCGGCCGTCACGTACACGGCCGCCTGCTGGCTGTTCATACTGACCTTGATGCTGCCTGTGCCATTGGCGACGACGTTTGTGGGGCCGCCAGCGGATCCGGGCGTGATCTTGACCGACGCCGACGCGATCGTGGCGCCCTTAGGCAGGGATGTCGCCAGCTGCTTGACCAGCTGTTGGTCGAAGCACGTCGAGACCTTTGGGCTGTGCAGCATCGCGATGTCCGAATCGAGGTCGCTCGGCGACCGATAGCTATCCGCCGAGGATGAGATGCTGGCACCGGCGAGAGCGAAGTCCGCGGAATTCGCCTCTGCCACCTTGTCGGTGTCGGTGTTGCGACCCCCCACGCACCTCGCCAAGGCCGCGTCGGTGGTGGCAGCGTTTGGGTCCGTCTTGTGTGGTAACCCCACCCAGCCTTTGGGAAGGTCCGTGGATCGCAGCACGATACCGTTCAGCTGCGGCAGCAATGCCGGTGACGGCGAGGCAGGACTACTGGTGGCCTTTGCCGTGACTTTTGCCGTGACCGTGGTCGCGGCTGATGAGTTGCCGCACCCGGCGAGGACAACGACGAATCCGGCGGCGCACGCGCGAACCAGATACCTGCTCCTTATTTCGTTGCCGTTCTGACGACTGCGAGCTGACTTACTCATTTGGTCGACACCTGGCTCGCCGGTGGCGCGGTGATGGTGACCGGCTGGTTGAACTGGCCTGCGGTCGCTTCGGTAGACACGATCTGCCCCTGAACCGTGAACCTCTCCGACATCTTTACCGGGCGGTTGTGGCCATCAACCCACACATCGACCGGGATCTTCCTGATTCCCGCCTGCGTCAGGGCAGCCTTGGCCGACTCCGTGAGGCCTGCACCATGAACCTTCGCCACGTCCACGATCAAGGAATAGTGGGTTGCCGCTGCGCCGTTGACCTGCTCGGTGCCGACAGTCTTCAGTGAACTAGCCGCCTGCGCCATCGACCCGTACTGGTCCAGTGATGCGCTCTGCTCGAGGGAGCTGAGGGTGGAGGCTAGCTGCCGCAGAACCGGGTTCGAGCTCCCTGCGGTGGCCTTCTCCCACGGCTTTCCGCTCTGGTTCAGTTTGCTGGGCAGCTTCACGTACAGCGCCCCGTCTGTGAGCAGGATCGTCATGTTCGATAAGCCGATCTGTTCGTTCAGGTTCATAGCGGTGAGCTTGCCACCGGCCGCCTTCTCGTCGCCCTGGGCGGTAAGGACGGTCTGGCTTCCCAGTTTGCTCGACATGGTGATGTGCGCTGAGGTCACGTTCGAGGTCGACTTCAAGTTCACTGCAAGTTCGGCCGAGGTGAGCTGAACGGTGATGCCGGCTGTCCTACCCGAGTTGTTCGACGAGGGTGGCGTCGCCCCGTTGCTTGAGGTCGAGCCGCAGCCCGCGAGCGCAGCCACCGTGATGAGAGTCCCGGTGGTCAGAGCCCATCGCGGCACGGCGGCAGCGATGTCAGTGGTGCGCATTTCTCGTGCTCCTGTCCAAAAGGTTTGAAGGGATCAGCCCTTGGATTGGAGCGCGACCCTAAGAACACAATCCCTGGCGCTAACAAGTGGAACGTCTAACAGCGGACCGATAGCTGTAGCTACACCTTGATGTAGGCACGACGACCCAGTCACACACCTGCACAGAGCCGCAAACTCCAAGATTGCAGCCCGGCACAGAGACCATCCTTTGATTTGCAAAAGTGCGTACGAACGGATGACCGCCGGCTCATCCCTTTGCCTTTGCCCTTGCGGTCCAGGGCCCGCGAGGCCGATGGCCTGCACGACGCGAAGGACACCGGATCGGTGTGCGCTTTGGTCTCGGCTCATCGCTTAGCAGCTGGCTGCCGCAGCGCCGACCCGGAGGGACTTCGAACGGCTGTCCTGTCTCATACTTCTGCCAACGGTCAACTGAGATCGCAGGCGGTCAGCTCGAGTTCACGATTCTGGACCTCCGAGAGATCGACCCGGATGTCTGCCGCATTTCGCGCGGTTGGTCACGCCGAGGGCCAGTCTGCCCGTCGCCCGGTCACGGCCGCCATGTATCTGTTGATCGACGGATACGGAGAACGTCCGAGCAGCGGACTACACCATGGGAGCCAGCCGTACGCCTGCCGCCTCGGCCTCGGTTCTCAGCTTCTGGTCCCAGACGGCGAACAGCGTTTCGGCTGCGCCGACTGCCAGCAGGCTGGCAAGGTGCACCGCGTCTGCGCCTCGCAAGGCGTGTCGACTAGCCAGGTGACCGGCATGGGCGGTGATGGTCTCGGTCAGCTCGACGGTCCTTGTCGCCGCCCAGAAGTCCTCCCACAGCACTTCGGCACGCCTCTGTTCGGCTGGGTCCAGACAGTGAGATCGACCAGCTGCGGCCAACGCGGCACGCACCTCCGGATACGCGAGGCGGCTGGACACTGCCGCATCACAGCCGTCCCACAGCGTGGCGGCAACCTCGCTTCCGTCCTCTTCGACGACCAGCTTGACGAAGGCGCTGCT
>JADGOX010000112.1 GCA_017882745.1 Mycobacteriaceae bacterium | reverse complement strand
GCTGACGTCGATGAGTCGCCACACCGACACTTGCGCGCCCTGAGTCAGCAAGCCGGCCGCGTGCTCGACGAGGTCTTCTCATACTGCGAGGACTACCCCGCTACCCCCGATCCGGCGCAGCGGTACACCTGGCTGTGTGCTCACGAGATCGTCAGCACCACCAACTACGTGAATACGATCGGCCGTGGCGTCGAACAGATCGTGCAGGAAGCCGCGCTGCATGACTGGCTCGAGGACTACCTGGACACTCACCGGCCGGAGCTGTCGACACTGACTCCGGCAGAAGTGCACCGAACTGTACGGCTCGTGGTCGAGAGCACCCCGCAGATGAGCTTCGCGATCCATCCGGCTCCGACGATGCCCGTCGCGTACCGAGTCCTTGCGCTTCTGCAGGTGGCGATCGTGCTTGCCGTCCTCGTCGTCGCGTCCCCCGTCCTGCTCGTCGTCGGCATTCCCTGGATGCTCGCGCTGCACCATCTCGAGAAGACCGACTGGTTCTGGACCCAACGACCCGACGCCGCGTCGGTCGATCGCCTGCGGTCGCAGGAAGACCAGTTCTCGTACGACCCGTTCGCCGCAGTCGGCGTCATCAAGTCGGGGTGGCTGCGTGGGCGGACGGTGGCAATCGTCTTGCGGGCGATCGCGTTCAGTGTGCGACATGTGCTCAACAAGGGATCGCTCGCCGGGGTCACCACGATCCACTTCGCCCACTGGGTACAGGTTGACGATCAGAGGCGGGTCGTCTTCAGCAGCTTCTACGACGGCAGCCTCGAGAGCTACATGGACGACTTCATCGACAAGTTGTGGTGGGGCTTGAATCTCGTCTTCAGCAACGGCGTCGGATATCCGCGAACCGACTGGCTGCTCTTCGGCGGCGCACGCAACGAGCAGGAGTTCAAGGACTACCTGCGCTGCCATCAGCTGGGCACGGCGATGTCGTACGCCGCGTACCCGACGCTGACGACGTCAAACATCATCAACAATGCCGAGGTACGCGCGGGTCTGGCGGCGAACCTGAGCGATGCCCGGGCTAGCCAGTGGCTGGCGAAGTTGTGATGGCGGGCGCGACCGGTGCCGAGCTTGACGACATGCAGGGTCTGCTTCGCTCGGCGTTCCGGACCCTGCCCGACGCGTGTTTCGCGATGTACACGCTGGGCGAGGCCGCCGGTGGCCGAAGGTTCCTGAGCCGGATCGCGGGCAGGGTCACCTCAGCCGCGGCGCGAGACGTGCCCGTCGCCACGCAGGTTGCTCTCAGCGCCACCGGCCTGCGCGCGATCGGTCTGCCGGATGCCGTCGTGGGAGGCTTCTCCCTCGAGTTCCAGGCGGGCATCGCCGCCCCCCAACGCAGCCGATTCCTCGGTGACAACCTGGGTCGCTGGACGTGGGGAATGCCGGGAGGGCCCCGGGTCGACGTACTCGTGTGCACCTACGCACGCACGAGCGAGGAACTGCACGCGGAAGTTGCGAAGGTCGACGCAGCAGCGGCCGAGGGCGGCGGATCGGACGCGAAGCGACTCGAGACCCGGACCCTGTCGCCCACCGAGCCCTTCGGATTCCTTGACGGCATCTCCGACCCGTTTGTCCCTGAGCTCGCCTCCCGCGCACAGGTGGCAAACCCACCGGCAGCGCAGCCGGTGCCGCTCGGCGAGTTCGTGCTGGGCTACCGCGATATCTACGGGCTGCTCACCCAACGTCCGGTGCTGCCGCACTCCGTCGACCCTGCGAACCTGCTCCCTACCGTTCCTCCCGGCACGGACCAGGGCAACCCAGAAGGCGGCGCCGACCTCGGTCGCAACGGCAGCTATCTCGTGTTGCGCACCCTGGGGCAGGACACTGCGGGATTCGACAGGTACGTGCGTGAGCAAGCGAGTGCCTCGGGCCTGGACGCCGAGCTGCTTGCCGCGAAGATGGTCGGCCGATGGCGCAGTGGAGCGTCACTGGTGATGAGCCCGGACCGCGACCGCCCCTATCTCGCCGACGCGAACGACTTCGGCTACCACGTCGACGATCCGCGTGGGCTCCGTTGCCCGATAGGCGCTCACGTCCGCCGCGCCAATCCCCGTGACTCCCTCGACCCGTCCCCCGGCTCAGCCCAGTCACTGGCCGTGACGGACCGCCACCGGATCATGCGCAGGGGACGAAAGTTCACCGACGCGGACGGCACCGCAGGACTGCACTTCGTCGCTCTCAACGCCAACCTGGGACGGCAGTTCGAGTTCGTGCAACACACCTGGCTGAACAACCCCAAGTTCGGCGACCTATACGACGACGTCGATCCACTGGTCGGCCCGCGCGGCGAACGCTCCGTCTTCACGGTGCCCGATCAGCCGCTTCGCAGACGGTTCGCAGACCTTCCCGACTTCGTGACCACCCTCGGCGGCGCCTACCTCTTCCTGCCAGGTCTGCGCGCACTGCACTATCTCTGTGAGGGGTTGTGGTGAGCCTCGACCGGGTCGTCAACGACCTCGTGATCCGGTTCTTCTGGTTCGAGCGCCGTATCGATCGGTTCATCAGACCGGTTTTCGATCGGCTCCTGCGGCCACCCATACAGACACTCGTCCAGTGGATCGTCCGGCACCGGGCGCCGGACTACGGCCTCGGCCTCGCGCAGGAGCACATCCTGCCTGGCGAGGAGCACATCACCGGCGAGCTCGTCGAGCTGATGACCCATTTCCTCCAGCGCACCTATCCCCCACCTGAGCACGCCGAGCGCGCCGGTAACACCAAGACCTACGGTGTCGTACGCGGCGAGCTGACCGTGCGAGACGACGTACCCCCAGAGCTGCGCCACGGACTGTTCAGCGAGCCCGCGCAGTACCCGGCATGGGTACGCTTCAGCGGACCGGGTCCGTTCACACCGCCTGACATGCGTGACAACGCAATCATGAGTCTGAGCGCAAAGGTCATGGGTGTCCCTGGACCCAAGCTGATGCCTGACGAGAGCGCCACCCAGGACCTCTTCAGCCTCAGCGCGCCGACGTTCACCACACCGGACGTGGTGCAGAACGTGATCCTGCAAAGCGAGATCGGCAACGGTACGCCGGTGATGTACTACCTGCGGCCCAGCCACCTGCATCTGTGCGACCTGATCATGCAGGTCCTCTACGCGAATACGGTGGCAAGCCCACTGCAGGTGCCTTACTGGGGTTGTGTGTCCTACCTGCTCGGCCCGGGTCAGGCGATGCAGTACCGCTTCGTACCCCGGCCCTTCCCGCACCTGAAGGTGCCGCGACGACCTGGACCGGACTACCTGCGGGAGGCGATGGCCTCTACGCTCTCACGCGGCGACGTCATATTCGACCTCCTTGTTCAGACGCAGACCGATCCGCGTCGCATGCCGATCGAGTACGCCGCCGTGATCTGGTCGACGCACCTCTCGCCGCCGCGCCCAGTCGCGACCCTGCGACTGCCACGGCAGGTCTTCGACTCGCCGGCACAGCTGGCCTTTGCCGACGTCCTCTCATACAGCCCCTGGCACGCGATGCCTGAACATCGCCCGCTCGGCAACATGAACCGAGCGCGACGGGTGATCTACTCAACCCTGTCTGCCTCCCGGCAGCAGCTGAACGGCGTGCAACACGTGGAACCAACAGGTGAGGAGGAGTTCGACGATGACCAAGTCGACCACTGATAGCGGTGACACCGCAGACAAGCCGTACCGCCTGAATCTGTTATGGCGCCTCTACGACAGGCTCGCGACGGAGGTCGATCATCACATCGGCTGGTTCAAGCTGCCCAAGCCGCTGGGCCTGCTCGACCTGATCGGAATCCGGAACACCCTGCGGGCGCAGAACCTGTACGACACCTCCCGGGAGCCGTCGGTGCACACGCCCGAAGCGCCTCCGTACGACCCGGCGCTCGACACCGAGCGCTCCTTCGACGGCAGCTGGAATGATCTGGCCCACCCGGAGATGGGGATGGCAGGCACCCGTTTCGGGCGCAACGTCCCGCTCGACGTGACGTGGCCAGACAAGGCCAACATCCTGGAGCCCAACCCGCGAGTGATCAGCCGTCGCCTGATGACGCGCGACGAGATCATCCCGGCCACAGCCGGCAACGCCTTGATCGCGTCCTGGTTACAGTTCATGATCCGCGACTGGTTCAAGCACGGGACCAGCCCCGCTGACAACCCTTGGGTGCTGCCCCTCGAGCTCGACGATGACTGGCCGACACCACCGCTGACAGTGATGCGCACACCGGACGACCCGACCTCGCCGCCGCAGTCGGAACGGCCGCCGACATACATCAACACCAAGACGCACTGGTGGGATGGCTCGCAG
>JADGOX010000111.1 GCA_017882745.1 Mycobacteriaceae bacterium | reverse complement strand
GATCGTGGTGGTCGACGTCGAGGGTTGGGACGGCGAAAGTGCGGGGGAAGACGCCACGTTCACCTTCCGCGGCGAGCCCAAGCCGACCTCTGTTCCTGACGCGCCGCCGATTGATCTGGCCAAGGCAGCCGAGAGCGGCGGCAGCACCGGCTCCGAGCCTGCACCTGAGTAGTCGGGTTCTGTGCAGCTGACTCAAGCCCACTGTGCCGCCGCATCCTCTGGGGTGTGGCGGCACAGTGCTGTCTCGTGGCCGCTTCGATCTGCGCACGCGAGCCGCGCACGGTAGGCAGGAGACATGGCTGACAACATGGCGAAGGACGAGTCGCACGTCTCCGCACGCGAGCTGCTGCCGGGTGCCTTCGACCACTTCTCCGAGCTCGTACACAGGATCCCGTCGGGCGCCTGGGGAAACGACACCCCATGCTCAGACTGGACGGTACGCGAGCTCGTGAACCACCTGACGGCCGAACACCTCTGGGCGCCCAGGCTGCTGGCAGGCGAAAGTATCGAGCAGGTCGGCAGCGCCTACGACGGCGACGTACTGGGCGATGATCCGCAGGCCGCGTGGGACAGCGCGGCCCACGCCTCCCGCAAGGCGTGGGCGGCGGCGGACGACCAGACGCCCGTGACGCTGTCCTTTGGTGAGACCACTGCCGCGGAGTACGCCGAACAGATGTTGCTCGACCTGACGGTGCACGCCTGGGACCTGGCGCGAGGGGCCCAGATCGCCGAGGGTCGAGTGTTGGCCGAGGCGGCTTTGCACGTGCTCGATTACGCACGGGGGAAGGGCTTTTCCAGCACCGGTCTGTTCGCCCCGGAGATAGCCACGGACTCGGACCAGCCGCAGGACCAGCTGGTGGCGATGTTGGGGAGGCGACCCTGAGGGTGCGGATCTGATGACCACCTGGAACCGCTTGTTGTTGCCTGCGAGCCGAAATCCCAGTTGTGTCGTGATCGCGCTCGGCGCCGCGGGTTAGCGGGGTTCGACGTGCAGGACCACGTCGAACTCCAGCAGCGAGGCTCCGGACGACACTGGCTTTGCCTGCTCGCCACCGCCCGATGCGGGTGCGCCATGTGCCGCCTTCGCGCCATTTGCGGCCCACGCCTGGTAGGCGTCCTCGCTCTCCCATCGGGTGTAGACGAAGTAGCGCGTATCGCCCCCGGTGGGCCGCAGAAGCTCAAAACCCAGGAAGCCTGCTGAACCCTCGACTGCACCGGCCCTCGCGGCGAAGCGCTTCTCGAGCTCGGCGCCGGCGCCCTCGGGAACCTCAATTGCGTTGATCTTCACTACTGCCATGCCGCCGAGACTACCGCCGACGGTTCAGTGCCCTTCCGTGGAACCACTGCGGCGCATGCGAAGGACTGCCGCCGTCGTCAGTGTGATCATCGTGAGCAGGACAGTGAGCGCCCACCAGTGCGTCTCGGGACCCTCTGGGCTGACGGCTGCGGTGTTGGCCGCGTTGACGACGTCGGCGCTGGACAGAGGGGAGGCGGGGGAGACCCCGGCCGCCGGAGCTACCTGCGCCGAGACGGCGTCAGGCACCGCCACTGTTCCGGCGGTGGTCTTCACGACTGTGCCTGCCCCGGGGGAGGCAACGGTGCCGTTCTGCATGTCCGCAGCCACCGGCCCGAAGGGAGTGGGCGGTGCTGGTGCCACCCCTTGGGTGGCGGCGGTGCGGGCCAGCGGAGTTGCGCCGAGCGAGTTGGCGCCGACCCGCGAGGTGGCGAAGTTGATCACGGCGAGGTTGCCGAACGGGGTGTTGATGGCCACCTGGAGCGCCGTGACCTCGTACACCCCGGGTGTGGGCTGGCTTTGCACATTTGCCGTGAGCTTCAGGAAGTCCGGGAGGGCCAGCGTCGCGGGCTTGATCTGGTTCTGGAGTACTGCGGCCACCCCGGCGGTCAGGCTTGTCTGGAGGCTTTGAACGGCGGTGTTCACAGTGCCGACGACCGAAGCTGCGATCGCCCTGAGCGGTGTCAACAGGGTGGTGACGTCGAGGGGAGGCGTCGGTATGCCGAGGACCTTCACGGTGATGGAGGCGGTTGCGGTTCCGTTGGCCAAAGACAGCAAAGACGCATTGACATCGAGGTTGAAGCTCGCCGCATTGAGAGGCAGGGTCAGGTCTGAGTGAATGACGACGTGGCCGGCGCTCAGTGCAGCGTTTGTGGCGGCGGTGATCCGTTGGTTGATCGCCGCGGTGAGCGCAGTGATGGCCGGGGAGATGTCGAAGAGTTCCTCGCCGTTGGCCAGGGTGGTGTTGGGGGCTCGCTTGTTGAGCTTGACGAAGCTGCCGAGATCGATCGTCACCTTGCCCGTGGTGACCGCGTTGACTCACGTCAAGATGCGCGCGTAGCCGGGACGGGTCCCGAGTAGCGTCATTGGCCGTGTTGCATGACTACGGCGGGGACGGGACACCAATCCTGTTGCTGCACGGGCTGATGGGGCGATCGGGCACCTGGCGGCGATGCGTCCCTTGGCTGCGGGAACACGGTCACGTCTGGGCTCTGGACGCCGCTGGCCACGGGTCGGACGGTACGGGGTCAAGCGACACGGGGCCGTGGACCACTGAACGCTTCGTCGCAGATGCAGCGGCCGCGGTGCGCCAGATCGACGCGGGACCGGTGGTGGCTATCGGTCATTCGATGGGCGCCCTCCATGCCTGGTGTCTCGCCGCCGAGCATCCAGAGCTGGTCCGCGCATTGGTTGTCGAGGACATGGCACCCGACTTTCTGGGCCGTACCGCAGTGGGATGGCTGGCGCAGTTCGAAAACTGGCCGCTTCCCTTCGCCGACGCCACGCAGGTGATCGACATCTTCGGCCCTGCGGCGGGGCGCTACTTCCTGGACAGCTTCGATGAGCGTTCGGACGGCTGGCACCTTCATGGCAGCCTCGAGAACTGGTTTGCCATCGCCGAGCACTGGGGCACGCGAACGCACTGGGCGCAGTGGCAGGCGGTGCACGTTCCTGTCTTGCTGCTTGAGGCTGAGAACTCGATTACCCCGCCGGGTCAGATGGCGGAGATGGCAGCGACGGCCAACGCCGAGTGCACCCATCTCGTCGTGCGGGGAGCCGGACACCTACTGCACGAGGACGCGCCGGGGATCTACCAGCGCTCCGTGGAGGCCTTCCTCGCCGGCCTGCCTTGACCCTCGCCGGCGAGGGCAAACAAGCCAGTCGGGGTCTGCTCGACGAGACCGTCGGTGAGCAGCGAGTCCAGGGCCCGATCGCGCTGGGAAGGGTCGGTGGTCCACACGAGGTCCAGCTGGGTTCGCTGAACGGGGAGATCGTTCTCGCGCAGCACATCCAGCAGGAGTCCGCGCACCTGGCGGTCGGTGCCCGCAAAGCGCTGCGATGGCTTGCGCTCCTCTGTGCTGGCCGGCCTGCCGGCGGCCAGCCACCGGCACTCCTCGCGCAAGGGGCATTGTGCGCACCGCGGGACACGGGCCGTGCAGACCGTGGCCCCCAGCTCCATGAGTGCGGCAGAGAACACTGCTGCGCTCGGCGCATCGGCGGGCAGCAAGCGCTCGACGTCGGCATGGTCGCGCGTGCTCGACGGGGCGCTCGCCTGGGCCGCACCGTGCACCGCCCTGGCCACCGCCCGTCGCACGTTGGTATCCACCACCGGAACCCGTTGGCCGTAGGCGAAGCAGGTGAGGGCGCGTGCGGTGTAGTCACCGATTCCGGGCAATCGCAGCAGGGTCTCCACATCCGAGGGCACCACGCCACCGTGCTCTGTTGTGATCGTGGTGGCGCAGTTGTGCAGGCGCAGTGCTCGCCGGGGGTAGCCCAGCTTGCCCCACGCGCGAAGCACCTCGGCCTGCGTGGAGGCTGCCATGCGCACGGGAGTCGGCCATCGCTGAACCCACTCCTCCCACACGGGGGCGACCCGCCCGACGGGAGTCTGCTGGAGCATCACCTCGCTCATCAATACCCCCCATGCGCTGGTGCCCGGCTCGCGCCATGGCAGTGCCCGCGCGTTTGACCCAAACCAGGCGATCAGCACATCCGTGTCCACACGGGCACGGTACGTGCGACACGCGGGGGCCATGCCACCTGGATCGCCACGTGACCGTTACCGTTATCGTGTGTTTGAGCCAAGGGGACCCGAGCCCCGAGCCGTGTACCTGCGGCGACGTGCGACTGTTGCGGGCGCGGCTGTCGTGGCGCTCGTCGCTGTGGTGTGGCTCGCCAGTTCCCTCGCGGGCGGCGGGGCGGACCCGCAGCCCGGGCAGGCAGCCTCGGCCGGTTCGATGACCGTTGGTGCCCCGAGTGCTTCCGTCGCGCCCGCCTCGTCTGAATCCCCCGTCTCCGGCCCCTCGGGATCCGAGGCCGCTCAGAGTGCGGCCCCGGCGGCGCCGTCCAACACAGCGCCATCGAACACAGCACCGCCCAACACAACGCCGGCGAATGCGCCGCGAAACGTCGCATGCAGCGACCAGGCGATCGGCGTGTCCGCGCAGGTTGCCGACCCAACGTATCCCGTCGGCGGACAGCCGGTGTTCCGTCTGCTGATCAAGAACACCGGAAAGACATTGTGCGCCACCGACCTCGGTGCTGGCCTGCAGCAGGTCATCGTCTACTCGGAAGACGGAAAGCAGCGCGTGTGGTCCAGCAACGACTGCTTCCCGGGTGCCACTCCGGACCTGCGCACGCTCAAACCCGATGAGGAGGCGGTCTACAGCGTCCAGTGGTCCGGTAACACGTCCACCGAAGGGTGCAAGACGCCTCGGGTCCCGGCCGGTGCCGGGCGGTACATTGCGATGACGGTCCTCGGTTCGCTGCAGAGCCGACCGGTGCCGTTCACCATCCGCTAGTCGTATCGCTCGACAATGCTGGACTCGGCGAGCCGGGACAGTCCTTCTCGGACAAACCGTGCCCTCGCCTCGCCCACGCCATCCACGGTCTGCAGGTCCTCTGCCGTGGCCGCCAGCAGTGACTGCAGGTTCCCGAACCCCCCGACCAGACGATCGATGACCGGGCGGGGCAGCCTGGGCACCCGTGAGAGCAGCCGATAGCCCCGCGGGGTCATCGGCGCTTCGAGTTCTTCCACGGTTGCGGGATGTCCGAACGCGAGCGAGACGGCGGTGAGGTCGATGAGGTCCTGGGGACTCAGGGCGTCGAGCGCCCCGAGGACGGGCAGCATCGCCGACGCCGAGTCCTGCAACGCCTCGGGCAAGTAGTCGCGGACCACCAGCTCACGGTCACTGTCCGTGCTGCCGGTGAGCTCGGCCAGTTGCAGGGCGAGCAGGCGTCCGTCGGTACCCAGCTCGACCACGTCGCCGGTGATTTCCGCGGAGATCCTGCGCACCATCTCGAGACGCTGCACCACTGTCATCGCATCACGCAGGGTGACGAAGTCCTCGATCTCCAGCGCCGAAAGCTGTTGGGTCACCTCATCCAGCCGCGCCTTGTAACGCTCGAGGGTGTCCAGGGCCTGGTTGGCCCGCGAGAGAATTGTGGCGGAGTCGTCCAGTACGTGGCGAACGCCGTTGGAGTAGACGCTGATGATGCTCATCGACTGACTCACCGAGACCACGGGATAGCCGGTCTGCACTGCCGTGCGCTCGGCGGCGCGGTGGCGAGTGCCGGTCTCGCCGGTCGGTAGCGAATGGTCGGGCACGAGCTGGACGTTGGCCCGCAGAATCCGCGTCGCGTCGGTGGAGAGCACCACCGCACCGTCCATTTTGGACAGCTCGCGGAGCCTGGGTGGGGCGAACTCCACGTCGAGCTCGAAGCCGCCGTCGCTGATCGTCTCGACGAGGTCGTCGTAACCCAGCACGATCAGCGCACCGGTGCGGCCGCGCAGAATGCGCTCCAGGCCCTCGCGAAGTCCCGTTCCGGGGGCAAGTCTGGCCAGCGTGGCCCGCAGCTTGGACACAGCCTGTTCAGGCACCGTCTATCCGCCTTTCTCGTGCTGTGTCAGGGTTGGCATCGTGCGCTACCCCGTACATCGTGCCTGATCAGTCGAGAAGCACGCGCAACGCAGCAGGAATGTCGGGTACCACGGTGGCCCGGACGCCCGGAGGCATCGTTCCGGAGTCGGGGGGGACCAGCGCCCGGGTGAACCCGAGGCGGGCGGCCTCGGCCACCCGCCGGTCGGTGCCGCCAACCCTGCGGACCTCGCCGGCAAGTCCAAGCTCGCCGATGACGACGAGGTTGCTGGGCAGTGCACGGTCGGCGACGGCGGAGGCCACTGCGAGAGCGAGAGCAAGGTCGGCGGCGGGTTCGGTGACCCGCATTCCGCCGACCGTCGCGGTGTACACCTCGGAGTCGGAGAGCTTCACCCCGCCGCGCCGCTCGAGCACAGCCAGGATCATCGACACCCGGGCCGCGTCGAGGCCGCTGACGGCCCGGCGGGGAGAGGCGATCCCGGTTCCGGCGACCAGCGCCTGCACCTCGCAGAGAAGGGGTCGCTTTCCCTCGACCGCGACGGTGACGGCAGTGCCGGCCACAGACGCGCCTCGGTGCTGCAGAAACAGCCCGGACGGGTCGCTGACCCCGTGGATGCCGTCGTCACGCAGCTCGAAGCAACCGACCTCATCAGCTGGTCCGTACCGGTTCTTGACGCCACGGACCATGCGCAGAGTCGAGTGCTTGTCCCCCTCGAAGTGCAGGACGACGTCCACCAGGTGTTCCAATGAGCGCGGTCCCGCCACAGCTCCGTCCTTGGTGACGTGTCCGACCAGGATGATCGGCAGTCCTCGGGCCTTGGCCAGGGAGGTCAGTGCCGCAGTGACCGCCCGCACCTGGGTGACACCGCCGGGAACCCCGTCGACGTCGCCGGCGAGCATGGTCTGCACCGAGTCGACGATGAGCAGCTCGGGCTGCACCTGCTCGACGTGGCCGAGCACGGTGGCCAGGTCGGTCTCGGCGGCCAGGTAGACGCGCTCGTGGACCGCTGAGGTGCGCTCGGCCCGCAGGCGGACCTGCCCGGCAGATTCCTCCCCGGTGACGTACAGCGCCTTCCCGGACTGCACCCGATCCTGCTGCACCCGATCCTGCTGCACCCACTGGCGTACCACCTCCAGCAACAGCGTCGATTTGCCGACGCCGGGCTCGCCGGCCAACAGCACGACCGCCCCGGGCACCATTCCGCCGCCCAGGACACGGTCCAGCTCAGCCACCCCGGTGGGACGCACCTGCGCGGTGTGAACGTCCACCTGGGTCATCGGCAAGGCGGGAGCCAGAGGCGTCTGGGTTGCTCGTGCTGCCCCATTGAGGCCTGGAGTCGCTGCGGTGAGCACCGGGGCCTCCGCGATGGAGCCCCACTCGCCACACTCAGGGCAGCGGCCCACCCACTTGGCGACGAGATGCGTGCACTGGGTGCAACGAAAGCTGGTGCGGGATTTGGCCACCGGGCAAGGCTAGGCGCCGACGCCGACAATCCCGCTTGGGTCAGCTGTGGGTGGTCGCGGGTCGGGCTTCGCTGGGTGCGGCGACCGGAAGGGCGATGGTGAGGGCGCCGGAGCGATCGAAGGTGAAGGTCACTTCCACCGTCGGTCCGGGGACCACTGCGGTGGTCAAGCCCTCCAGGGTGGCGGTGAGGCCGGCCTTCTTGCTCGCGCTGATGCTGGACTCACCCGCGGCCACGCTGGTACCGCCGGGGATGTTCAACGCACCATTCAGCGTGACCTTCTGCGCGGCCGGAGTGCTTATCGACACCAGCTTCTCGGACTGCACGCCGCCGTTGACGATGGTGAACTGCAGCCCGGCGCTGTCTCCGGCCTTGTAGCCACCTCCAGAGCCCTGGGCGTTGTTGACGCTCAGACCCGGGGGGTGGGCGATGGCCGCGTCGAGCACGGACATCTGCCCCACTCGGCCGCCAGCCCCGTTGACCGCGGGGACCGTGTTGGCGTTGGTGTTCACCTGGCCGGCGCTGCAGCCGCCGAGCACGGT
>JADGOX010000110.1 GCA_017882745.1 Mycobacteriaceae bacterium | reverse complement strand
GCGGGAGTGGGACAGCTCGTGGCGTCGGCCCCATCGCGGCAGGCGCGTGCTGGCCCGGCGCGGTCGGCGGTAGATCACTCGTTCGTGGAGTCGTCGCGGCGGGGGTGTCGCCGACACCGGCCGGGGCCGCACTGGACGCTCCCGCGGCAGGCTTCGCTGGTTCCGCCCACTGCGAAAGCACGCGAGCGGGCGCCGTGGTCTGCGGATCGACCGGACGGGGCTGGTCGCCCAGGGCAGCGAAGGGACCCGGAACCGACTGCTGGGATGCGGCGCCGTAGGTGGTCGGCGAGGGGCTGACATAGACCGTCGGTCCGACGGGTGGGGACGAGTGGGAGATCGGGGGTTGGTAGGGCAGAGACGGCGCAGAAGGCAGCGGTCCAGGTGGCGCGACATGAGCCGCTGCCGGATCCACCCACCCCGGCAGGTGTGGGTGCTGAACCTGCTGGCCCAGAGGTGCACTGCTGAGGCTGCCCACGCCCGGCACCGCATCAGCAGATGCGTCATGCACCTGTTGCCCGGCTCCAGAGACAGCATCAGATACGCCGTCGATGGCGGGCTTGCCGGCGGCGGCGCGTCCGAGGTCAGAAAGAACGTCATCGCTGCCGTCGAACATCAGCTTCGACGATGCGGACCGGGCCGGTCCCCCACCGTCGGTGCCGCTGAGGACCTGAACAAGCCGCTGGTAAAGCGCCTCGATCTTGCCCGCGCTCCCCGAGACGGCGAGCGGGATCTGCAGAAGGGCCGAGCCCCCCGTTGTCGGGCCAGCAGCCCGCAACGTTGCGAGGATTTCGGTGAGCGCGCACAGCTCATCGAAAATCAGCAGCTTGGTCTCACGCACCGCACCAGCGTCAATGGCGAGACCATGGGCAAGTGAGGCGCAGTGCGATCCGGCGGTGGCGACGTGCGAGTCCTCCGTGCCGAAGACACGGTCGGCCGCCGAGCGAAGGCCGCGAGCGAGACCGCCTGCGCTCACCGCCAGCACGTGCTGGGTGTGGCGGTCGGCGTCCCCGGCCGCAGACCCCAGCGACCTTGCGGTGTCGCCGTACGCGGAGGCCGCACTGGTGAGTGTGTCCTCGTCGACCCCGGGCCAGTGGTTGTTCAGCGCGAGCCCAGCCGCCTCGCCGACCTCCGTGGGCAGAGCAATCGCCATGCCTACGCCCTCCCCTCGGACGCGTCCACCACTGCCGAGGAGTTGCGCTGATCGGTACCCACCAAGACTCCCGCACCAGCCCGCACAGTGTCGTCGAGGTGGCGAAGGGACGCGGCGACCGCGGGCAGCGCGGCGGCGACGGCATCCTGTCGTGGGCAGTGCCGGGCGACCAGCGCCGCACCCACCGCGTCGCCTCCCCAACTCAGCTCTGAGACCACCGCCGAGAGGGCCATCGCGGCCGCAGCCACCGTTGCGCTCACGTCCGTGAGTCCCGCAGCCGCGCGTACGGCCGACGCGTGCTCCAGTCTCATCTCGCCGTCGATCATCGACCACCCCTTACCTGCACTGGCCGCAGCCACGACTCGGGTTCGCTCAGGTCATCGTCGGGTTCGGTGGAACGGTGGTGCCCGACCGCCCGCGCTCGGCGGTCCTCAGCCAGTGCCGGGTCTGCCGCCAGTTCCGTGATATCGGTGCCAGCAGGCAGCGCCGACTCCAACAACTGCGCCACCTGCTCAGAGGCGCGGTCAGACGCCCGGTGCACGGTCGCGAGAATCTCTGCCGCCAGGTCCTGCGGAGCTACCCGCGACGTCGACTCGCCCAGCGTCAGCCCCAGCAAGGTGCCGCGTCCGGACACCACGACCTCGATGGCCACGCGCTCAGAACGCTCGCTCACCCGAAGTTGCGCAAGCTGTTCGCGAACCCGCTCCGCCGCCTCGACGCGGCCGCCGAGCTCCGCCCTGCGTTGCTGCACACCCGCATGGGCCTCCTCGGCGCCCAGCACCGGCCCCGATGGACGCGAATGCGCTGTCCTCACGTCGATCCGCCTCCATGCCGTGGGTCCTGCGCGGGCGCCGCCGTGCTGGCCGGCCTATCGAGTGTTCGACGACGCAGTCGCCGAATCGGTTCCCTTCGTCCAGAAGATTCGGCTCAACGCTGGGATCGTTCTTCCCGACGCGGGTCGTTGTCCTCGTCGCCGTTGTTGCTCGTGGCGTCGTACACCTCGTGGTAGAGCAGGGAGTGCACCTGTTCTACATGGGGAATGTCGTTGAACTCCAGCGGCTCGTCCGAGGCTGACTCGATGATCAGCGTGCCGGTGCCCAGCATCCGATCCAGCAGCCCATGCCGGAAACGAACGCTGTTGATCCGGGTCACCGGGATGTCGAGACCCGCGCGGCTGAGTACACCCTGACGGACGATGACCCGGCGATCAGTGAGGACGAAATGCGTCGTGGACCAACGAATCGATGGCACAAGCGTGAATGCGACGATGACAGCGGCACCGACCACCGCAAGCGCGATCCAGCCGATGCTCGCCCAGCTCTGGTTCCGGATGAGCGCGCCGAGAAAACCCCCGAGCGCCACGACGAGGAGAAACACCAACACCGGGACGATGAGCATCTTCCAATGCGGATGCCGGTGTAGCAGCAGCTCCTCATCAGGGGCGAGATCGTCTTCCGGATATGCCACGAGGCCTCCATGCATTCGGTGTGCGCTTCCCGGGACGATCACGCTACCGCTCGGCGGCTCGCACGTGGGTCACATCTCCGGCCGACACCGAATGCTGGACGCCCTCGGCGTCGCGCACCACCAGACGGCCCATGTCATCGACGTCAACCGCCTCGCCGTTCAACGCCCTGCCCTCGGGCAGGGTGACCACCACTGTGCGGCCCAGGGTCGAGCACCGCGCACGGTAGTCGGCAACCAGACCACTACGAACAGGGTCGCCGCCAGCCGAGCGCCAACGGGCCTCGCGGGCAGCGAGCTCCCGCAGCACAGCACGAAGCAGCGGGTCGCGGTCGGTGCAGGCTGCCTCCGCGAGCAGGAGGGAGGTGGCTGTCGGCACCGGCAGCTCCTCGGCTCGCAAGCTCACGTTCAGGCCTAGGCCCACGACGATGGCCGGCTCCGGGGTCGTCGCGGCCACCTCCGCGAGAATCCCGCCGAGCTTGCGGCCGTCGATGAGGACGTCGTTGGGCCACTTGAGCGTGACCTCGACCTCCGCCAGACGCTGCACGGCGTCGGCGACCGCCACACCGGCCAGCAGCGGCAGCCAGCCAAGGACACTGAGAGGCACCCCGGTGGTGCGCAGCAGCACCGACATCGACAGACCGGCGCGCGCGGGGCTTGTCCATGTGCGGGCATGCCTGCCCCGGCCCGCATCCTGCTGCTCCGCGACGAGAACGCTTCGGTCAGCCGCGCCCGCGCGCGCGGCCACGAGCAGGTCGGCATTGGTGGACCCTGTCCTGGCCACCACATCCAGGGACGCCCAGTCACCGGCCGGCGCCACCAGCGCAGCACGAAGCGCAGCCACATCCAGCGGGGGCCGTTCGAGGTCTGTCCACATCACTGCATCGTCGCACGCCCCGAATGCCGAGAGGCGGTCGCAAGCGGGCCCCCGTAACGCGCCCGATAGAGTCCGCGCCATGACCAGCGCGACGGAGCAGGTAGACACGGACTCTTCCGCCCCCGACATCCAGGCCCCAGACATCCATACGACTGCAGGCAAGCTCGCCGACTTCCACGAGCGCGAGAAGGCCGCCACCCACGCCGGTTCGGCCGCAGCAGTCGAGAAGGCACACAGCCTCGGGAAGATGACCGCCCGCGAACGGATCGATGCACTGCTCGACCCGGGCTCCTTCGTCGAGCTTGATGCGTTGGCGCGGCACCGCTCCACGAACTTCGGGATGGAGAAGAACCGTCCCTTCGGTGACGGCGTGGTCACCGGCTACGGCGCGGTGGACGGCCGCGAGATCTGCCTGTTCAGCCAGGACGCCACCGTGTTCGGCGGCAGCCTCGGCGAAGTGTACGGCGAGAAGATCGTCAAGGTCATGGACCTTGCCCTCAAGACCGGCCGCCCCCTGGTCGGCATCAACGAAGGCGCCGGCGCGCGGATCCAGGAAGGTGTCGTCTCCCTGGGGCTCTACGGCGAGATCTTCCTCCGCAACGTGCACGCCTCCGGCGTCATCCCGCAGATCTCGCTGATCATGGGTCCCTGCGCCGGGGGTCACGTCTACTCCCCCGCCCTCACCGACTTCATCGTCATGGTCGACAAGACCTCCCAGATGTTCATCACCGGCCCCGATGTGATCAAGACCGTCACCGGCGAGGACGTCACGATGGAGGAACTGGGCGGAGCACACACCCACAACTCCAAGTCCGGTGTGGCGCACTACATGGGTGCCGACGAGACGGATGCCTTGGACTACGTCAAGGAGCTGCTCAGCTACCTGCCGAGCAACAACCTCTCGCACCCTCCGCGCTTCGACGCACCGCCGGCCGCCGAGGGTTCCATCGCGGACAACCTCAGCGAGTCCGACATCGAGCTGGACACGCTGATCCCCGACTCCGCGAACCAGCCGTACGACATGCACGAGGTCATCTCGCGGGTCGTCGACGACGGCGAGTTCCTCGAGGTGCAGCAGCTGTTCGCGCCCAACATCCTCATCGGCTACGCCCGGGTCGAGGGACGCAGCGTCGGGGTGGTCGCCAACCAGCCGATGCAGTTCGCAGGGTGTCTGGACATCGACGCCAGCGAGAAGGCCGCGCGCTTCGTCCGGACCTGCGACGCCTTCAACGTCCCGGTGCTCACGTTCGTCGACGTCCCCGGCTTCCTGCCGGGCACCGAGCAGGAGTTCACCGGCATCATCCGCCGCGGTGCCAAGCTCATCTACGCCTACGCCGAGGCCACCGTTCCGAAAGTCACCGTGATCACCCGCAAGGCCTACGGCGGCGCGTACGACGTGATGGGGTCCAAGCACCTCGGCGCCGACGTCAACCTCTCCTGGCCCACCGGGCAGATCGCCGTGATCGGCGCCTCGGGCGCCGTCGGCATCGTCCACCGCCGCAAGCTGGCGACCGCCGCGACGAACGGCGAGGACGTCGATGCGCTGCGTCTGGCGCTGCAGCAGGAGTACGAGGACACCCTCGTCAACCCCTACATCGGCGCCGAGCGTGGTTACGTCGATGCGGTGATCCAGCCCTCGCACACTCGCGGCCAGGTCGCCCGGGCGCTGCAGATCCTGGAGAGCAAGCGGCAGACCCTGCCGCCCAAGAAGCACGGGAACATCCCGCTGTGAGCGAGCACGCCGAGAAGCCGACCGCTTCCGTTCTCATCGTCGAGCGCGGTGCGCCGAGCGACGCCGAGCTGGCGGCCTTGGTCGCTGTGCTCGCCTCCGCCGGTGGCCCCGCCCCTGCTCCGGCCGCGCCCCGCTCGCTGTGGGCCGATCCGGCCCTCCTGCTCGGGTTGTCGTCCATGCCGTCCTCGGCGGCGTGGACCTCCGCAGTACGCAGTCGCTGACCCAGCAGTGAGAACCACCTTGGTGCTGGCCTCGGCCTCACCGGCCCGTCTCAGCGTGCTGCGCGCGGCGGGCGTCCAACCTTCGGTTCAGGTGTCCGCAGTCGACGAGGACGCACTGATCGAAGCCTTGGGTGATGTCACACCCGCTGAGATCGTCACCGCACTGGCGCGGGCCAAGGCTGTCGACGTGGCCGAGGGCCTGGACCTGGCCGACGCGGTGGTGGTGGGCTGCGATTCCATGCTGCACATCGGCGGTGAGCTGGTCGGCAAGCCCCCCAGCGTCGATGTCGCACGTCAGCGCTGGAGCGGCATGGCGGGCAACAGTGCGGAGCTGTTGACCGGCCACTGTGTGCTCCGCGTACAGGATGGCGAGATCATCGCGGAGGCGACCGGAGTCGAGCGCACCGTCGTGAACTTCGGTCAGCCCACGCCCGAGGAACTCGAGGCCTACCTGGCGACCGGTGAGCCCCTGCGGGTTGCCGGCGCGTTCACCCTGGACGGGTTCGGCGGCTGGTTCGTCGACGGCATCGAGGGCGACCCCTCGAGCGTGGTCGGAATCGGGCTGCCGCTGCTGCGGGGACTGCTCGCCGAGGTCGGCGTGCCAGTGCACAGTCTGTGGTCGCCGCAGGCCCGGGCGTAAGACGAATCGCACTTTCGCCACCAATCCCCTCAACACAAACCACGGCCCGCCGTGGCCGGGCACTACAGCTTGTGGCAACGTCATCCGCACGAACAATTCGTCGTCACATGGAGGTAGCTGTGCCTGTCGCTCCCGACCAGAACTCGCGTTTCGCGGACTTTGCCCACCCTGAGCGTCTCGTGTCGACGAGTTGGGTCGCCGAGCACCTCGGTGATCCGGGCCTGAAGATCGTGGAGTCCGACGAGGACGTCCTGCTCTACGAAAGCGGCCACATTCCCACCGCCGTCAAGGTGGACTGGCACACCGAGCTCAATGACAGCGTCACCCGCGACTACGTGGACGGCGCCGGGTTCGCCAAGCTGATGGCCAGCAAGGGAATCAGCCGCGAGGACACCGTGGTCATCTACGGCGACAAGAGCAACTGGTGGGCCGCCTACGCCCTGTGGGTGTTCACCCTCTTCGGCCACCCCGACGTGCGCTTGATGGACGGCGGACGCGGTCTGTGGCAGACGGAGGGCCGCGAACTCACCCGCGACAAGCCGGAGGTCACCCCCACCGACTACCCCGTGGTCGAGCGGTTCGACGAGGCCATCCGCGCGTTCAAGGACGACGTGCTGGCGCAGCTGGGCAAGATCCCGCTGATCGACGTGCGCTCGGTCCCCGAGTACACCGGCGAGCGCACCCACATGCCGGACTACCCGGAGGAGGGTGCACTGCGCGGTGGTCACATTCCCAGTGCCGCCAGCGTGCCGTGGGCCAAGGCGGCAACCGAGGACGGCCGGTTCAAGTCCCGCCCCGAACTCGAAGCTGTGTACCAGGACGAGGCAGGCCTCAAGCCCGGTGACGACGTCATCGCCTACTGCCGCATCGGTGAGCGCTCCAGCCACACCTGGTTCGTGCTCACCCACCTGCTGGGCTACCAGAACGTGCGCAACTACGACGGTTCGTGGACCGAGTGGGGCAACGCCGTCCGCGTCCCCATCGTCAAGGGCACCGAAAAGGGCGAGGTTCCCGGGCAGTGAGTCTGCCCGCCAAGATGCAGGAGATCATCGAGGACTTCGGTGCAGTGGAGGGGCAGGACAAGCTGCTGCTGCTGCTGGAGCTGAGCGACGAGCTGCCACCCCTGCCCCCGCACCTCGCTGAGCACCCCGAGCTGCTCGAACCGGTGCCGGAGTGCCAGACGCCGCTGTTCCTGTCCGTGGACGCCTCGGACGCGGAACATGTTCGGCTGTTCTTCCAGGCGCCGCCGGAGTCGCCGACCACCCGCGGGTTCGCCTCGATCCTGCACCAGGGCCTCGATGGCGAGAGCAGACAGACGGTGCTCGGGATTCCCGAGGACTTCTACAACGCCTTCGGGCTCGCCGCGGTGGTCAGCCCGCTGCGGCTGCGCGGAATGTCCGCGATGCTCGGCCGAATCAAACGCCAGGTCCGCCAAGCTAGCTGAGAAAGGCACCCATCTATGCGTGCAGTGCAGATCACCTGCCTCGACGGCCCGGAGCACATCGAG
Organism: Mycobacteriaceae bacterium; assembly: GCA_017882745.1. Taxonomy (GTDB): domain Bacteria; phylum Actinomycetota; class Actinomycetes; order Mycobacteriales; family Mycobacteriaceae; genus X156. The sequence goes on along the minus strand of JADGOX010000110.1, from coordinate 12,026 downwards.
ATCGGCGAGGTCGACGAGCCACAGGCTGACCCGGCCCTCGTGTGCGTCGAGGTGCACGCAGCCGGCGTCGCCTTCCCCGACGCACTGCTCACCCGTGGGCTGTACCAGTACAAGCCAGACCTGCCGTTCGTCCCTGGCAGCGAGGTCGCCGGAGTGGTCAGGTCCGCCCCGGCCGACAGTGGCTTCGCCCCAGGCGACCGAGTGGTCGCCTTGACCGGTCTGTCCGGTGGGATGGCGGAGATCGCGAACGTGGCCCCAGACCTGACCTTCCCGTTGCCGGACTCGGTGTCACTGACTGCGGGCGCCGGCATCCTCTTCAATGACCTGACCGTCCACTTTGCCCTCACCAAGCGGGGACGGCTTGCCCAGGGCGAGACGGTGCTGGTCCACGGAGCAGCGGGTGGGATCGGAACCTCGACGCTCCGGATGGCGTGCCTGTTCGGGGCCGAGCGAACCATCGCCGTGGTCAGCACGGAGGCGAAGGCCGACAAGGCCCGCGAGGCCGGCGCCACCGATGTCGTGCTGGTCGACGGCTGGCTGCAGCAGGTGCGTGAGCTCACCGGGGGTCGAGGCGTCGACGTGGTAATCGATCCTGTGGGAGGCGACCGCTTCACCGACAGTCTCCGTTCACTCGCCCCACAGGGGCGTCTCGTGGTGATCGGCTTCACTGGCGGCGAGATCCCCACCGTGCGGGTGAACCGCCTGCTGCTCAACAACGTCGACGTCGTCGGAGCCGGGTGGGGCGCCTGGTTCATGTCGCACCCCGGCTACGTGGCCACGCAGTGGGCTGAGATCGCACCGTTACTGGCCTCCGGCGAGCTCAGCGCACCGGAGCCGTCGGTGTTTCCCCTAGACCGCGCCGCCGACGCGATCGGGGCACTGGAACGACGAGAAGCCTTGGGAAAGGTCGTCATCACGCTTCGCTGAACACCGAACCGGGGGCTTCGCGGCTACCTCGTGCCAAGTCGCCCGTTGAGGCTGCCTAGACTCCAACGGCAAACTCCCGCGACCGCCCCCGAGGCATGGATTCATCCTCAGGGGCGATCGCCCGCGACGACAGGAGGCTTCGTGCCTAGTTCAGGCTCAGCGCCCGCCCACCACAGCGCAGCGATCACGAAGGTGCTTGTCGCCAACCGTGGTGAGATCGCCGTGCGCGTCATCCGCGCCTGCGCCGACGCCGGCATCGGCAGCGTTGCCGTGTATGCCGAGCCGGACGCCGACGCGGTGTTCGTCCGCCTGGCCGACGAGGCCTTCGCCCTCGGTGGGCAGACCGGCGCCGACTCCTACCTGAACATCCCGAAGATCCTCGATGTGGCGGAGAAGTCCGGCGCCGACGCCATTCACCCCGGCTACGGCTTCCTCTCCGAGAATGCCGAGTTCGCCCAGGCAGTCCTCGGCGCCAAGCTCATCTGGATCGGGCCGACACCCCAGTCCATCCGTGACCTCGGCGACAAGGTCACCGCGCGGCACATCGCCACCCGCGCAGGAGCCCCCTTGGTGCCCGGCACGAACGACCCGGTGGCCAACGCCGACGAGGTGGTGGCCTTCGCCGAGGAGCACGGTCTGCCCGTGGCCATCAAGGCGGCCTTCGGCGGTGGTGGGCGCGGAATGAAGGTGGCGCGCACCATCGAGGAGATTCCGGAGCTGTTCGAGTCGGCCACCCGCGAGGCCATCAGCGCCTTCGGCCGTGGCGAGTGCTTCGTCGAGCGCTACCTGGACAAGCCCCGGCACGTCGAGGCCCAGGTACTGGCCGACACGCACGGCAATGTCATCGTCGTCGGGACGCGCGACTGCTCGCTGCAGCGCCGCTTCCAGAAGCTGGTCGAGGAAGCGCCGGCTCCGTTCCTCACCGACGCGCAGCGCAAGGAGATCCACTCCAGCGCCAAGGCCATCTGCAAGGAAGCCGACTACCACGGCGCCGGCACCGTCGAGTACCTGGTCGGCCAGGACGGCCTGATCTCCTTCCTCGAGGTGAACACCCGCCTGCAGGTGGAACACCCCGTGAGCGAGGAGACCGCGGGCATCGACCTCGTGCGCGCCCAGTTCCACATCGCCGAGGGCAAGGCCCTGGACATCATCGAGGACCCCGAGCCCCGCGGGCACTCCTTCGAGTTCCGCCTCAACGGCGAGGACGTCGGCCGCGGCTTTCTGCCCGCGCCTGGCACCGTCACCAGATTCATCGCCCCCTCCGGTCCCGGCGTGCGCGTCGATGTCGGCGTCGAGAGCGGCAGCGTCATCGGCGGCCAGTTCGATTCCATGCTCGGCAAACTCATCGTCACCGGCTCCGACCGCAAGCAGGCCCTGGAACGCTCCCGCCGGGCGCTGGCCGAGCTGCAGATCGAGGGCATGGCGACTGTCCTGCCCTTCCACCGCCTGGTGGTCAGCGACCCCGCCTTCATCGGTGACGACGAGGGTTTCGCCGTGCACACCCGCTGGATCGAGACGGAGTGGGAGAACACCGTCGAGCCCTTCGGTGTCGAGGCGGTGGACGGCGAGGAGCCGACACCTCGCCAGACCGTTGTTGTCGAGGTCGGCGGACGACGCCTGGAGGTGTCCCTGCCCGGTGACCTCGCTATCGGCGGGGGTGGCGCAGCGGCGAAGAAGCCGAAGTCGCGCAAGCGCTCCGGTGGTGGCGCCGCCGCATCGGGCATCTCAGTGGTCGCCCCGATGCAGGGCACCGTGGTCAAGGTTGCGGTCGAGGAAGGCCAGCAGGTCCTGGCCGGCGAGCTGATCGCCGTCCTGGAGGCGATGAAGATGGAGAACCCGGTGACGGCGCACAAGGACGGCACGATTACCGGGCTGTCCGTCGAGCCCGGCGCCGCAGTCACCCAGGGCACCGTGCTCTGTGAGCTCGCCGACTGACCTTCACGGTTAGGCTGCTCGCATGAGCGAACAGCCGGAGATTCGGGTAGGGACCGCAGAGCGTCAGAGCGCGCAGCAGGAGCTCGCCGAGCATTTCAGGCTCGGACGGCTGGACAAGGCCGAGTTCGAGGAACGGAGCGCGTCGATTGCTGCCGCGCGGACGACCTCAGAACTCAACGCCATGTTCAGTGACCTGCCGCGGACACCCGCGGTGATCGAGCACGAACAGGCAGACAAGAGCAGATCGAGCCAGAGTTGGCGCTACCCCGTCATCGGGGCCACGCCGCTGATCGCGGTCGCACTGTTCTTCCTGCTCGCGGACCACGTCGACAACGCGTGGCTCGTCTTCCTGCTGATCCCACTGGTCGCCATCCTGCTGGGCGGCCACGAGTACCGCGACCGGGGGCGCCGCGACAGGGATCGACGCACCGACTGAATCGACGCAGGGACTGACGAGTGGAACCGATCGAGATCAACGCCGGGACCTGGTATCTGCGCGCGTTGCGGGCCGACGAGCGGGTGGACGACCGCCCCACGCTGCTCACCGGCGCGACCGACCCCGACACGATGCGCTACGCGCCCCACATGGCCGCGAAGAGCAACGCGGCGGCGACCGAGCACGTGCGTCTCCGTGCAGGACAGTGGTCAGACGACGCCCGGTACTCGTGGGCCGTGTGTAATCCCACCACCGGAGAGATGCTGGCAGAGGTAGGGCTCTGCAACATCGAACACACCGAGCGCACCGCCGAGATCGTGTGTTGGACAGCGCCCACACACCGCAACAAGGGCATCATGGCGACCGCCGCAGCAGCGGTGGTCCGCCTGGCCTTGGCGCCGGAGGTGATGGGCGGTCTGGGTCTGCACCGCGTGTCCTACCTGCACGTGGACGGCAACACCGCCGCTGCGGCGTTGGCCCAGCGGTGCGGGATGGTGGCCGAGGGACGCCTGCGCGAGGCGGTGCTCATCGACGGCGCCCGCCGGGACATGATGCTGCTCGCGCGACTGGCCACCGACTGAGCCACAGCGTCCGTTCGCGGCCCGTGCCGCCTCTACGCCTCTACGCGACTGCGTGCAGCGCCGCGACGATCTGCGCTGACATGTTCTGGGTGCCCGCAAGGTTCGGGTGCGCTGGTACCGCGCGGTCGGTCGGAACGAGGCCCTCGATCCAGCGTTGCCCCACAGGCTGACACATGTCGTGCCCCTTGCTGGAGCTCTCGGTGTCGACGAAGGTGGCCCCATTGCCGTCGGCCTGCTCACGCAGCATCGTGTTGAGGTCTCTGAAGAGGCTACTGAGATAGGGCACGTCCCCATAGCTGAAGGGCATGTTCGGCCAGCAGTCCGTCGGCGCCTCCGGCAAGAAGGTTGGCAGCCCGACGACCAGCAGCTTGGCGTTCGGCGAACGTTCATGAATCCCCCGCAGCATCTCCCCGATGCGCGGCGCCTGAACCCGCACCAAGCCGGCCGCGTAGTCGAAACCGAACAGATTCATGAGCACGGTGCACGGGGCACCCCCCGGGAAGAGCAGGCCGACAAAGCCGCACCCCGCCATGACCGGCAAGAGGCTCGAGTCGTTGAGACCCATGGTCACCGTCACCAGATCCGTGTGCGCCGTCAGAGCGTCGAACTGTGGCCGTCCCGCCTCGATTTGAGGGGTCGTCATGTGAATCAACGCAGCCTTCGCGCAACTGACGTCGGTGAAGGTCTGGACACCGAGCGCCCGAGCGGTCAGAGCCGGGTAGTCGTTGCCTGAACGGTTGCAGGCAATGTCGCCAGAGTCGGACGGTATCCCCGAGCCCGCGGCCATCGAATCGCCCAGTGCGACATAGTCAGCGTATTTCGGTGCGGCACTGGCAGTGGGCGAACCAAGGACAGCGATCGCCAGGGCAACGGTGAGCAACGCAGCAATCCGACGCATGGTTTGCCCCCCGGGACACGAGTCTGTACCACCTGAATCGACGTCCATCTCAGCATACGGATGCTGACATCGAAGTCAACGCCATGCTATCCCCGCTCTAGAGCGGCAACAATGTCCGCGGACATGTTCTCCGTGCCCAAGAGATTGGGGTGCAGCTGAGCCGCCCGGTCGGTTGGAATGAGTCCTTCCGTCCACTTCTGGCCCAGCGGCTGGCACATGTCGTGGCCGCGACTGCTGCCGTAGGTGTCGGCGTGGGTGGCCCCGTTGCCCCGGGCGGCCGCCCACCGCACATCGTTGATCGTTCGGACGAGGGTGCTGATGGATGCCCTGGACCTCGGCGGCTATGGCTGGCTTTTGCGGCGTGGTCATGTGCTGGAGTCCGGCACCCCCGCACGAGACGTCCGTGAAGGTCTCCGGTTTGATCGCGCGAGCGGTGATCGCGGGGTAGTTGTTTCCCGAGCGGTTGCAGACGGGCACGCCGACCGGAGGGGCGGCTCCGGAGTCCGCCGCAGAGGAGTCGCCCAGGGCGACGTAGTTGCGGAAGCTGGGTGCGGCACCGGCTGTGTCCGGGACAATCAGGCTCAGCGCCGCCCAAGGGTCACCACGATGGCGGTACGACGCATGGCGCTAGCTCACTCCCAGTGCGGCAACAACCTGCGCGGACTCGTTCTCCATGCCGAACAGGTTCGGATGTGACACCGCCGCGGGATGCGTGGGGAACAAGCCCTCGGCCCACTTCCTGTCGTCGGGCTGGCACATGTCGTGCCCCACGCTGCTGCTGTACACGTCGACGTAGCTGGCTCCGTTGCGCTGGGCCTGATCACGGAGTACCTCGTTCATCGTCCTGATGAGCCCGCTCAGGTACGGCATGTCCCCGGTACTGAAGATCGCCTGCGGCCGGCACTGGGTCGGCACTTCGGGAAGAAAAGACGGCAAGCCCACGACGAGCACCTTGGCCCGCGGCGAACGCTGGTGAATCCCCTGCAGCATGGCACCGATACCCGGGGCCTCGCTGGTGACCAGTCCGGCGGCGTAGTCGAACCCGAACAGGTTCAGCAGGACCGTACATGGCGCGCCGTCCGGGAAGAACACGCCGATCGCCGTGCAGAGCGACAGAACCGGGAAGAGGTTGGAGTCGTTCAAACCCATGCCAACGGTCACCAGATCGGTGTCCGGCTTGAGCGCATCGAACTGCGCGGGCTGCCCCGTGGCCGGCTGTGGCGCTGCCATGTTCACCAACTGCGCCGACGTGCACGTGACGTCCGTGAAGTTCGCTACCCCTAGTGCACGCGCGGTGAGGGACGGGTAATCGTCACCCGAGCGCGTGCAGCGGGGATCTCCGACCGCGGGTGGTATGCCCGCGCCCGAGGCGTACGAGTCTCCAAGCGCGACGTAGCTCGTGTGGGCGGGCACGGCGTCGGCCGACCCCGGGACCACGAGGCCCATCACCGCTACGAACGTCACCAGGACAGAGATACAACGCATCGCGCACTCCTCGGGAGATGCCTTGTGCCGCACATCAGCGCGGGGAAGACGCTACATCATCTGACGCTGCCGTCAATATGAGCCTCAGGGCACCGGCTCGAGGATCTCGGCTCGTGCCTCGGGGGCCGCGGCTCGCAGAGCGCCCGCGGCGTCGTCGGTGAGCTGTGTCTGCGAGTCGATCTCCGCTCGCACCCGAGCGCAGTAGGTCGCCACCTCGCGGTCGATGGCGGTCTGGTCCCAGCCCAGCACGGGCGCCACCAGTTCCGCCACCTCCTGTGCGCAGTCCACCCCCCTGTGGGGGTACTCGATGGAGATCCGGGTGCGCCGCGCCAGCAGGTCGTCCAGATGCAAGGCACCCTCGTAGGCCGCCCCGTAGACCACCTCGACGCCCAGGTAGTCCGGTGCCGCGACAAGCGGTGCAAGCAACTCCGGTCGGTCCTTCGCCAGTCTGAGGACCTCATGCAGCAGCGAGCCGTAGCGGTCGAGCAGGTGGCGCACGCGGTAGGGGTGCAGCCCGTAGCGCTCCCCTATCTGCCACGCCTTGTTGACCAGGGCGAAGTAGCCGTCAGCGCCGATCAGCGGCACCTTGTCCGTGACGGAGCTGCCGACCCGCGCCGGAATGTCCTCCGCGGCGGCATCCACCGCGTCGGCTCCCATCACCCGGTACGTCGTGTACTTACCGCCCGCGATTGCGACCAGCCCCGGGGCCACCCGCGCCACGGCGTGCTCTCGCGACAGCTTGGACGTCTCCTCGCTCTCCCCCGCCAGCAGCGGCCGAAGCCCTGCGTAGACGCCCTCGATGTCGTCCGCGCTCAGCGGCGTGACCACCGCCTTGTTCACCTGACCGAGGATGTAGTCGATGTCCGCCTTGGTCGCCGCCGGGTGCGCCAGGTCGAGCTCCCAGTCGGTGTCGGTGGTGCCGATGATCCAGTGGTTGCCCCACGGGATGATGAACAGCACAGAGTTCTCGGTCCGCAGAATCAGAGCGGCCTCACTCACGATCTTGTCCCGGCCCACAACCAGGTGCACGCCCTTGGAGGCTCGGACCTTGAAACGCCCACGCCCCCCGGCAATCCGCTGGATCTCATCGGTCCACACCCCTGTGGCGTTGATGACGACATGCGCGTGAACGTCCGTCTCGCGGCCGTCCTCGGAGTCTCGCACCCTCACGCCGCTCACCCGGTCTGCCTCGCGCAGGAAACCCACCACCTGAGTGGAGGTGCGCAACACGGCGCCGTAGTGGGCCGCGGTGCGGCCCACCGTCATCGTGTGGCGAGCGTCGTCAACCACGGTGTCGTAGTAGCGGACGCCGCCGATCAGTGCCTTGCGCTTGAGCCCGGGGGCCAGGCGCAGCGCAGCCGCCCGGGTGAGGTGCTTCTGCGCCGGCACCGACCTCGCTCCACCGAGCCTGTCGTAAAGGAAGATTCCGGCCGCTACGTAGGGGCGCTCCCACACCCGGTGGGTCAGTGGGTAGAGAAACTTCAGGGGCTTGACCAGGTGCGGTGCCAACGTCACGAGCGACAGCTCCCGCTCGTGCAAAGCCTCACGCACCAGACCGAACTCCAACTGTTCCAGGTACCGCAATCCGCCGTGGAACATCTTCGACGACCTGCTCGAGGTCCCCGACGCGAGATCGCGTGCCTCGACCAGCGCAACCCGCAGGCCGCGCGTCGCCGCATCCAGGGCAGCACCGGCTCCGACCACTCCGCCACCGATGACCAGGACGTCGAATTGTTCGGAACCCAGACGATGCCACGCCGCGTCTCGCTCCTGCGGCCCGAGGGATCCGGCATGCCGTTGCTCGCTCAACGTAACTCCTTAGCGTCGACCTCGTCCGGTACTGCCTCTCAAGTCTGCCCCTGCGACTCGGGCTTCAGATGCCGCGCATGAAGCACGTCACAGACGAACCAGTCGTGCCTGCGCGTCACCGTACCCGGTGGCGCGACCTCCGAGCGGTTGGCGCGGCTGCAGGAATCTGTGGTGCTCACGCTGGGACAGCGGGCACCTCCGGGAGAGTCGAAACGCGCGGGCGAACGTCACCAGGCATGCTTCGGACCGAAGAGAAGGAGCATCAGGCATGAGCCAGTCGCCGTCGGAACAGTTCATCGCGGCCATCGACCAGGGCACCACCTCCAGCCGCTGCATGATCTTCAACCACGCCGGGCGCGTGGTCGCGGCGGATCAGCGCGAGCACGAGCAGATCTTCCCCAAGGCTGGGTGGGTGGAGCACGATGCCGTCGAGATCTGGAACAACATCCGCCACGTGACGGCCGGTGCGTTGGCTGACGCCGATCTGAAACCTGCCGACATCGCCGCCGTCGGCATCACGAACCAGCGCGAAACGGCGGTGGTGTGGGAACGCACGACGGGAAAGCCGATCCACAACGCCATCGTCTGGCAGGACACGCGTACGGACCGCATCTGCACCGCACTGGGCGGACACGAGGGTTCGTCCCGCTACACCGCCACCACCGGCCTGCCCTTGGCCACGTACTTCTCCGGCCCCAAGGTGAAGTGGATCCTGGACAACATCGACGGCGCCCGCGAGAAGGCTGAGGCCGGCGAGCTGTGCTTCGGCACCATGGACAGCTGGGTGCTGTGGAACATGACCGGCGGCCCGGACGGCGGTCTCCACTACACCGACGCCACCAACGCCTCCCGGACCTTGCTGATGGATCTGGACACCCTGACCTGGGACTCGGGAATCTGCGCGGACATGGGCATTCCTGAGTCGATGCTGCCGGAGGTCAAGAGCTCCTCGGAGGTCTACGGAAAGGTCCGCGAACGCGGCTCGCTCGCCGGCGCGCTGATCGCGGGAATCCTCGGTGACCAGCAGGCCGCCACCTTCGGGCAGGCGTGCCTGTCCCCCGGCGAAGCCAAGAACACGTACGGCACAGGTAACTTCGTGCTGCTGAACACCGGCACCGAGAAGGTGATGAGCAAGAACGGGCTGCTCACCACGGTCTGCTACAAGATCGGCCAGCAGGACGCGGTGTACGCGCTGGAGGGCTCTATTGCCGTTACGGGTTCGCTCGTGCAGTGGTTGCGCGACAACCTCGGGATGATCTCCACCGCCGCGGACATCGAGACGGACGCCCGTTCGGTGGACGACAACGGCGGCGTGTACTTCGTCCCCGCGTTCTCCGGACTCTTCGCGCCGCACTGGCGGGCCGACGCCCGCGGCGCGATCGTCGGGCTCACCCGTTTCGTGAACAAGGGCCACCTCGCCCGTGCCGTGCTGGAAGCCACGGCCTACCAGACGCGCGAGGTGATCGACGCGATGAATGCCGACTCCGGCGTTGACCTCAAGGTGTTGAAAGTTGATGGCGGCATGGTGGTCAACGAGCTGCTGATGCAGTTTCAGGCCGACATCCTCGACGTCGAGGTGGTGCGCCCCGTCGTCGCGGAGACCACGGCTCTCGGAGCCGCCTACGCGGCCGGACTGGCCGTCGGCTTCTGGGACAGCGAGGACGACATCCGCAACAACTGGGCGAAGGACAAGAGTTGGACGCCCTCGATGGACCCGGCCCAGCGCGAGAAGCTCTACGCCGGGTGGAAGAAGGCGGTCACCCGCACCCTCAACTGGGTCGACGACGAGGACTGACCGACGCCTCTGACCACCATGCCGCGCAGGTCGATGACGTGCTCCCCTGCCGGGCGCGAAACTGACTGTCAGTCGAGATCGTCGTGGCTCATCAGCTGACGGCCGGCTTCGGTGATCGACCCCGACAGTGACGGGTACACCGCGAATGTGTGCGCCAGGTCATTGACCGTGAGGTTGTTCTGCACCGCGAGCGCGATCGGCAAGATCAGCTCTGATGCCACGGGTGCGACAACGACTCCGCCGATCACGACCCCGGTGGCCGGGCGGCAGAACAGCTTGACGAAGCCGCGGTGCAGGCCCTGCATCTTGGCACGCGGGTTGGTGGCCAGGGGCAGCATGACCGTGCGAGCCGCCACCTTGCCCGAGTCGATGGTCTGCTGGCTGATACCGACCGTCGCCAGCTCCGGCCGGGTGAACACCGAGGACGCCACCGTCTTGAGCTTGATCGGCAGCACGCCCTGCCCCAGTGCGTGCCACATCGCGATGCGCCCCTGCATCGCCGCCACCGACGCCAAGGGCAGCAGCCCCGTGCAGTCGCCGGCCGAGTACACCCCGGCAACAGAGGTGCGCGACACCCGGTCAACCGGAATGTATCCACCGCGGTCGAGGACGACACCAATGCGATCCAGACCGAGGTCTTCGGTGTTGGGCACCGAGCCGACAGTCATCAGCGCGTGGCTGCCCTCCACCGTGCGGCCGTCGGCCAGGTGCACGATCACCCCGTCTTCTGTTCGTTCCACCGACTCTGCACGAGCCTGCTTCACCAAAGTCACCCCGCGCTCGGCGAGCACGTCCTCCAACACCGCGGCGGCGTCAGCATCCTCGCCAGGGAGGACCCGGTCACGGCTGGAGACGAGAGTGACCTTCACTCCCATCTCGGTGTAGGCCGAGACGAACTCGGCACCGGTGACACCGGAACCCACGACGACGAGATGCTCCGGAAGCTCCTCGAGATCGTAGATCTGGCGCCAGTCGAGGATCCGCTCACCATCGGGCACCGCACCAGGCAGCACACGTGGCCGCGCCCCGGTGGCCACCAGGACGACGTTGGCGTCGAGCACCACGTGCTCGTCGTCGTCTGCACGATCCACCGCGATGCGGTGCCTGGCCATTCCCGGGGCGGTGTCGACGATCTTCGCGCGGCCGGGGATGATCTGGACACCTTCGCGCTGCAGGCGTGCACGGATGTCCGCAGACTGCGCCAGGGCCAGAGCCCGTACCCGGCCGTGGACCACGGGAACCTCGACCGCGGCCTTGTCCAGATCGATATCGACCCCGAGGTCCGTCGCCCGGCGCAGGTCGGCGCGCACCCCGGCCGAGGATATGAACGTCTTGGACGGCACACAGTCGTAGAGCACGCAGGCTCCGCCGAGACCCTCTGCTTCGACGACTACCACCTCGGCGCCGTACTGGGCGGCCACGAGAGCCGCCTCGTACCCGGCTGGCCCACCACCGATGATCACGATGCGGTTCACTGATCCTCCAAGCTGAGTCTTGTCCACACCACGGTATCGCCTCGACCGCCATACCCTCCGACCCACCGCGCGACTAGTCTCTTAGCCGTGCCGATGTACGCCGCCTACGGCTCCAACATGGACCCCGAGCAGATGCTCGAACGGGCTCCCTGCTCACCGATGGCCGGTACCGGGTGGTTGCTCGGATGGCGCCTGACCTTCGCCGGTGAGGACATCGGCTGGGAAGGTGCGCTGGCCACTGTGGTCGAGGATCCCAGCTCGCAGGTCTTCGTCGTGCTCTACGACGTGAGCCCCCAGGACGAACAGAGCCTTGACCGTGGGGAAGGCGCCGAGTTGGGCATCCACCGCAAGCTGCGGCTACGCATTCAGACGCTTGACGGCTCGCAGCTTGCCTGGCTGTACGTGATCAACGCCTACGAGGGCGGACTGCCCTCAGCGCGCTACCTCGGCGTCATGGCCGACGCCGCGTACGCGGCCGGAGCCCCCGAGGACTACGTACTGGGTCTCCGAACCCGCAACAGCCGCAATGTGGGACCGGGTACGAGCCTCGACTAGGGCGTGTCCCGTGGATCAGGCGGGTTGGGTTGGGCAGACCTGTTTCAGGCATGTTCGCCCTGATGTGACTGCGATCTTGATGAGTCCGTTTCCAGTCGTGCGCGGCCGCCCAGATCGAAGCACAACCGCG
>JADGOX010000109.1 GCA_017882745.1 Mycobacteriaceae bacterium | reverse complement strand
TCGCCTGCGTGCTCGACCACCCCTTCATCCAGCGGCCGACGCACGGGCGGGCGTCGCAAGGTCGCCAGTCCCCTTCGAGGAAGCGCCGCTCGGGCCGTCCGCAAGCCAACTTCAACCGAATAGCTGACAGTGCGTGCCGCGTCGCTGAGCTCGCGGGCCAGATCGAATCGGTCACCACGTCCCAATGCAGCCGCGATCTCATCGGCGTCCTGCGCCTGGAGCACCTCGCGTGCCCGCCCGGCCACCAGGTGCAGCTCTGTGCGCACGTCGAGCAGCAGCTCGTGCGCACGCGGGAGGCCGCCGCCCGGAATGCGACTGCTCAAACCCGGGGTGCGGTTGATCAGCTGGGCCGCCGCCAAGGCAGCTAGCAGCTGCAGGTCGCGCAACCCACCTCGACCGTGTTTGAGATCGGGCTCCACGCGGTGGGCGATCTCTCCGCTCTGCTCCCAGCGCAAGGCCGCCTGCTCCGTGAGCTCATCGAGTCGGTGCCGGATCCCGGAACGCCATTGGGCGTGGACGGCTCCGATCAGCTGGGCCGAGAGTGCGGCATCGCCCCCGATGTGGCGGGCCTCCAGCAACCCCAGCGCGGCGGTGATGTCCTCGGCGGCCACCGCGAGCGCCTGGTCGGGAGTGCGCACGCTGTGATCAAGCTTGATGTGCGCGTCCCACAACGGATACCAAAGCCCGTCCGCAGCGGTGGACAGCTCCTGCGGATCGGCGTTGTCATGAACCAGGACCAGATCGAGGTCGGAGTATGGCAACAGCTCACGTCGTCCCAGTCCGCCGACGGCGACGATGGCCATGCCACTACCGGGAACCATGCCCAGCTCGAGCGCACGGTCGACCAGCCACTGCTCGTGCAGCTTGACCAGCGCAGCCCGAAGGTCAGCCGGTGCGAACGCGGCAGCACCCTCCAACAGCTTGGCGCGCCCCTGCAGCAGCGCCTGGGCAGTCTCGGTTCCCACGGTGTCTAGAGTCCCACATGCGTACCCGTGAGCGGTGGCGCCAGCGGGTGGCGGCGACCAAGCCCACTCTCGTGCGAAGGCGTGAACTCATAGCCCGACTCGCCGTGCTCTGCGTCGTCGATACCAAGCAGCTCAGACTCCTCGTCGAGCCGCAGACCGATGGTCGCCTTGATCGCGTAGGCGATGACAGTGCTGGCCACGAGCGAGAACGCGAGCACCGCGCCGACAGCCACCGCCTGCCGCCAGAGCTGGTCAAACCCGCCGCCGTAGAACAGACCCTTCACCCCGGCGGGTGACTGTGGGGCCGCCACCAGGCCGATCATCAGGGTCCCCACGATGCCACCGACGAGGTGCACTCCCACCAGGTCCAGCGAGTCGTCGAAGCCCAGTCGACGCTTGAGGCCCACAGCCAGGCCACAGGTGCCGCCCGCGAGCATGCCGATCAGCAAGGCACCGAGAACGTTGACCGAGGAGCACGACGGGGTGATCGCCACCAACCCGGCAACGATCCCGGACGCCCCGCCGAGGCTGGTGGCGTTCCCGTCGCGCAGCCGCTCGACCAGCAGCCAGGACAGCATTCCGGTGAAGGCAGCGACCGTGGTCGTGATGAAGGTCGCGCCTGCTGCGCCGTTGGACGTCAACGCGGAGCCCGAGTTGAAGCCGTACCAGCCGAACCACAGCAGACCCGATCCCAGCATCACGAAGGGCAAGTTGTGCGGCCGCATCAGGTCGGCGGGCCACCCGTGTCGTCTACCCACGACCAGCGCAAGCACCAGTCCTGCTGCACCGGCGTTGATCTCCACCGCAGTGCCGCCCGCGAAGTCGACGGCCTTGAGGTTGTTCACGATCCAGCCGCCGTGCGCCGCTGCACCTCCGTCGATGGCAAATACCCAGTGCGCCACCGGGAAGTAGACGATAGTCGCCCACAGCCCCGCAAACAGCAGCCACGGACCAAACCGCATCCGGTCCGCCACTGCACCGGAGATCAGCGCCACGGTGATGATCGCGAACATCAGTTGGAAGACAACAAAGACGGTCGCCGGAACGGTACCGACGAGCGCGATCTTCACCTCCGTCTTTGGGCCCACGCTCGTCGCCGCGCCGTTGCCACCGATCAGGTCCCGCAGTCCAAAGAACTGGGTCGGGTCCCCGATGAGGAACCCCTTGTCCTCACCGAAGGACTCCGAGTAGCCGTAAAGCACCCAGAGCACCCCGACGACGCCCATCGCCGACATGCTCATCATCATCATGTTCAGCACGCCCTTGGCCCGGACCATGCCGCCGTAGAAGAACGCCAGACCCGGAACCATCAGCATCACGAGGGCAGAGCTGATGAGCATCCAGGCCGTGTCACCGGTGTCCGGTACGCCCATCGTGGGAAACGCCACGCGGACCCTCCTTCATTGCACGCAGGGCGGGGGCTTCCCACCCCTCGTTGTCAGAAGAAGGGTCCGCATGTCGTGTTTCGGCGACAAGTCGCCTGTGTTTCGGGCAGATGAACTGGCCGGGTTCTGACGTTAACAGCAGCACCAGACCCGGCACACCGGACTGACCGGACAACTCAGCCCAGAATCCAGTCGATCAGAGTGCGTCAGTACCGCGCTCACCGGTCCGCACGCGAACGATGGTGTCCACCGGTGTGGACCACACCTTGCCGTCCCCGATCTTGCCGGTTCGCGCCGCCTCGACAACCACGTCGATGACCTTGTCGGCGACGGCGTCGTCAACCACCACCTCCACCCGAACCTTGGGAACGAAGTCCACCGAGTACTCCGCACCGCGGTAGACCTCGGTGTGGCCCTTCTGCCGTCCGTATCCCTGTACCTCGCTGACGGTCATGCCGAGCACGCCGAGTTGCTCGAGTGCCGCCTTCACGTCGTCGAGCGTGAAGGGTTTGATGATCGCGGTAATGAGCTTCATCGTCAGGCCTCCTTGCCGGCAGCAGCCGCCACCGGGATTGCGTTGGGCTTGGGTTGTCCGAGGCCACCGCCACGCTGCGGCGCGAAGTCGTACGCCGATTCCGCGTGCTCGGACTCATCGATACCGATCATCTCAGCCTCCTCGTCCGCCCGCAGACCGATCGTGAACTTCAGCACGTAGGCAATGATCGCGGTGCACACCAAGGAGTACGCGAGCACTGCCCCCACGCCCACCGCCTGGCGCCACAGTTGGTCGACGCCGCCGCCGTAGAACAGACCCTTCACGGCAGCGGGTGCCTCCGGAGCGGCCACGAGTCCCACCATGAGAGTCCCGACAACTCCGCCCACCAAGTGCACTCCCACGACGTCCAATGCGTCGTCGAGACCGACCTTGTACTTGAGTCCCACAGCCAAGGCACACAGCACGCCCGCGGCAACTCCGATCGCCAACGCTCCGACGACGTTCACCGAGGAGCACGAGGGTGTGATGGCCACAAGGCCGGCAACGATTCCCGAGGCCGCACCCAAGCTGGTGGCATGCCCGTCCCTCAGCCGTTCGGTCAGCAACCAGGCCAGCATCCCCGCACACGTGGCGACGGTGGTGGTCACGAACGTGGTGCCTGCCGTTCCGTTGGAACTGGTCGCGGAACCGGCGTTGAAGCCGTACCAGCCGAACCACAGCAAGCCTGAACCCAACATCACGAAGGGCAGGTTGTGCGGCCGCATCGGCTCTTTTGGCCATCCGCGCCGCTTGCCGAGGACCAGCGCCAGCACCAGTGCGGCCGCACCGGCGTTGATGTGCACCGCCGTGCCACCGGCGAAGTCGATGGCCTTGAGCTTATTCGCGATCCAGCCGCCATCCGCTGCACTGACGCCGTCGAAGGAGAACACCCAGTGCGCGACCGGGAAGTAGACGATAGTCGCCCACAGCCCCGCAAACAGCAGCCACGGACCAAACCGCATCCGGTCCGCCACCGCACCTGAGATCAGCGCCACGGTGATGATCGCGAACATCATCTGGAAGGCCACGAATACCGTCGCCGGAATCGTCCCGACCAGGGGGATGTCCACCGCTGCGGCGGCCGCGTCACCAGTCTTGGCGGCCGCTCCGTTGCCACCGATCAAGCCCTTGAGCCCGAAGAACTGGGCTGGGTCTCCGAGGAAGTTGCCCTTGTCCTCACCGAAAGCCATGGAGTAGCCGTAGAGGACCCAGAGGACCCCCACAACGCCCATCGCGCCCATGCTCATCATGATCATGTTGAGCACGCCCTTGGCCCGGACCATGCCGCCGTAGAAGAACGCCAGACCTGGCGTCATCAACAGCACCAGCGCCGCGCTGGCCAACATCCACGCGGTATCGCCGGTGTCTGGCACACCCATCGTTGGAAAGTTCATGTAGCGCTCCTCCTGCCGCTGCCAAGGGCGTCGGGGCCCCTGGCTCTCGTCGTGAGGAGAGGTTCCAACGTGAGTGTTTCCTCAGCGCACCGCTATTGTTTCGCCTATGTGAACGACGTGCGCGGCAGGTTACGAAGATGTAATCGCGCAGTGCCTGTCACGGGGGCGATCAGTCATCCCAGCAGTGCGTCAATGAACGCTCCCGGATCGAAGGGGGCCAGATCATCTGCTCCCTCGCCAAGACCGACCAGCTTGACCGGTACTCCCAGCTCACGCTGCACCTGGAACACGATGCCGCCCTTCGCCGTGCCGTCCAGCTTGGTCAGCACCACCCCGGTGACCGTCACCACCTCGGAAAACACCCGCGCTTGCACCAAACCGTTCTGGCCGGTTGTCGCGTCGAGCACAAGCAGCACCTCGTCCACGGCGGCCTTTTTCTCCACCACCCGTTTGACCTTGCCCAACTCGTCCATCAGTCCGGTCTTGGTGTGCAGCCGGCCCGCAGTGTCTATGAGCACCACGTCCACACCGAGCTCAGTCCCCTTGGTAACCGCGTCGAAGGCGACGGCGGCAGGATCGGCGCCGTCCTTGCCCCGCACGACTTCAGCGCCGACCCGTTCGCCCCAGGTCTGAAGCTGCTCGGAGGCAGCTGCCCTGAAGGTGTCGGCGGCACCCAGCAGCACCCGGCGTCCGTCGGCGACAAGCACCCGTGCCAGCTTGCCGGTCGTGGTGGTCTTGCCGGTTCCGTTCACGCCCACGACCAGCAGCACCGACGGACGGTCGGGGTGCGGCAGCGCGGCAATGGAGCGATCCATCTCCGGGTGCAGGGCGTCCACCAATACCTCGTGCAGCAGGGCGCGCGCCTGTTCGGAGCTACGGACGTTGCGGGTGGCCATCTGCTCACGCAACTGCGTCACCACCGCTGTGGTGGTGGCCGATCCGAGGTCAGCCATCAGCAGGGTGTCCTCAATCTCCTCCCAGGATTCTTCGTCCAGGTCGCCGGCGCCGAGCAACCCCAGCAAGCTCTGGCCGACGGCGGACTGGGATCGCGAGAGCCGCCCACGCAGCCGGTTGAGGCGCCCAACCGTGGGCTCAATGACCTCAAGTTCCGGCTCCGGCAGTCCGACGTCGATTAGCTCGCGTACTGCGGAATCTCGGGGAACGGCGGCGTCGTCCCCTACCTTGGGCTGCCCGTCGACCTCGGTGCGTTCCGTTACTGGATGCGAATCCGGCTCGGCTGCCACAGGAGGCGCGGTCGCCGTCGGAGCCGAACCACCGCTGAAGCTGATCGAAGAGGCTGCCTCGTATCCAGGCGGCGTCGCCGCGGCGCCGCGCTCGGCGACGGAGAGCTGCACCCGACGGCGTCGGCGCAACACCAACCCGACCGCCAGGACGACGGAGATCAGCGCGACAACAGCAACAATGATCCAGACCCAGTTCGACACGAGCGCCATGGTGCCAGTTGGAGAGCAATCCAGCCCGCTCGGCACCCGCCGCCCGGGTTCTCAGCCCAGCGCGCTCAGTTCGTACGGTCCCCCGCTGTCGATCCTGTCTGGCTGCGCATGCGTTGGGAGATGACCGTGGTGATGCCGTCTCCCCGCATGCTGACTCCGTAGAGCGCGTCGGCGACTTCCATGGTGGCCTTCTGGTGCGTGATCACGATGAGCTGGGAGCGCTCGCGCAACTGCTCGAACAGGGTGATCAACCGCTGCAGGTTCGTGTCGTCCAGCGCCGCCTCGACCTCGTCCATCACGTAGAAGGGCGAGGGACGTGCTCGGAAGATTGCCACCAACATGGCCACCGCGGTGAGCGACTTCTCGCCACCCGAGAGCAAGGACAGTCGCTTCACCTTCTTGCCGGGCGGGCGGGCTTCAACCTCGATGCCTGTGGTGAGCATGTCCTCGGGGTCGGTGAGCACGAGTCGCCCTTCCCCGCCCGGAAACAACGTGGAGAACACCGCTCCGAACTCGGCAGCGACGTCGGTGTACGCGGCAGTGAAGACCTCCAGGATGCGGGCGTCCACGTCCGACACCACGCCGAGCAGGTCACGGCGGGTGTCCTTGACGTCCTCCAGCTGGGTCGACAAGAACTTGTACCGCTCCTCCAACGCAGCAAACTCCTCCAACGCGAGGGGATTGACCTTGCCCAGGGTGGCGAGATCGCGCTCCGCCCGCTTTACCCGGCGCTCCTGAGTGGCGCGGTCGTAAGGCATGGGTTGGGGTGCGCTCACCTGTTCACCCCGCTCGCGGGCCCCGGTGTACTCGGCAATCTCCTGCTCGGTCGGCGGAAGCACCACCTGCGGTCCGTACTCGGCAACAAGATCGTCGAGACCGATGCCGTGCTGGGAGACGATCGACTCCTCCAGCTGCTCGGTCCGCAGCGCCGCCTGAGCCCGTGCGACCTCGTCGCGGTGCACGGTGTCGGTGAGCGCGGTCAGCTCTTGGGTGAAGGTGCGGGTCTGCTTGCGCGCGTCGGCCAGGTCACGCTCGGCGGCCGAGCGGCGCTCTGCGATGTCGTCTCGCTCCGTGACAGCCCGGGAGAGCACCTCCTGCAGTCGCTGCTGCGCACGCTCTCCACCCTCGACGACGGCGGCCGCCACCGCGGCAGCGTGCTGCCGGGAGCGTTGCGCTGCCTCGGCGCGCACGCGGCTCTCCCGCTCCATGCGAGCGCTTCGCCGTAGCGCGTCCGCCCGGCCGCGGGCCGAGTTCGCACGTTCCTCAGCAGTCCGCAGGACCAGTCGAGCTTCCACCTCCGCGCTGCGGGCGACAGCCAGGTCGGTGGCCACCGCGTCGCGCTCCGCCGTCGTCGGCTCGTGCTCCGCAGGTTCTTCCTGCGCCAGTGCGAGCCGCTGCTCCAGCACAGCGAGGGCGTTCAGTCGTTCCGTGCGGCTGTTCTCGAGTTGCTCGCGCTGCGCCGTGATGCGCGCTACCTCCGACACGGCGGCGCGGGCCGACTGGCCGAGCCTGCCGAGCCGCTCCGAAACAGCCGCGAGCTCCGCGTCGGAATGGTTGAGCGCCGCCAGAGTCTGCTCCGCGACCTCTCTGCGCTCCAACTCCTCCGCACGGGCGCCGGCCAATGCTCCCCCCAGCTCCGCAGTGCGCTGCTGCGCGCTGAGGAGCTCCTGCGTGGCGCTGTCCACTGCGGCCTGAACCTCGAGCGTGCTGGGTTGCCGGTCCGACCCTCCCATTGCCCACCCCGCTCCGACAAGGTCGCCGTCGACGGTAACCACGCGCACACCAGATCCTGGAGTGACCAGTGCGCCAACCTCGGACAGAGCGGCGACGACCACCCCTCGTAGCAGCGTGAGGACTGCGGGGCGCAACTCCGGCGAGCACTCCACCAGGTCCGCGGCCCATTGCGCACCGGGTGGCAGCGCCGGGTCATCACCGGCGCGGCCAACGGAGTGCTCGGAGCCGGAGACCAGCAGCCCAGCTCGCCCCCCGTCGCCCGCCTTCAACGCCGCGAGGGCCTGCAGCACGGCCTGCGGGCCGTCGACCACCACCGCATCCGCGGCAGGACCCAGGGCCGCAGCCACCGCGACCTCGTAGCCGGGCCGTACCCGCAGCAACTGCGCCGCCGTGCCCTGCACGTCATGGTGCTCCAGCAGCCACGCGCAGCCGTCCTTGCGAGACAGTCCGAGTGAGAGCGCAGCGACGGTGGCCTTTCCTGAAGCGACCTCCTGCTCGGCTGCGCGCTCTGCAGCCAGCAGCTCTGCCACCCGCCGCTCCGCCGCCTCGTGGGCGTCCAGTGCCCGTTCGTGCCGCGCGTCCAGGCCCATCTCGCCGGCATCGAGTTCACCGATCTCCGCTTGCACGCCGTCGAACTCCATCTGCGCCGCAGCACCCCGGTCGCGCGCTTCGGCGATGGCGCTCGACAAACGCTCGATCTCGGCCGCGCTGGATTCGCTTCGTGAACGCAGCGTGTCAACCTGCCCGGACAACCTGGCCAGACCCTCCCGACGGTCCGCGACGGCGCGCACCGCAGCCAGATGCGCAACTTCGGCAGCAGCCAGCGCCTGTTCCAGTTCGACGCGAGCCTGCTGGGCGGCCGCGAGCTCCTGACGCGCCGCCGCCATCGCCGCTTCCAGCTCTGCTTCGAGTGCGGCCGCACGTTCGGCCTCGGCCTCCAGCTCCTCGGGATCGCGCCCGGTGGCGCTTTGTGCGACCGGAGCTGCCAGGTGGCGGGAACGCTCGGCGGCGACACGGACGGTGGCGTTGAGTCGTTCCTGGAGCGCAGACAGTCGGAACCAGGTGTCCTGCGCCACAGCCGCCTGCGGCTTGAGCTCAGCGACCACCTGTTCGGTGGCTACCACCTCCGCCTCGGCAGCCGCCAGCCTTGCCTGAACCTGCTCCTGATGGGCGCGTGCCTCTGCTTCGCCCGTCTGCTCCTTGGCCAGCTCGGCGCGACGCGTGACCAGGTCGTCGGCGGCGACGCGCAGACGGGCGTCACGGAGATCCGCTTGCACGGTCTGCGCACGCCTGGCCACCTCGGCCTGCTTGCCCAGTGGCTTCAGCTGGCGGCGCAGCTCGGTCGTGAGGTCGCCGAGGCGGGCGAGGTTCGCCTGCATGGACTCCAGCTTGCGAAGAGCCTTCTCCTTGCGCTTGCGGTGCTTGAGCACGCCGGCGGCTTCCTCGATGAAGGCACGTCGGTCCTCGGGGCGTGACTCGAGGATCGACGCGAGCCGGCCCTGTCCGACGATGACATGCATCTCACGGCCGATTCCGGAGTCGCTGAGCAGCTCCTGGACATCCATCAACCGACACGAGCTGCCGTTGATCTCGTACTCGCTGGCACCGTCGCGGAACATCCGCCGGGTGATGGAAACCTCCGCGTAGTCGATGGGCAGCGCACCATCGGTGTTGTCGATGGTGAGAGTGACCTCCGCACGGCCCAGGGGCGCGCGGCCGGAGGTGCCGGCGAAAATGACGTCCTCCATCTTGCCGCCGCGCAGAGCCTTGGCGCCCTGTTCCCCCATCACCCAGGTCAGCGCATCGACAACGTTGGACTTGCCGGACCCGTTTGGGCCCACTACGCAGGTGATGCCCGGCTCGAAGCGCAGCGTGGTAGCCGAGGCGAAGGACTTGAATCCCTTCAGCGTCAGGCTCTTCAGGTGCACTGGTCTACGATACCCGGACCGGGCCGGATTCACCGTTCGACGAACCCGGCCAGTCTCCCCCGCGCCGGCTCCCACCGCGGCACGACGGTGTCGACATGACCAGGCGACTCACCGCTGCGTAGCAGGGCCAAGAGGTCTTCGCACCGCGCACGGGGCCCCTCTGCCACCACCAGGACCCGGCCGTCACGTTGGTTGCTTGCGCTGCCCACGAGGCCGAGTTCCAGCGCCCGGGACCGCGTCCACCACCGGAAGCCGACGCCCTGCACGCGCCCGTGAACCCATGCAGTCAACCGCTGGATTGAGGCTTGATCGTCCACATGCGGCATTATCTCCTGAGGTGAGCGAACGGATGCTAGTGGCCAACCCCTGCCGGACGCTGTGCGCCTGGCGGCCGAGCGCCGCCGGAGTGGACGATCTGTTCGTCTGCGCCGGTTGCGGATCTCAGTGGATGCCGAGCGAGCCTTGGACACCGATCGACGCGGACGGACACATTCCGGCACCGGTCCGCGCGGCGCGAGTGCGGAAGTCCTGAGGATCGTTCAACATTAGCTGGCGCGCGGGTGTGCCTCTTCCTGCTGCCAGCCGCGATGACGAGGGCTTCCCGAACTCGACGACAAGGGCTTGGAGCGATTTCATGAGCGGCACGTCGATGGCCTTTGATCTGGCGCAACACCGGCATCTCGGCCACTTCAGCACGGAGTGGCGCCTCGCGCTTGTTCTGGCTGTCTTCTTCCTTGTTCGCGGGCTGTACCTTCACCGTCCGCTCACCCGCGCCCACATCGCGACTGCGGTCGCGCTCGCTGTCATCGCGCGGCTCGGCTACGACGCACACCGTGAGGTCATCGGATTTCTTGCCTTGGCGCTGACCGGGGCCGCGCTCGTGCTGCCCAAGTCGAGCAAACCGGCACCCGAGCAACTGCCCCGCATTTTCGCCCTGGTCGACAAGACGAAAGAAGGCGTGCTGGCACCATTCGTCATGCACTCGGCAAAGAGCTTCTTCTTCAACTCCGAAGACACCGCAGCCCTGGGATACCGGGCGCGCCTCGGCGTCGCCGCTGTCGCAGGCGACCCTGTGGGTGAGCTGGGCGACTTCCCCGCCCTGATCGAGGAGTTCACGGCTTTTGCACACGACAACGGTTGGCGTGTGGCGGTGCTGGCCGCTGGCGAGTACTGCGCTCCGTTATGGGCGCGTCACGGCCTGCGGGCAGTGCCCATCGGCCGAGACGTGGTCATCGACATTCCTACGTTCACCTTGCAGGGAAGAACTTTCCGCAACCTGCGTCAAGCGGTCAACCGCACACACAACGCTGGGATCACCACGGAGATCGTCCCCGAGTCCGAACTCGACATGCCAACCGTCGCGAAGCTGTGGGCCATCGTCGACTCCTCCCACGCAGGGCACCAGAACCGCGGCTTCTCGATGATCCTCGATCATCTCCTGGATGGGCGGCACCCAGGAATGCTGATTGCTATCGCCAGGAACCCATCCGGCGAACCGGTGGCCTTTCACCGGTACGCCACGGCAGATGAGGGCCGCATGATCACTCTCGACGTTCCCTGGCGGGCCAGGAACGCACCCAACGGCGTGGATGAGCGGCTGAGCGTCGACATGGTGTTCTACGGCAAGGAACACGGGGCGCAGAAGCTGTCGTTGGCGTTTGCCGCGTTTCCCGAAATCTTTGACGAGACCGACCGCCACATTGTCAGCAAACTGATCCACCTGGCCAGTCACGCCCTGAACCCGCTGGTTTCTGTCGAATCGCTCTATCGGTTCGTGCGCAAGTTCCGGGCGCTCGGCCGCCGCAGGTTTGCCATGATCCGGCTGCGCCAGGTGGGCACCGTTCTGGTGGCGTTTCTCATCCTCGAGTTCGTTCCGCACCGCAAGCGCGACTGACGCTGTTCGACTACGCCTTGCGTGCCCGCGGCGCAGGTTGGCATCGAGGGCAGCTGAACGACGAGCGGTTCATGAAGCTCTCTCGGATGATGCGGTCGCCACACCGGGAGCACGGTCGATCGGCCTGGCCGTATGCGGCAAGCGAACGGGCGAAGTAGCCGGAATCCCCGTTCACATTGACGTAAAGCGCGTCGAAAGAGGTACCGCCGGCAGCGAGTGCCTCGGTCATCACCGCGGCGGCGGACTCGAGAACTCGGTGGGCCTGGGTACGGGTCAGTTTGTCGGTGGGCCGCCGCCCGTGCAGCTGAGCCCGCCACAACGCCTCGTCGGCGTAGATGTTGCCGATTCCGGAGGCCAGAGTCTGGTCGAGCAAGGCGCGCTTGACCTCGGTGCGCTTGCGGCGCATCGCGGCAACCACACGATCAGCGTCGAAGGCCACGTCCAGGGGGTCCCGCGCGATGTGGCTGACCGTACGCGGCAGCAGACTGCCCTCGACCAACTCCAGCGCATCCACGACCCAGCCGCCGAAGGTCCGTTGGTCGACGAACCGCAGCTCGGTCACTGCCCCTGCGTCGTTCCGCAGCCGGAGCCTGATCCTCAGATGCTTCTCGTCCGGCGCGCCCACGCGTTGCACCCGCAGCTGTCCGCTCATCCCCAGGTGCACGACCACCGCTCGGGTACCGCGCGTGGTGTCGTCGACCTGCAACCACAGGTACTTGCCACGGCGGTCGGCGCTGACCAGACGAGCACCGAGCAACTGGGTCGCGAGGTCCTCCGGACCGGCGAGATGTCTGCGCACGGCCCTCGGGTGGTGCACCTCGACGGAGTCGACCACACGACCGAGGACGTGCTCGACGAGGCCACGCCGCACCACCTCGACCTCGGGCAGCTCAGGCACTTGGCAGGTCGTTCTCCCCGTCAGCGGCAACGGTGCCCGCCAGAGAGTCGGACACCCCCAGATCCGGCTCAGCGGCATCCGAGGTTTCCGCAGGCTCTGCCGACAGTGCGCGCCATGCCGTGGCGGCGGCCTTCTGCTCAGCCTCTTTCTTGCTCCGCCCGCTGCCCGCGCCCAAAGAGGTGCCCGACACCAGTACGTGCGCGACAAATTCTTTGAGGTGGTCCGGGCCGCTGGAGGCCACGTCGTAGAACGGGACACCCAGGCCCAGTTCCGACGTCAGCTCCTGCAGGCTCGTCTTCCAGTCCAGCCCTGCGCCGAGCAGCGGCGCCTCGGTCAGCAAGGTCTCGAACAGCCGCTCCACCACCTCGCGGGCCGTCTCGATGCCGTACTGAATGTGTATGGCGCCCAGCAGCGACTCCATGCCATCGGCAAGGATGCTGTTCTTGTCGCGGCCGCCGGTGAGTTCCTCGCCCTTGCCGAGCAGCAGGTAGCGGCCCAGTCCACCTTCGCCGAGCGCGCGCGCCACACTGGCGAGCGCGTGCATGTTGACCACGCTCGCCCGAATCTTCGCGAGGACACCCTCGGACTTGTCTGGAAGTGTCCGGTACAACCGCTCCGTAACCGCGAGCCCGAGCACTGAGTCGCCCAGGAACTCCAGACGCTCGTTGGTGGGCAGGCCACCGTGCTCGTAAGCGAAGGAACGGTGTGTGAGCGCCAAGGTCAACAGCTCGGCGTCCAACTGGACGCCGAGTGAGGCCAGGAGCGGACCGCGTTCCGTTTCAGCGCCGTCAGGTTGCTTGCTGCGCACCGCTGTGGTTCTCGCCGCGATCAGACTGCGGTGACCTGGCGGTTGTTGTAGGTGCCGCAGGAGGGGCACGCAATGTGCGGCAGCTTCTGCTCACCGCAGGCCCTGTTGGGGCAGGTGACGAGGGTGGGCGCAGTGGTCTTCCACTGGCTACGACGGTCCCTGGTGTTGGCCCGGGACATCTTGCGCTTCGGGACGGCCACGACTACTTCTCCTCGATACTGGTTAGCGCACCGTCTTCGGTGCTGTTCTCCGTGCTGGGTCCGTCGAACTTGGCCGACAGTGCGGCCCAACGGGGGTCTATGGTCTCATGCCCGTGCCCTGGAGCTGCAATCGCTAGGCGGACACCGCACTCGGCGCAGAGCCCAGCGCACTCTTCGGAGCACAACGGCTGCAGCGGAAGCTCGAGCGCGATGGCCTCGGTGACGGCCTCAGTGAGATCGATCAGGTCGTCCTGAACCCGTCGGACCTCGTCCTCTTCGGTGGTCTTCACCGTGGCGCTGTTCGGGTACGCGTAGAGCTCGGTCAGGTGCACCTGTACCGATTGGTGCAACGGCTCCAGGCAGCGCGAGCACTCCCCGCTCGCCTCCGCGGTTACGGTGCCGCTGACAAGCACACCCTCCACCACCGACTCCATCCGCAGATCGAGCTCAAGCTCACCACCCTCGAGCACGGCGATGAGATCGAGCCCAGTGCGGCTCGGAGCACCCACACTGCGGCTCACTGTGCGCATCGTGCCTGGGCGTCGTCCCACCTCACGGGTGTCCAGTACCAGCGGTGCGGACGCATCCAGATGCGTGGCCTGGTGGCGGTTTACTGCCATGGCTAGTACTCGTGACTCCTTAGACGATGGGCAACCACCCCACGGTACGTGACGCGGCGCCCGAACGCGATCAGCCCCGGTAGTCGGGCGCGCCTGTTCCGGCCCGCAGCTGCTGACGACCGCGGGTGATGGTGCGCAAGGTCCCGGCCAGTGTCTCCTCGAAGGTCGCGAGCTTGTTGTCGACGTAGACGTCGCACTCACCGCGGAGTCGATCCGACTCGTCGTGCGCCCCATCGATGATCCTTGCCGACTCCGCGCGGGCGGCCTGAACCACCTCGGTCTGAGACACGAGACGCTGCTGCTCGGACTCACCGTCGGCGACCGCGCGATCATAGGACGTCTGGCCGGCCACAACCATCCTCTCGGCGTCTGCACGAGCACGGCCGGTCATCTGCTCGTACTCGCGCTGGCCGTCGTCGACGGTGCGCTCAGCCTCGGCCTGCGCCTCCGCGACCATCTGCTGTGCCCGATCCCGTGCCTGCGCCATGAGGCGGTCGGCTTCAGCCCGCGCCCCGGACACAGTGGCCTCGGCCTCCTGGTTCGCGGCGGTGACCGCGTTCTCGGACTGCTCACGTGCGTCGTTGACCAGCTTGTCGCGGTGGTCGATCACGTCCTGCGCATCGTCGAGCTCACCGGGAATCGCGTCACGCACGTCGTCGAGCAACTCCAACACGTCACCCCGCGGCACAACGCACCCCGCCGTCATGGGGACGCCGCGCGCCTCCTCGACAATCGCAACCAGCTCGTCGAGCGCCTCGAAAACCCGGTACAAGGTCTACCCCGATCGTCTGCGGAACATGCTTGGAACCGGGCCTGCTTGAGTCGGACCCGCTGACCCTCAGTCTGCCCGTAGGAACCGGACGCAGGCGTGATCCCCACCGGGCGTGTCGTGCACGGCTCCCACCGCCGGCGGCTCAGTCCGGGCTGTTTGCAGCCAAACGCTCGAGTAGCTGCGCATGCACGCGTTCCGGCAGCAGGTGAGACACGTCACCGCCGTAGGTCGCCACTTCCTTCACCAGCGAGCTCGACAGGAAGCTGTACAGCGGGTTCGTCGCGATGAACAGCGTGTCCACTCCGGACAATCGTTGATTCATCTGTGCCATCTGCAACTCGTAGTCGAAGTCGCTCACGGCGCGCAATCCCTTGACGATGGACTTGAGCCCGTTGGCCTTGGCGTAGTCCACCAGCAACCCGTGCCACGAGTCGATCCGCACGTTGGGGAGATGTTGCGTGCACTCGGTGAGCATCGCGATGCGCTCGTCCACCGTGAACAGGCTTTTCTTGTTCTTGTTCACCAGCACCGAGACCACAAGCTCATCGAACAGCTTCGAAGCCCGATCGATGACATCAAGGTGACCGTTGGTGACCGGGTCGAAGGAACCGGGGCAGACAGCACTGCTCATGAGCGCCGACGGTAACAGGCGGCGATCTCCAGCCGGGCCTCGCCATAACGGCGCACGACCTCACACTCCAGTTCCGGTGGCCACACGGTCCCCGGTCCGCGTGCTGAGCGCTCGAGAACCACGAGCGAGCCTTCGCCCACCCAGCCTCCGTCGACCAGTGCTTCCAAGACACGCATCACCGCGTCCTCCTCCAAGGCGTATGGCGGGTCCGCCAGTACGAGGTCATAGGGTTCCGCGGGCGAAACGCCGAGCGCTGCAAGCACTGTCGAATTCTTGACCGTACATCCCGGCAGCGCGAGGGTGCCCGCATTGGCCCGCGCCACGGCCGCAGCCCGAGCGTCGGACTCCACCAGCAGAACCTCCCGCGCACCCCGGGACAACGCCTCCAGCCCCAGGGCGCCCGATCCTGCGTACAGGTCGAGGGCTCGCGCGTCATCGAGGTCCATGCGGGCCGATACCGCACTGAACAGTGCCTCCCGCACGCGGTCAGCGGTGGGGCGGGTGACGTCCGCCGGCACGGCCAGCCGGCGTCCTTTCGCTGCCCCGGCGATGATTCGCGTCATTCCACGACAACCAGCAGGTCGCTGCTTTCCACCTGCGCGACGGGACCGATCGCCACCCGCTGCGCGGTGCCCCGTGCAGGCCCGTTGCTGGCCGCTGCCGTCGCCACACCACGGTTGGCGACAAGTACCTTCTCGAACACTGACGATTCCCTCTCGGTAGGTGTGTCGGCATTGAGTAACTGTTGTGCTTGTCACTCAATGCGCGACAGCCGCGCGCCCGGCTTCGAGTCGAGCTACCGGCACCCGGAACGGTGAGCAGGACACGTAGTCGAGTCCTACCTTGTGAAAGAAGTGGATTGACTCCGGGTCGCCTCCGTGCTCACCGCAGACACCCATCTTCAGTCCCGGACGGGTCTGTCGCCCCTCCTTCACAGCGATCTCCACCAGCCGGCCGACCCCGTCGGCGTCGATGGTCTCGAACGGTGAAATGGTGAAGACACCCTTCGCCAGGTAGACAGCGAAGACTGCCGCTTCCACGTCGTCCCGGGAGAAGCCCCATGTGGTCTGGGTGAGATCGTTGGTGCCGAAAGAGAAGAAGTCGGCAGCATCGGCGATCCGATGCGCGGTGAGCGCGGCCCGCGGCAGCTCGATCATGGTGCCGATCGGCACATCCATCGCGACCCCCTGCTCGGCCGTCACCTCGGCGATGATCGCCTGCGCCTCGTCGCGCACGAGGTGCAGCTCCATGACCGAACCGACGAGCGGGACCATGATCTCCACCCGCGGGTCTTTCCCCTGCTTCAGCTGGCTGCACGCCGCCTCCACGATGGCCCGTATCTGCAGCGCGAACAAACCGGGGATCAGCAGGCCCAATCGAACCCCGCGCAACCCGAGCATCGGGTTGGACTCGTGCAGGCGTTCCACCGCGGCAAGCACCTTGACGTCGGCATCCAGCTCGGGGCCGGTCTCGCCACGTTCCTTCGCCAGAGCGACCTTGACCGACAGGTCCGTGCGGTCCGGTAGGAACTCGTGCAACGGTGGGTCCAGCAGCCGGATGGTCACCGGCAGACCGTCCATCGCGTCGAGCAGTTCGATGAAGTCCTGGCGCTGCAGAGGCAGAAGGGCCACGAGGGCGGCCTGCCGCTCGGCGGCGTCGGTGGCGACGATGACGTGCTCGATCAACGATCGACGGTCCCCGAGGAACATGTGCTCGGTGCGACACAGGCCGATACCTTCGGCGCCGAGCTTGCGGGCACGCGCAGCGTCCTCAGCGGTGTCGGCGTTGGACCGCACTGCCAGTCGACGGCGGGCGTCGGCGTGGGAGAGCAGCCGGTCGACCGCCCGCACCAGCTCCGCCGTCTCCTCGTCGACCTGCTGCACGGCAACATTCAGTCCCTGCTCGATGTACACCTCGACCGGGGAGGGAACCACGGCCAGCTCCCCGGCGAAGATCTCGCCGGTAGAACCATCGAGGCTGATGACATCTCCCTCATTGATCGCCCTACCCCCGACCCATGCCTTCTTGGCGATGGCATCCACCTCGAGAGCCTCGGCGCCGCACACACACGTCTTACCCATGCCCCGAGCGACCACCGCGGCATGGCTGGTCTTGCCGCCGCGTGCCGTGAGGATGCCCTCTGCGGCGATCATGCCTTCCAGGTCGTCCGGGTTCGTCTCCCGGCGGACCAGTACCACCCGCTCGCCGCGAGCAGCCCACTCACCGGCGGTGGACGAGTCGAAGACCGCTCTGCCGACCGCCGCGCCTGGGGAAGCCGCCATTCCCGTTGTCAGAAGGTCTCGGGCAGCCCCCGAGTCGAACTGCGGGAACATCAGCTGGGCAAGCTGACCCCCGGAGACCCTCTCCAGTGCCTCGTCCAAGGTGATCAGCTGTTCATCCACGAGCTGTGCTGCGATCCGGAACGCGGCGCCGGCGGTCCTCTTACCCACCCGGGTCTGCAGCATCCACAGCTTGCCACGCTCGATGGTGAACTCGACGTCGCACAAATCCCGGTAGTGGGTCTCCAAGCGCCGCATCACCTTGGTTAGCTCCCGATGGGAGGGCGGGTCCAGCTGGGCGAGATCGTCCAGGCTCAGAGTGTTGCGGATGCCGGCCACCACGTCCTCGCCCTGAGCGTTGGACAGGTAGTCCCCGTAGGCCCCGATCTTCCCTGATGCCGGGTCCCGGGTGAAGGCGACTCCGGTGCCACTGGTCTCACCGAGGTTGCCGAAGACCATGGTGCACACGTTGACCGCGGTGCCGAGCTCCTGTGGGATCCGCTCACGCCGTCGGTACAGCCGTGCGCGTTCGGTGTTCCAGGAGTGGAATACCGCACGGATGGCAAGGTCCAGCTGCTCCCTCGGATGCTGCGGGAACTCAGCGCCGGAGTGCTCGCGGATCTCTCGCTTGAAGGTTCGCACAAGGGCTTTGAGGTCCTCGACGTCCAGGCTCAGGTCGCTGGTTGCATTCCTCTTGCGCTTGGCCTCGTCCAGGGCGTCGGAGAAGACTTCTCCAGGGATCTCCAGAACGGTCTTTCCGAACATCTGCAGGAGCCTCCGGTAGGAGTCCCAGGCGAAACGCTCGTCACCGCTCTCCTTCACCAACCCCTTGACGCTCGCGTCGTTCAGCCCGATGTTCAGCACCGTGTCCATCATTCCGGGCATCGAGTACCGGGCCCCGGAACGAACACTGACCAGCAGTGGTTCGTGCAGATCGCCCAGCCGACGACCGACGCTGTCTTCCAGCTGCCGCAACGCCATGGTCACCTGCACGTGCAGCTCGGCCGGCTCAGCTTCATCGGCCAGGAACTCTCGGCATGCCTCGGTGGTGATGGTGAAGCCGGGCGGGACCGGTAGACCGAGATTCGTCATCTCGGCCAGGTTCGCGCCCTTGCCACCCAGTAACGCCTTCTGGTCCTTGTCACCTTCGGAGAAGTCGTACACGTACTTGGCCACGGGCGGGCTCCTTGACTAGATGACGGGTTGCGCGGACGACAGGCTGCCTACTGTCCCCCGGCCGGTTCGAGTTCTGCCATCTTGCCCCATCCACCACCCGAGGCCTCGACGTTGATGAGATGCGGCGTCTCTGCGATGACATCGGACAGCGATTCCATCGCAGCTTTGAAATGGTCCGAGCTCACGTGCTTCTCACCTGCCTCAGCGGACTCGAACGCCTCGAGCAAGACGAATTGGTGAGGCGTATCCATACTGCTGGACCATTCGAAGAAGACGTTTCCCGGTTCCTGTCGAGTGGCCGTGGTGAAGTCGTGGACGAGTACGAGCCAATCGTCACTGTGCTCGGGACGGACGGTGAACTTGACAGCGATGAAGATCACGGTGTGGGGCTCCTTCGACTTCGGGTGGCGTCTCGATTCAGGATAGATGAGTGAAACTTTCACGAATGATCGTTGATTCAGTGTCTTGGGCAACCCATGAACGGCTACATGGACAGCGGGCGCGGAGCGCACCGCCCTGACAGCACGCCGCCGAAGCCCATGGCCGATACTGAACACATGAGGAAACAGGCACCGTGACGCCGGTTCTCGCCGCGGTCATCACAGTCGGCGCACTCATCGGCGCCGGGTGGTGCCTGGTCATGCTGACGCTGAGGGGACCGAAGGGGCAGAAGGTGCTACTGGGCGCCTTGGCCTTGCTGGAACTGGTCATGCTCGCCCAGACGGTGCTCGGTATCGCGAAGGTGACCGGCATACACCGACACATCTCGAGCGTTACCTTCGTCGGCTACCTACTGGGTTGGCTGCTGATCTTGCCTGCCGCAGCATGGTGGTCACTGGCGGAGCGCAGCCGTTGGGGTGTCGGGATTCTCCTGCTCGCCTGCCTGGTCGTCCCCGTACTGGTTGTGCGTATCAACCAGATCTGGTCGGGTTACGGTGCCTGAGCGCTCCCCCGCGAGCAACGCGGGTCCCGTCAGGACCGGACCTGCGGACCTGGCGTTGGCCACCCGCAGCGGCCCCGGTCGGCTGCTCATTGCCGTGTACGCCGTCTTTGCCCTCTCGGCGTCGGCCCGGTCGGCAGTTCAGATCGGTACCCAGTTCCAGAAGGCGCCACTCGCATACGTGCTGTCCGCGTTTGCCGCGCTGGTGTACATCCTCGCCACCGTGGCCCTCGCGCGCGGCAGCAGCACCTCGCGGCGGATCGCCACCATCTCGTGCAGCGTCGAACTCGTTGGCGTGATCGTCATCGGGACGTACAGCGCGATGGACCCGTCTGCGTTCCCGGATGCGACCGTGTGGTCATTGTTCGGCAGCGGCTACGGTTTCATCCCTCTGCTGCTTCCCATCCTCGGCCTGTTGTGGATCCGCAAGACCGCTCACGCCCAGCCTGCAGCGGAGAAGAGCTGAGGCGTCCTAGGCTTTCGCCAGGTAGTCCACGCGCTCCCCGTCAAGCGCGGACTTCACCATCTGCGCCAGCCCGGGGTGGTGCTCAAGACGGGGATCACTGTCCACAATGGCCTGCGCCTGCACGCGGGCCGCGGCGATGACATCACCGTCACGCAGCAAGGACAGCAACCGCAACGACGAGCGCCGACCAGACTGTGCGACGCCGAGCACATCACCCTCCCTGCGTTGCTCAAGGTCCAGCTGGGCGAGCTCGAAACCGTCAACTGTCGAAGCGACGGCCTCAATGCGCTCCCGGGCAGGTGATCCTTGCGGAGCGCTGGTGACGAGCAGGCACAACCCGGCGTGCCCCCCGCGACCGACCCGTCCCCGCAGCTGGTGCAGCTGACTGACCCCGAAGCGCTCGGCATCCATCACCACCATCGCGGTGGCGTTGGGCACGTCAACCCCCACCTCGATCACGGTGGTCGCCACCAGAACATCGATCTCGCCGGCCGCGAAGGCCCGCATCACGGCATCCTTCTCGTCGCCTGGCATGCGACCGTGGAGGACCTCGACCCGCAGACCGTGAAGCGGACCGGCAGCCAGCTCGGCAGCAAGTTCGAGCAC
Source organism: Mycobacteriaceae bacterium (assembly GCA_017882745.1). GTDB lineage: Bacteria > Actinomycetota > Actinomycetes > Mycobacteriales > Mycobacteriaceae > X156. The sequence goes on along the minus strand of JADGOX010000109.1, from coordinate 6,314 downwards.
CGCGGCAGTCTCCTGCTGGGTGTCCGTCTGCTCGTCGTCGCCGATCCGGGAACACACCACGTAGGCCTGCCTGCCGCTGCGTACCTCTTCTTGCACCCGCATCCACGCACGCTCCAGCCAGGCCGGTTTCTCGAGCACAGGCACCACCGAGCTCACAATCGGCGAGCGTCCCCGTGGCAGCTCCCGCAGCGTCGAGACCGCGAGATCTCCAAAGACCGTCATCGCCACGGTCCGCGGAATGGGGGTGGCCGTCATGACCAGCAGGTGCGGGGTGGCCCCGTCCCGTCCGCGCCCACGGAGCGCGTCACGCTGCTCCACGCCAAAGCGGTGCTGCTCATCCACGACCACCAACCCCAGATCGAAGAACTGCACCGTCTCCTGGATCAGCGCGTGCGTGCCGATGACGATGCCGGACTCACCGGTGACTATGTCAAGCAACGCCTTCCGCTTGGCCCCGATGGACATGGAACCGGTGAGCAGGGTGATCCTGGTGGCCTGTTCCGCGCTGTCGAGCTCCCCCGCCCTGCCCAGAGGCCCAAGCAACTCTCGAAGTGAGCGGGCGTGCTGCGCGGCAAGTACCTCCGTCGGTGCAAGCAATGCGGTCTGCCTACCCGCGTCGATGACGGCGAGCATCGCGCGCAAGGCCACCACCGTCTTGCCCGACCCAACCTCGCCCTGCAACAGACGACTCATCGGGTGGGTCTCCGCGAGGTCGGCGGCAACCTCCCGGCCCACGTCCACCTGACCGGCAGTGAGCGCAAAGGGCAGACGCCGATCAAAGGCCGCGGCCAGCGCATTCTCGCGCGGCGGGCATGCTGGCGCGCGGCGCTGGGCGTCGGCCTGCCTGCGCTGCGCGAGCACCAGCTGCAGCGACAAGGCTTCGTCGAACCGCAGCCGGGCACGCGCCGCCTCGACCTCCGCGGTGTCCTCAGGTAGATGGACGCCACGCAGCGCTGCAGACAGCGAGATCAGCCTGTGCTCGGCACGCAAGTCGGCAGACAGCGGGTCCTCGGGTTCGTCGAGGGCCTCAAGCACCACCCGAACGCACTGCGCAATGGTCCAGGAGGGCACACCGGCCGCGGCCGGGTACACCGGAAGCAGAGGTCGGGTGAAGTACTGCTCGTCCGGCACCGCGGCCAGGCCGAACGGCCCCCCGGACTCCGAGGAGCACGCCTGTGGGTGGTCTTCGTCGGGCAACAAGAGGTACTGCGGGTTGGTGAGCTGCAGAGCTCGGCGGTACTTCGACACCTTGCCCGCGAACAGTCCGTGGCGATCTTTGACGAGCTCTTTGACCAGTCCGGGCTGGTTGAAGTAGGTGCAGCTCAGCTCACTTCGACCGTCGGTGATCGTCAGGGTGAGAATCGTTCCCTTGCGCTGCTGCATCTTTCGCAGCTCTACCTTGGCGATCTTCGCCATGATGGTGACGTGGGTGTCCTCGTCCAGACCGGCGATTGTCGTGAGCTCGCCGCCCGTGGCGTAGCGCCGCGGGTAGTGGCGGAGCAGGTCGCTCACAGTATGGAGCTCCAGCGCTTTGGCCAGCGCAGCACCCGCCTTCTCCCCCAGGATGTCCGCGAGCGGATCGCTCAGCTGCGCCACGGCTCACTCCACGCCGAGCAGCAGGACATCCGCGGTCAGCTGACCCGGATAGGCCACCAGCTCCACGCCGGGGTGCACTGTCCGCACGTGTTCCTGCATCAGCTCCTCCAGGCCCTCGTGCATGGCAACGCCGGTCAGTACCGTCACCAGTTCGCCGCCGGCGTCCAGCATTCGGTCGAGCAATCCCCGCACCGCATCCGACTGCTGCTCACCTGCGTCCTCACCACGGACGATGAGCACCACCTCGTCGTCGAGCAGTCCGAGCACATCACCCGGCTCGCAGCGGCCTGCCCAGGTGAGCGCTTCCTCCGCAGCTACCCGCACCGCTCCACGGCGGGTCGCCGTCGCCGCTTCCGCCATCGCGAGCGCGTCGTCCTCGGGGTCGCGCGAGGGGTCGTGCACGGCGAGTGCGGCGAGCCCTTGAACCGGCGAACTCGTCGGCAGCAGCGTCACCCCCTGGCCGGCGTGCCGGACGGCAGCGACCACGTCAGCCAGCTCGGAGGATGCGATCACCCCGTTGGGCAGCACCGTGACGTGTCCGGCTCTGGTCCCTTCGATCGCGGCCCGCACCGCACCAGGATCGATGACGATCGTGTCGCAACGCAGCACCGCGGCACCCTCAGCGGCGAAGAGGTCCGCCGCGCCCGCACCCGACACGAGCGCAAGCAACGCGCGATCACGGGTCAAGCGCTCCGATCCCGCAACGCGTTCGACGCTGTCCGCGAACCGCACCACGGTGATGCGGTGCGGGCGTCCTGCCATCACACCTGCCTCCACGGCCGCTCCGACGTCGCTGCAGTGCACGTGCACGGAGAACAACTCGCCGCCATCGCCGACGATCACCACGGAGTCACCGATGGATCCGAGCTGGGCGCGCAGTTCGTCGACTCGCGCACTGCCGGTCTGGTCCAGCAGGTACATGACCTCATAACCGTGCTCAGTGGAGCCGCGCTCGCGCTCAGCAGTGAGGAAGCCGGCGGGACGAGCGGTCACCGCGTTCTCCACCCGTTCGGCAGCGCTGCCGGTCACCACCGCGACCAACGCGTCCAACATCAACACGAGACCCCACCCCCCGGCATCGACCACACCTGCCCTGGCCAATACCGCAAGCTGTCTAGGCGTATCCAGCAAGGCCTCAGCGGCACCGCGGGCCGCGGCCGTGGCCACCGTGGGCAACCTCGGGTCAACGCTCGCTTCCGCCGCGTCGGCCGCGGCGTGCAACACGGTGAGCACAGTCCCAGCGACAGGATCGCTCACGGACGCGAAGGCGAGCCCGTCGGCGCGATGCAGTGCAGTGCGCAACGCGGTCCCGGTGAGACCGTCCTCCGGTGTCGAGGACTCCGCGAGTCCACGCAACACCTGGGAAATGATCACACCGGAATTGCCGCGCGCCCCGGTCAATGCGCCCCGAGCCATCGCAGCCACGGATGCGGTGTAGCTGCTCGCCTCCTCGGCCGGGGCACGCACCACAGCGTCCAGGGCCGAACGCATGGTGTTGAGCAGGTTTGTCCCGGTGTCCGAGTCGGCGACAGGGAACACGTTGATCGCGTTGACCTCCGCGCAGTGCACGGTCAGCGTGTCGACGCATGCGTCGGCCCAGCGCCGTAGGGCGGCGGCGTCGAGCAGCTGCAGCACCGGCGTCTCCTTGGGCAGTGGATGTGTACTGAGCGAGACTATCCGCGCACCCCGACACGTCGGTGAGGGCTCCGCTTACCTGACCCGTTTGTGGGGAAGGCGCCCCGCCCGCTACTCTTGCAGGGTTGCCCGCTAGATCACCACTATCGAGGAGTTCAACGACTATGGCTGCCGTCTGCGATGTCTGCGCCAAGGGACCCGGCTTCGGCATGTCGGTCTCGCACTCGCACCGGCGTACCAAGCGCCGTTGGGACCCGAACATTCAGACCGTGCGCGCCGAGGTTGCCCCTGGCAACCGCAAGAAGCTCAACGTGTGCACCTCCTGCCTCAAGGCAGGCAAGGTCGTCCGCGCCTGAGGCGTTCCAAGTTTTGCCGAAAGCCCCATACCCCACGGTATGGGGCTTTCGGCGTACGCGGGTGCCCCCACATTCAGGACAGTCGCCAGTCCACTGGTTCCGCACCAAGGTCATCCAACTCGGCGTTGACCCGGCTGAACGGGCGGGATCCGAAGAATCCCCGTGCGGCCGACATCGGCGACGGATGCGCCGAGGAGATGATAGGGACGTCTCCGAGCAACTCACTCAAGGTGGCCGCATCCCTGCCCCAGAGCACGGCAACCAACGGCTCCGAACGGTCGACAAGGGCCCGGATGGCCTGTTCCGTCACCGCCTCCCAGCCCTTGCCACGGTGTGAACCGGGCTCACCGGCCTGCACGGTCAGGACCCTGTTGAGCAGCAAGACCCCTTGTTCGGTCCACGGCGTGAGGTCCCCCGAGCTGGGGGTGGGCAGTCCTAGGTCGTCCGTGTACTCCCGGAAGATGTTCGCCAGGCTGCGGGGCACCGGTCGGACGTCGGCGGCCACGGAGAAGCTCAACCCGACCGCGTGACCGGGCGTCGGGTAGGGGTCCTGGCCGACGACGAGTACCCGCACCTGGTCAAAGGGTTGTGTGAACGCGCGGAGCACCAAGGGGCCGGCGGGTAGGTACCGCCGGCCTTCGGCGACCTCGGTACGGAGGAAGTCCCCCATCACCGATATGTTCTCGGCCACCGGCTGCAGGGCCTGCGCCCACCCCGCCTCCACCACTTCATGCAACGGTCGTCCAGCCATGGTGGGCAACGCTATCGCGAGCGTCTGCTGCCACTCACAAGCGGCGTGGCTCAGCGCGCTACCGGATGCACGAGATCTCGGGGCGGATCGTCGGTTCAACGCCACCAAGTGCGGATATCGCCATCCCGGGCAACCTATCCGGTGAGCACTTTGGCGTAGCAGCGAGAGGCCTCCTCACCCGAGTAGAGACCGAACTTGCCGATCTCGGTGTACCCGCTCGACGTGTACAGCGCAATCGCCTCGGGCTGTAGCACGCCGGTTTCCAGCACCATGCGCCAGCGCCCGGCGAGCGATGCCGTCCGTTCCAGCTCCACGAGCAGCGTGCGGGCGTAGCCGCGCCGCTGCGCCGCAGGGACGACGTACATCCGCTTGATCTCCGCGTCGCCGTCGCGGAGATTTGCGCCGTCGGATTCCCGTGCTCGCCAACCACCCATCGCGGTCGCGACGCCATCGACGCTGAGCAGCAGAAAAACGCCCTCGGGTTCCCGGAACTGCTCCGGGTGCAGGACAGTGTCGTCACCGCCCCCATATCGGCGGGCGTACTCCAACTGCACCTGCTGCTCAAGCAGGGCGACATCGGGATGGCCGTAGTCCACCGGCCGCAGAGTCAGCCCGTTCATTTTCCGAACGCCTGCCAACCGGTGGGTCCGTCTGCGGCGGCCCATTCCGCCCCGTCCACGGTCACGCCAGAACCGGAACTCACCGAACCGATCACCGTCCAACCTTCTGGAAGCGGCGTCGCCCGCGAGAAGGTGGCCGCGAAGGCATGATCCTCACCACCGGTGAGGACCCAGGTCCACGGATCCACTCCCAGCGCGGAGCCCACGTCAACGAGGCGCTGATGGGGGGCGAGTGTGCTGCGCCGCACCTCGATCGCGACGCCGGAGGCTTCGGCGACGTGTCCGAGATCTGCGAGCAAACCGTCGGAGATGTCGGTCATCGACGTGGCACCCGCGTCCGCGGCAGCGAGGGCTGCGGCGTAGGGCGGTTCCGGGACCCGATGGGCCGACACGACCGCGGCAGGCGCACGAAAACCTCTGCTCAGCACGGCAAGTCCGGCCGCCGCCCAACCCAGGCGGCCGGCGACCGCAAGCACGTCGCCGTCGAGGGCGCCCCCGCGCGTAACGGGCTCCCGTCCCTGCAGGTCGCCCAGTGCAGCCACCGAGATCACGATGGAATCGCCGCGCACCACGTCGCCGCCGACGATCCCTGCACCCAACACATCGGTCTCCGCCCACATGCCCTGCACCAGTGCATCAATGACTGTGACGGGAGTGGTTGCGGGGCAACACAGCCCCACGAGAAACGCAGTAGACGAGGCGCCCATGGCCGCGATGTCCGCCGCGTTCTGCGCGATTGCCTTGCGGCCCACCTGTTCCGCGCTCGACCAGTCCAGCCGGAAGTGCACGCCTTCAACAAGCACATCGGTGGCTGCCACCACGCGGGAGTCGGCTGCGGACACCACCGCAGCATCATCGCCCGGACCGAGCAGTGTGGATGCGGGCTGACTGCGGCCGTGGACAACACGGGCGATCAGCCCGAACTCGCCGAGGTCGGCCACGGTCTGGGTGTGCGATTTCGGGTGAATCGGTGCCTCCTGCTGGTGGTTCGTTCACGGCATCACGATGGTCGCGACTGCGGTAGGTTGGCAGCGGTCGGGGATGTACCCGGTCCATAGACATTGATACGGGTCTGTCGCGGTTGTTCCTACCCTGATAGTGCCCATCCGAGTTAAGGGGCACGCCGTGGTGCAAGCATTCATCCTCGTTCAGACCGAAGTCGGCAAGGCCGCCGCGGTCGCGACCGAGATCTCCGAAATCCCCGGCGTGGCCTCCGCCCACGATGTGACCGGGCCTTACGATGTGATTGTTCGGGCTGAAGCGGCCACAGTGGATCAGTTGGGGCAACTGGTGGTCGCTCGCGTGCAGAACGTGACGGGAATCACACGCACTCTCACGTGCCCGGTAGTCAACCTC
>JADGOX010000108.1 GCA_017882745.1 Mycobacteriaceae bacterium | reverse complement strand
TCACCGGCACGTCCGCGGGGAGCTCCGGCGGCTCGACGTTGATGTGCATCATCGCAACCGACAGCGGGTTGTCCGCGATGAACGGGCGGGCGCCCGAGATCGCTTCGTGGCCGACCACACCGAGCGCGTAGACGTCACTGGCGGGAGTGGCCTCACGACCCAGGGCTTGCTCAGGGGCGATGTACTGCGCCGTGCCCACCACCATGCCGGTGCGGGTCACCGGGGCGGAGTCCGCCGCCTTGGCGATGCCGAAGTCGGTGATCTTCACCTGCCCGGTGGGCGTGATGAGGATGTTTCCCGGCTTGACGTCGCGGTGCACGGTGCCACGGGAGTGTGCCGCCTGCAGTGCGCGTGCAGTCTGTTCCAGCATGTCCAGCGCTTGATCCAAGTCCAGACGGCCTTCGCGGGCCAGCACCGCCGACAGCGGCTCACCGTCGACCCGCTCCATCACCAGGTAGGCGGTGTGACGTGCACCGTCGTCCAGCGCCTCGGTCTCCCCGTAGTCGTACACGCCGGCGATACCCGGGTGGTTGAGTGCGGCGGCGGTGCGTGCCTCCACGCGGAAACGCTCGAGGAACTCCGGGTCGGACGAGATCTCCGGCTTGAGGACCTTGACGGCGACGCGACGGTTCAGTCGGGTGTCCATCGCCTCCCAGACCTCGCCCATGCCTCCGACGGCAATGAGGTTTGCCAGTCGGTAGCGATCGGCAAGCATGGCACCGGCATTGAGACTCATCGTGGAACTCCTTGCAATACTGCTGCGATCACGGATCGACCGACCGGTGCGGCCACAGATGCGCCGACCGCGGCCAGCCCTCTGTTGCCACCGTCCTCGACTAGCACGGCCACGGCCACGTCCTTGCCGGGGGCGAAGGCGATGTACCAGGTGTGAGGTGGGGTGGTCTTGGGGCTCTCGCCGTGCTCGGCGGTACCGGTTTTCGAGGCGATCTGCACTCCGTTGATCTCGTTGCCGCTTCCGGCGTGTGTCTCCGCGCCGATCATCAGCTGGGTGAGGGTGGTGGCGGTCTGGGACGAGATCGCTTGGTTGAGCTTCTTCGGCTGCGTCGGGTTGCCCAGTGCAGACAGGTCGGGCGCTTGCAGACCCGCGACGAGGTACGGCTGCATGCGAGCGCCGCCGTTGGAGACGGTGGCGGCGACCTCTGCCATCTCCAACGGTGTCGTACGCACGTCCCGCTGGCCGATGCTGCTCTGCGCGAGAGCCGCCTTGTCGACGATCGGCCCGATCTCCGAGGTCGTGACGGGTAGCGGAATGTCGGACGGTGTCGAGCCGAAGCCGAAAGCCTGCGCCTGGGCACGGAGCGCATCCGTACCTACGGTGACACCGAGCTCAGCGAATGCGGTGTTGCACGAGCGGGCGAAGGCCTCGGCGAACGTCGCTGTCGGCCCGGGGCCGCACGTGCTGCCGTTGTAGTTCTCCAAGGTGGTGCTGGTGTTGGGCAGGGTGATCCGTGGTGCGGCGGTGACCGGTGTGCTGGGGGTGATCTTCCCGTTGGCAAGCGCCGCGGCGGTAACCACGACCTTGAAGGTGGAGCCCGGGGGGTAGGTCTCTGAGATCGCCCGGTTGGTGAGCGGCGTCTTGGGATCGTTCTGCAGTGCGGCCCAGGCGGCCTGCCGCGCTGTCGCATCGTGGCTGGCCAGAGGGTTTGGGTCGAAGCTGGGGGTGCTGACCATCGCGAGGATCTCGCCCGTGCTCGGCCGGAGTGCCACCACCGCCCCGGTGTACTTTTTCGAAGTCATCTGGTCGTACGCGGTCTGCTGGGCGCGCGGGTCGATGGTGAGCGCGACGTTGCCCCCGCGGGGGTCGCGCCCGGAGATCAGGTCGAACAGCCGGCGGCCGAACAGCCGATCGTCGGATCCGTTGAGCACGGAGTCCTCGGCCCGCTCGATTCCGGTGGTGGAGTACTGGATGGAGTAGTACCCGGTCAGCGGCGCATACACCTGGGGGTTCGGGTATTTGCGCAGGTACTTGAACCGGTCCGAGGTGGGGTCCGAGGAAGCCAGAACCACGCCCCCAGTGGAGATCTGGCCGCGTTGGCGGGAGTACTCGTCCAGCAACACCCGCTGGTTGCGGGGGTCCGCGCGCAGGCTGTCTGCCCGGAAAACCTGGACGTAGGTGGCGTTGCACAACAGCGCAATGATCAGCACCATCACAGCGAAGGCGACGCGGCGGAGGGGTTTGTTCATTGCGCCCGCTTCACCATCTGCGTCGGGGCGTCCGCGATGGGCGTGGGAGGGGCCACCCTCGGCCTGCGAGCCGGCGCGGGGCGTCGGGAGGCGTCGGAGATGCGAAGCAGGATCGCGACCAGTATGTAGTTCGCCAGCAGTGAAGACCCGCCGTAGGAGACGAAGGGAGTGGTGAGCCCGGTGAGCGGAATCAGCTTCGTGACTCCACCTACCACGACGAACACCTGCCAGGCGATGGTGAACGCGAGCCCACCGGCGAGCAGCTTGCCGAAGGTGTCGCGGACGGCGATCGCCGTCCGCATACCCCGCGTGACGAGCACCGCGAAGACCATGAGCAGCGCGGCGATGCCGATGAGGCCGAGCTCCTCACCGAAGGACGCCACAATGAAGTCGGTGTTGGCGAAGGGCACCGTCTCCGGGCGGCCGGCGCCGAGGCCCGTTCCTCCCACACCACCGGTGCCGAGCCCGAACAGCGACTGCGAGATCTGGTACCCGGTCGTGTCGTAGGTGGCGTAGGGGTCGAGCCAGGTCTGGACGCGCACCTGGATGTGGGTGAACAGGTGGTAGGCGACGAAGCATCCGCCCATGAACAACGCGCTGCCGATGAGCAGCCAGCTGACCCGTTCCGTCGCCACGTAGAGCATCACGAGTACGGTGCCGAAGATCAAAAGCGCGAACCCGAGGTCCTTGTCGAAGACCAGCACGCCGATGGACACGCCCCAGGCCAGGAGCATGGGAGCGAGGTCGCGGGCACGGGGAAGGTCCATGCCGAAGATGCGCTTGCCCGCAGTGTCGAACAGGTCGCGCTTGGCGACGAGGAAGGACGCGGAGAAGATCAGCAGCAGAATCTTGGCGAACTCGCCGGGCTGGATGGAGAATCCGGCCAGCAGAATCCAGTTCTTGCCGCCGTTGACCTCGCTGAACTTCGCGGGAAGGACAGCCGGGGTGATGAGCAGCACCAGCCCCGCCAGGCCGCAGGTGTAGCCGTAGCGGGCAAGGCTGCGGTGGTCGCGAATGAACCACAGGACGCCGAGGAACAACACGACGCCGATCGCGGTCCACACCACCTGGTGCGGGGCGTCGCCGCCGGGAATGGGATCTCCGTTGTGGGCTGCCTTGGCCGAAGCCGCCAGGTCCAGACGGTGGATCATCACCAGTCCCAGCCCGTTGAGCAGCGCGACGCACGGCAGGATCAGGGGGTCGGCGTAGGGGGCCAGCTTACGGACCGCCAGGTGAGCCAGCGTGAACAGTGCAAGGTAGGCGGCACCGTAGCTGATCAGGCCGGTGGAGAGCTGCTGCTCCTGGTTGGCCTCCACGAGCACCAGCGCCGAGGTGGTGACGACGGCGGCAAAGGCGAGCATGACCAGCTCGGCACCACGGCGGGTGGGTACGCCGGGACCTGCGGCAAGCCCCCCCGCTGGGCTGGCCAGCCCGGTGGCGGCCGTCATCAGCTACCGGCCCGACAGTCTTCGCCGGCCACCTGGCTCGGCGCAGCGAGATCAGTGCCGCTGGGCGCGGTGGTGACCGTCGGCGGGACTGTGACGACACCGGGCACCGGCGGAACCGCGATCGTGGGGGTTGGGGCCGCGGTTGAGGGTGCGGTCGTCGTGGGTGCCGTAGTGCCCGGCGTTGTGCACACCGGAAGCAGTTCGGTCCTGATCAGCTGGCTGATCTGCTTGCGTGAATCGTCGAGGGAACCCCCGGGCAGACCGGCACTCACCTGTGCGCGGGCGGAGGGGCGCAGGTGGTCCAGCCGCAGCGGTGCGCAGCCGGGCGCGGTCCCCGTCTTCGGCTGCGTCAGTCGCAGGTCACCGGCGGGCGTGACACACGCTTGTTCCGCCACACCCTGTAGCTCGATGCCGAAGATGCTTCCGGGCACCCCCTGTAACACGGCGACCCGGTTGTCACGAACGCCGACGTAGTAGTTGGACCTGATCCACACTCGGCCCACCACCGCCGCGACAACCAGCAGCAGCACCAGGAACGCCGCCACAACCAGCCAACGCCGCTTATGGGGCTTGGTCACCTGCGCATCCTGCGTAGCGCCCACCCGTTGGGGGGCCGCCCGGGCCGGGTTGACGGCCGCAGCCCGCCCGGCCGAGGTGTTCGGGGTCTCGGTCGTATCCTCCGCTCCGGAGACAGCGCCGCCGACGATTGGTTCGTCCTCGCCGTACTCGACGTCGACGATGTCCGCGACGATGACGGTGATGTTGTCCGGACCACCACTGCGCAACGCGAGCTCGATCAAGCGGTCCGCGCAGTCCTGGGGGTCGTTGATCTGCAGCGTCTCGTGCAGGGTCTCATCGCTCACCGGACCGGTCAGGCCGTCCGAGCAGAGGAGGTAGCGGTCATTCGCGCGTGCTTCGCGAACCGTGAGCGTGGGCTCGACCTCGGTGCCGGTCAGCGCCCGAAGCAGTAAGGACCGCTGCGGGTGGTTGGCGGCCTCTTCCTGAGACAACCGCCCCTCGTCGACCAGGGACTGTACGAAGCTGTCGTCGTGGGTGATCTGGGTCAATGTGCCGTCGCGGTACAGGTACGCACGCGAGTCACCTACGTGAACCATGCCCAGACGGTTTCCGGAGAACAGCATCGCGGTGAGGGTGGTGCCCATGCCGTCGAGCTCGGGCTCATCGGCGACAAGCTCGGCGATGGCGTCGTTGCCAGCCAGTGTGGCGTCTTCCAGCTGCAGCAGCAGATCCTGGCGGGGGTCCTCGTCGTCCAGGGGGGCGAGGGCGGCGATCACGATCTTTGAGGCCACTTCCCCTGCGGCGTGCCCGCCCATCCCGTCGGCAACGGCCAGCAGCCGCGGACCGGCATAGACGGAGTCCTGGTTGTTGGAGCGGACAAGTCCTCTGTCGCTGCGTGCCGCGTAGCGCAGAACAAGGGTCATGGTCGCAACTCAATCACGGTCTTGCCGATCCGCACCGGGGTACCCAGGGGAACGCGGACCGGAGAGGTGACCTTGTCGCGGTCGAGGTAGGTGCCGTTGGTGGAACCAAGATCCTCCACGTACCAGTCGGTTCCGCGCGGGGACAGCCTGGCGTGCCGGGTAGATGAGTAGTCGTCGGTAAGGACCAGAGTGGAGTCGTCAGCTCGGCCGAGCAGGACAGCCTGCGTCCCCAGTGTGATTCGGGTGCCCGCAAGTGCACCGTGCGTGACCACGAGTTGGCGGGCGACCTTGGCGTTGCGCGGCGAACGGCGTGGCCGGGAGCTGGCGACACGGGGAAGACCGACCCGCAGCCCGGACGCCACGTTGAGGTCGCTGCGCAGCACGCGCAGGGCGGCGAAGACGAACAGCCACAGCAGGATGAGGAAACCGCCACGCGTGAGCTGGAGAATCAGTCCCTGCACGGTTGCTCGCCACCTCCTCTGGTTGGTGCCTGTTGGCTGTTCTCCGTGGCAGTGTCCCATTGCTGCCGTAGTTCTGGTGTAGAGCAGGCACGAGTCTGCAAGGTCCGGAGCGCTCAGCTCGCGAGGCGCACTCTAGTTCTGGATGTGCACGACGATATTTGAGTTTCCGGCGTGCACCATGTCGCCGTCGGCGAGCTGCCAGTTCTGCACGGCAGCGCCGTTGACGGTGGTGCCGTTGGTAGAGCCGAGGTCGGCGAGCATCGCGACGTTCCCGTCCCAGGTGATCTCCAGGTGCCGACGGGAGATGCCGGTGTCGGCGACGCGGAACTCGGCATCCTGGCCGCGACCGATCACGTTGCTGCCGTTCTTCAGCTGGTACGTGCGGCCGCTGCCGTCGTCGAGGTGCAGGGAAGCCGAGAGGCCCTGGCCCTGCGACTGGCCCACGCTGGGCGCGGCTACGGGTGCGCCGTAGCTCTGGTCGTAGTACCCGGGCTGGGCATCCCAACCACTGGGCCCTTGGGCACCAGGCTGCTGGTTGTAGCCCTGCTGCTCGTAGCTCTGCTGGTCGTAGCTCTGCTGCGGGGGAGGCGTCTGCGGGTGGTCACTCTGCGCTGGTGCCGGGGGGTAGCCGCCCTGTTGGGGGTAGCCGCCTTGCTGGGGGTAGCCGCCCTGTTGGGGGTAGCCGCCTTGCTGGGGGTAGCCGCCCTGTTGGGGGTAGCCGCCCTGTTGGGGGTAGCCGCCCTGTTGGGGGTAGCCGCCCTGTTGGGGGTAGCCGCCCTGTTGGGGGTAGCCGCCCTGTTGGGGGTAGCCGCCCT
>JADGOX010000358.1 GCA_017882745.1 Mycobacteriaceae bacterium | reverse complement strand
GTCATTGGTGGGACGGCAGCCGGTGCTGAGGTGGCTGCCGCGCCGCCGGTGGGGGGCTGTTCCTGGCCGTTCGTGAGCTGTGGCGTCAGCCCCTTGCCGTCCATGGGGATGGCACCTGCGCCCGGAGGGGTCGGGTCGAACGCCGGGGGGTTCGCGGGGTCGAACAGGGTGGGTGTGCCCGCGTCACAGCTGGCACCCACCTCCGGGTAGGTGTTCGAGTTCTGCCGCAACGCGGAAATGAAGTTCGCTGCCCGATGGTCGTTCACGTCGGTGAGCTTGAGCTGGTGACCCCAGGACTGCAGCGAGAAGTTCGAGTCCATCCCTGGGTAGGGCGACATGAACATGTACGGCTGGCCTTCGACTTTGGAGGCGAGGGTCTGCACCTGGTCCGTGGACAGCTTGTCCGGGTTGTAGGTGATCCAGACCGCACCGTGCTCGAGGGCGTGGACGCCGTTCTCCGTACGGATCGCCTTGGGGTACACGTTGCCCACGCAGGCCGCCCAAACCTGGTCGTGCGGCCCGCCGAACGGTGGTTTCTTGTCGTAGGCGACGCGCTGGGTGGCACTCACGTGCAGGCCGGCGGGGTAGTCGACCTTCACCACGCCGTCGATCTTCGACGACGGATCGGTGTTCGTCGCCGTCGGCACGTACCGCTCCGCCTCCGAGCGAGCCTCGTACTTGGGCACCAGGAACGCGGCGATCGCCGCGATGAGTGCGATAACCAACAGCCCTGCACCGAGGGACAGCCAGGGGATGTGCCGGTCCTTGACTGGAGACTGGCTGCTTCCGCGGCTCCGGCTCTTGGCGGCCTTGAGCGCCTTCGCTGACTTGGCCGCACTACTTGAACTCGGGCGGTCGCTCTTGCCGTTGGGCATCGGTGGGTCGTCCTCACTCATCCGGCTTGTCGGCCCCGGATCTTCCTTGGCTTGCGTCGCGCTGTCATCACCACTGTACGAGAATCCCGTGCGCCGGCGGGCCCAGCCCTTTCCGGTCCTGCACTAGCCCTTTCCGTGCCTGCTCGGTGCATGAAACTAAGATGACCTGTTGTGACTCCCGCCGACCTCGCCGAGCTTCTCCGTGCCACCGCTGCCGAGGTGCTCACCGAGCGTGGGTTCGACCCCCAAGTTCTGCCCCAGACGCTCACCGTGGAGCGCCCCCGCAGCCCCGAGCACGGCGACTATGCGACGAACATCGCGCTGCAGGTTGCCAAGAAGCTCGGCGCCCAGCCCCGTGAGCTGGCCGGCTGGTTGGCCGCCGCGTTGACCTCGGCGGAGGGGATTGACTCCGCGGACGTCGCCGGTCCCGGGTTTCTCAACATTCGCCTGGACGCTGCCGCACAGGGGGCCATCGTCAGCCGGGTGCTCAGCGCGGGCACCACGTACGGCAGTGGCCAGGCGATGGCAGGAACCAAGGTGAACCTCGAGTTCGTCTCGGCGAATCCAACTGGACCTCTGCACATCGGGGGTACTCGCTGGGCTGCGGTCGGGGATGCCCTTGGCCGAATACTCAGCGCCCAGGGCGCGCTTGTCACCCGGGAGTACTACTTCAACGACGCGGGCGCGCAGATCGACCGCTTCGTCCGCTCGCTGCTGGCGGCAGCGTCGGGTGAGCCGACGCCGGAAGACGGCTACGCCGGTGAGTACATCGGTGATATCGCAGCTCAGGTGCTGACGGTGCAGCCCGACGCGCTGAGCCTGCCACCCGAGCAGCAGCACGAGGTGTTCCGCAGCATCGGCATCGACCTCATGTTCGCCGAGATCAAGCGCACGTTGCACGACTTCGGCACCGATTTTGACGTCTTCTTCCACGAGAAGTCGCTGTTCGACTCCGGGGCGGTGGACAAGGCGGTCTCCCAGCTCAAGGAATCGGGCAACCTCTACGAGTCCGAGGGTGCCTGGTGGTTGCGCTCCACGGACTTCGGTGACGACAAGGACCGGGTCGTCGTGAAGAGCAACGGCGAGTCGGCCTACATCGCCGGTGACATCGCCTACTTCCAGGACAAGCGTGCCCGCGGCTTCGATCTGTGTATCTACATGCTCGGTGCAGATCACCACGGCTACATCGGACGGCTCAAGGCGGCCGCGGCTGCGTTCGGTGACGACCCGGACACCGTGGAGGTGCTCATCGGCCAGATGGTCAACCTCGTTCGAGACGGCGCCCCGGTGAAGATGAGCAAGCGTGCGGGCACGGTAATCACCCTGGAAGACTTGGTCGAGGCGGTCGGTGTCGACGCTGCGCGGTACTCGCTGATCCGGTCCTCGGTGGACTCCAACATCGACCTCGACCTCGACCTGCTGACCAAGCAGACCAACGACAACCCGGTGTACTACGTGCAGTACGCGCACGCACGGCTCAGTGCCCTCGCCCGTTCGGCGGCGGAGCTGAGAATCTCTTGGGAAGCAGCGGACATGAGCCTGTTGAGCCACGAACGGGAGGGGGCGCTGATCCGCACCCTGGGGGAGTATCCCCGAGTGCTGACAAGTGCGTCGGAGCTTCGTGAGCCCCATAGAGTGGCCCGCTACCTCGAGGAGCTGGCCGGCACGTACCACCGCTTCTACGACAGTTGCCGGGTGCTGCCCCAAGGCGACGAGGCGCCGGCCCCGCTGCACAGCTCCCGGCTCGCCCTCTGTGCCGCGACCCGTCAGGTACTCGCCAGTGGCCTCGGGCTGCTTGGCGTGAGCGCTCCGGAGCGGATGTGAGCGCCCACCCCGCAGGTCCGCGGCATGGTGACGCGGGAAACGTGTCCGACCATGTGTCGCTGGGAGATCTGCCGGAACGTCCCCGCGACCCGGAGGAGCTTGCCGAGCTGTCGGCTGCAGTGTGGCCCAAGGGTGCACACCGTGGTGAGGATGGTGTGGTTCGGCTGGCTGGTGTTGATGTCCGCACGCTCGCCGAGGAGTACGGCACTCCGCTGTTCGTGATGGACGAGGACGACTTCCGGTCACGGTGCCGCGAGATGGCAGAAGCGTTCGGTGGTGCGGCGAGGGTGCACTACGCAGCCAAGGCGTTCTTGTGCGGTGAGATCGCCCACTGGGTCGCGGAGGAAGGCTTGTCCCTGGACGTCTCCTCGGGTGGCGAGCTGGCCGTGGCCTTGTATGCGGGCTTCCCGGCGGAGCGAATTGCGATGCACGGCAACAACAAGTCTGTTCCTGAGCTGATCGCGGCCGTCGACGCCGGCGTGGGCGCGGTGATCGTCGACTCGCTGCAGGAGATCGAACGGCTCGACGCCGTGGCCCTCGCACACAACGCTGTGCAGGACGTGCTGATCCGCGTGACGGTGGGCGTGGAGGCACACACGCACGAGTTCATCGCGACGGCCCACGAGGATCAGAAGTTCGGTTTCTCGCTGGCCGGTGGGGACGCGGCCGAGGCCGCACGTTGCGTCCTGGAGGCGAAGAACCTTCGCTTGGTGGGTCTGCACAGCCACATTGGCTCGCAGATCTTCGACGCCGACGGTTTCGAGGTCGCGGCGCATCGCGTGGTCGGTCTGCTGCGTACGCTCACCGACACTCACGGTCCGGAGAAGCTGGCGCATGTGACCACGCTGGACCTCGGCGGCGGGATGGGTATCTCCTACGTGCCTTCCGACGATCCGCCTCCAATACGACAGCTGGCTGAGAAGCTGCGGCACATCGTGAGCGTGGAGTGTTCGGCAGCCGGGCTGGCCCAGGCCGTGGTCGCCGTCGAGCCTGGTCGCGCGATCGTGGGCCCAGGCACGGTCACCCTGTACGAGGTGGGCACCATCAAGGACGTGCGGTTGGGCGCGGCCACCGAGCATCGTCGCAACGTCAGGCGCTACGTCAGCGTCGACGGGGGCATGAGTGACAACATTCGCACAGCCTTGTACGACGCCAATTACGACTGCCGGCTGGTTTCCCGCGCCAGTGACGCCCAACCGGTGGTGGCGAGGGTCGTCGGCAAGCACTGCGAAAGCGGTGACATCGTGGTCCGTGACGCCTGGCTGCCCGCCGACATCGCCGCCGGTGACCTGTTGGCGGTGGCCGCCACGGGGGCCTACTGCTACTCGATGTCGAGCCGGTACAACATGGTCGCCCGCCCTGCCGTTGTGGCGGTCCGCGACGGAGTCCCACGCTTGATCCTCCGGAGAGAGACCACCACCGACCTGCTCAGCTTGGAAGTCTCATGACACGGGAACGCCCCATCGGGGTTGCGCTGCTTGGATGCGGCACGGTCGGCAGTGAGGTCGTGCGGCTGCTCCTGTCGCAGGCCGACGAGTTGACCGCTCGAGTGGGTGCGCCGGTGGTGCTGCGCGGCATCGCGATCCGCCGGCCCAAGCGGCATCACGACGTTCCTGGGGAGCTGCTCACCACCGACGCGGCTTCGCTCATCGCCCGCGAGGACGTCGATGTCGTCGTCGAGGTGGTCGGCGGCATCGAGCCGGTGCGCACCCTGCTGCTGGATGCGTTGCGGGCGGGGAAGTCCGTCGTCACGGCCAACAAGGCGCTGCTTGCTGAGAACACCGCCGAGCTGGCCGAAGCGGCGGATGCTTCGGGCGCGGATCTCTACTTCGAAGCGGCGGTGGCCGGCGCGATCCCGATCGTGCGCCCGATGAGGGAGTCCCTGGCGGGCGACCGGATCACGCGGGTGGTGGGCATCCTCAACGGCACCACGAACTTCATCCTCTCGGCCATGGACTCCACGGGCGCCGGTTATGCGGAGACTCTGGAGGAGGCCGGCCGGCTCGGTTACGCCGAGGCGGATCCGACGGCCGATGTGGACGGCTTCGACGCGGCGGCCAAGGCCGCGATCCTGGCGAGCCTGGCCTTCCATACCCGGGTGACTGCTGCCGACGTCTACCGAGAGGGCATCCGCGACATCACGGCGTCGGACATCGCCGCAGCCAAGACACTGGGGTGCACCGTCAAGCTGTTGGCGCTGTGCGAGCGGGTGGTGGCTGAGGACGGCACCGAGCGGGTCTCTGCGCGGGTGCACCCGGCGATGGTTCCTCGCAACCATCCCTTGGCGAGCGTCGACGGCGCATACAACGCGGTGGTCGTCGAGGGCGAGGCGGCCGGACGTCTGATGTTCTACGGCCAGGGAGCCGGTGGAGCGCCGACCGCGTCGGCCGTTCTGGGTGACCTGGTTGCCGTCTCGCGCAACCTCGTGCACGGCGGACGCGGACCGCGCGAGTCCGCCTACGCAGACCTGGGCATCGCCCCCATGGGAGAGACGCCGACCCGCTACCACGTCAGCATGGAGGTCGCCGACCGCGCCGGGGTGCTGGCGGCGGTGGCCGGAGAATTCGCCAAGCGTGGCGTCAGTATCTCCGTGGTGCGGCAGGTCGGGCGCGACGACGGTGCTTCCCTGGTGGTGGTGACGCACACGGCTCGCGACTCAGCGCTGGCCGATACTGTTGCCGCTCTGCGCGACTCCGAGTTCGTCAATGCCGTGACCAGTGTGCTTCGGGTAGAAGGTGGAACCCCATGATCGAACTTGCCCACTCCAGCGTTGTGCACCGCCCGTGGCCGGGCGTCATCGAGGCGTACCGCACACGGATGGGACTTGCCGAGGACACCCGGGTGATCACGTTGCGCGAGGGCGGTACGCCGCTGCTGCCGGCCGCGCATCTTTCCGAGCTCACCGGCTGCGAGGTGTATCTGAAGGTCGAGGGGGCCAATCCCACCGGTTCATTCAAGGACCGGGGGATGACGATGGCCATCACCGATGCCTACGCCCGGGGTCAGCGAGCTGTCATCTGTGCGTCCACCGGCAACACCTCGGCCTCGGCGGCTGCGTACGCCGCGCGTGCGGGCATGACCTGTGCCGTGCTCGTCCCCCAGGGCAAGATAGCGATGGGCAAGCTGGCGCAAGCAGTGATGCACGGCGCCAAGATCGTTCAGGTGCAGGGCAACTTCGACGACTGCCTGGAACTCGCGCGCAAGACCACGGCGGAGTTCGAGGCCATTGCCTTGGTCAACTCCGTCAACCCGGCCCGCATCGAGGGTCAGAAGACGGCCGCGTTCGAGGTGTGTGACGCGCTCGGCCGCGCACCCGACGTGCACTGCTTGCCGGTGGGTAATGCAGGCAACATCACGGCATACTGGAAGGGCTACCGCGAGTACCACTCCGAGGGAATCACCGAGGGGCTGCCCCGGATGCTGGGCGTGCAGGCTGCCGGGGCGGCACCGCTGGTGCATGGTGCGCCGGTCAAGGACCCCGAGACCATCGCCACTGCCATTCGTATCGGCTCACCGGCCTCCTGGGACAGTGCGATGGCGGCGAAGAACGAGTCGAATGGGGTATTCCGCGCGGCTACCGACGAGGAGCTCCTGGCCGCCTACCGCCTGGTCGCGGCGCGCGAGGGCGTATTCGTGGAACCCGCATCGGCGGCCAGTGTTGCCGGTGTGCTGGCTGCGCACGCGGACGGATGGCTCGAACGCGGCTCGGTTGTGGTGTGCACCGTGACCGGTCACGGTCTCAAGGACCCCGCGACCGCACTGCTCGGCATGGTGGAGATCGAGCCGATCGGTGTGGACCCCGTGGCCGTTGCGCACGCTCTCGAGCTGGCCTGACGCGTGAGCACGCTCCCCGCTGGACGTGTGGCGACGGTGCGCGTGCCCGCGTCCTCGGCCAACCTGGGGCCAGGCTTCGACTCTCTCGGTCTCGCGCTGGACCTGTGGGATGAGGTGACCGTGCGGACCACCGATCACGGGACCACGGTGGTGGTGGAGGGTGAGGGTGCAGCCGAGGTTCCGCGTGACAACTCGCACTTGGTGGTCCGTGCCGTCCGTGCGGGCCTTCAGCTGGCTGGCCTCAGTGCGGAAGATGCCGCTGGGCAAGGGTTGGAAGTACTGTGCTGCAACACAATTCCGCATTCTCGTGGCCTCGGGTCCTCCGCGTCGGCTGTGGTCGCCGGCATAGCTGCGGCACGCGTGCTGTGCCGAGTTGACATCTCCGACGAGGCGCTGGTTCAGCGGGCATCGGAATTCGAGGGCCACCCCGACAACGCCTCGGCAAGCGTGCTCGGTGGTGCCGTCATCTCCTGGACCGGCCGTTTCGTGGACGGGGGTTACCGGTACCGGGCCGTGAGCCTGCGCGTGCACGAGGACATCATTCCTGTGGCGCTCGTGCCCGCAGAGCAGTCGTCTACCGCCTTGACCCGGGGAATGCTACCGCGGGAGGTTCCGCACTGCGATGCAGCTTTCAACGCTTCCCGCAGCGCCCTGGCGGTACTGGCGCTCACCCAGCGACCCGATCTGTTGCTCGATGCAACTGAGGACCGTCTGCACCAGGCGCAACGGGCGCCGGCTATGCCGGTCACCGCCGAATGGATCAGCCTCCTTCGTGCAGCGGGTATTGCCGCAACAATCTCGGGTGCGGGTCCCACGGTGCTTGCACTGACCGTGGGCGGCCTGCCGCGGGAACTGACCGAGAGGGCGCTCGAGCAGGGCCTTGAGGTGCTGACCCTCGGTGTGGCCACTGGCGTTGAGACGCGCTGAGCTGATCTGCGTCAAGCCGTTCAGCGTGGCAAATGGGGGTGCTGTTGCCGCTCGCGACATGTACGGCTACCCTCAGGTTGTCTAGCCACCGTGAGCGTTGATGCCGGTGCCCCACCCGGAGGACATCTTCGGGGACCATCTCGCAATATCTTGATGGACGTTGTCGAGGGTCGAGCGGGTGCGCAACGGCGGAACAAGGCTTACTGCGATGGACATTCCGCTCACTCTGTCGAGGGTGCGGCGGCGCATTCCGAGTTCGACGCGCTGCGTCGGATCCCGGTTCGAACCCCCGGTACTGCATGGTGCATGCCAGGGAAGGAAAGGACATCCGTGACCGATACGGACCTCATCGCCAACCCTGCTCATGACGCTGCCACCGCAGCTCCCCGCCGTCGCGGCGGGTTGACGGGGATGGTGCTCGCAGATCTGCGTGCGCTCGCCGCCGACATCGGCGTTGGCGACACCGCAGGCATGCGGAAGGGCGATCTCATCGTCGCGATCAAGCAGCGCCAGTCTGGATCCGGCGCGGAGGCGACGAAGGCGACTGCGCCCGCAACCGC